>NZ_AUFI01000013.1:0-110559 GCF_000426425.1 Bifidobacterium thermacidophilum subsp. thermacidophilum DSM 15837
AACCACACACACGCCCGACTCCACCCCCACCCAAACCAGTCACACCAGACAACCCGCCGACGCAACCGGTTTGGGAGAAAAGCCGAGACCGCCCCCAGCGCGCGGGATACAGCAGTTGACGGTAATCACCAGCCCGGCAATCAGAAGTCCACAGCATCAGGATCACTGCATGCACCGCCGATACCGCGCAGTTCATCAACACAACCAGTTTGGGAGATGTATGCGGCAAGGCCACTGCGTTGGGTGCTTGCAATATTGGCGTGCGGGCCAACCAATCAACATGCGATGTCCACTGAATAGACGTCTCGAGCAGGATACTGCTGATAGGAACCCCTAGGTCGGGGGCACAATTAGATTCACTGTGGGGAACGGCTGAATATCGGCTTTGAGCGGTATGATGGTATTCCATATGCAATCGTATGCATTTGCAATGAACACTGACGCGGGCGGGGATCAATGAACTTCTATGATGATAATCACGGTGATGATTCGCCTAATGGCTTCTTACCGAATATGAGCAACATGGGCGGGTTTCGTAGCCGTGGCGGATCCCATCGCTCAACATCTGACCTGTCATCTGTTTCCCCTCTGCCTGGGTCTCATAGTTCTGTTCTTGATAACATCTGCACGGTTATTGTGGTGATATGCCTGATACTCTGCGGACTCGTCAACGCCGGTGTCATTAAGCCTTCTTCAGCTCAACCCCGCGATAGGACTGTCACCTATGCGCAAGGCTCGCCATCGTCTCGGCCGTCATCCAGCGGTTCTACGCAAAACCAACAGCAGCCGACTGACTCAGCGTCTTCAGATTCATCGGATTCGACCGGAATCATCGGCTACCGGTATGATTCATGCGGCCAATACCGTCAATACATCAACGAAATCAAAGCCATGCATGACAAGTACCATGCCATGCCGGCGGCACAAATCAACGAATATGTCAAAGCGCTTCCGAACGCCCAATCAGCGATTGATTCATGGCTCAAGGCCCTAGATCATATGCTGGAAGCAACGTCCTACGGTGATGCGAGACGCTCCATGAACCGCAACGATGCCACGACATACTACACGGCGAAGCTCGCCGACTTGCATCAGCTTGAATACGATTTCAAGATCCACAAGTTGTACAACATCTCAATCCAGACACATACCACGGCGACCGGCTCCTATTTCGAGATCGTCCTTACACAAGATGACAGCCATCACGCGCCATCGCCACAACAATTGGACAGTATCGAACAGCAGATCGCGTCCTTCCAAGGACAGACAGGGCAGGACGGCACCTACCTACAGTCGGGTGAACAAATGCTGTCAATCGCCGGTCTGCACGCCGACTACGATTTCCAGAGCATGGGCAACTACTGCCCTTCAACGCAAGCGGATCGGTACGCATTCGCGGCATTTTGCGAAGGGAAAGCCGATACCATCTTCGTCAACACCGGCCATGAGGCGTACCCGTACGTCGTTCGTTCGACGCAGTATCTTGACGAGCTTCGCCATGAAATCGCCCATTATCTGGTGTATTCCCGTTGCGAGACATCCGTTCCGCCGCTTCATGTCGAGAACGAGGGCATGACGAATTCCTACGCGGTAATGTATCTGGGGGCGAACCGCGACACCTTGAACAGCACCGGTGCAAGTTTCCCGGAATATGCGATGAATGCGCAGACCGACCAGGCGGCGGCTTCGGCACACGCCGGAACGTGCGTGGTCGACTGACGGCATCAGCGTGGAATCGTCTGCTGTTCACCACGCAGACTGGAAGCGGACTGCGTCTTCTCTTGTCTCCTCTGTGATGCGTTGCCGTCTACCATGTGATTCCCACGCGGTCCACCATCACGTGCGTCCACAATCCAGTGCAGTTTTCAATCGTGCATATCGATTGTGCATTCTGAGTATCGTCCGGTTTCCATATATTGTTTCTGCGTACTGTTCCCGCAATTGCACGGGTCGCCGGGCAGCGCTGTCGTATCCATGCCGCGGACGAGTACGATGAAAGCATGCGTCGTTGCAAGGGAGGCATGCCGATGGATGGCGATCAACCGAGAAAACAAGCTACGCGACGCGTGGAGGACACTCGGGACAAATACGGCTTGAATCTGCGTGAATGGACAAAACGGCATGAAAAGAGCATCGCCACGCGCCTCGGCCAAGGTGAAGATCCCCATCGACTGTTGGATTGGCATGAGCGCAAGCTCGCATGGCTGCAGCATGAGCGGCTCATCCATTTGGGAGTCATGATGATTACCATCGCCGTGTTCTTGGTCGCGCTCGCCTTTATGGTGCTCGTCCCTTCCACGATTCCTGTGTCCACCATCATCTACCTGGCAATGCTGGGACTGCTCATTGGGTATATCAGGTATTACTTCTTTCTGGAGAATACGGTCCAGCATTGGTATCGCATCGCAGATGACTTGCATGAGCGGGTCGAGATGTTCGACCGGTCCACAGCCGCGCCCACGCACGAGACGCATAACGAAGCGTGATCGCAGTGAGTGACAATCTGCCTGCAGGTGCAAGGCAGCCGACCGAATCCGGCCATCGCATCGACGAAAACGACGCTCGGCAAGCTGCCAATTGGGTTGCCGAAACGCTGGAACGGCTGTCCCATTCGTCATTCCGATCATCATTCACGTTGAGTCCGCACGACGCCGAATATGCGAGGCGCAAAGGGCGTGAACTCATTGACCGGCATGCGCATGAGATGCTCGCCCAACGGGTTGGCGCGGCCCAGCCTGCGAAAGACGGGAGACAAACGCCTTGGCGTGGTCATCCTGTGTTCACCGCCCAACACGCCACCGCATGCTGCTGTCGTGGATGCATCGAGAAATGGCACCATATTCCGCGGGGCAGAGAACTGAGTGCTCAGGAGATCAATCAACTGGCAGGATTGATTATGGCCTGGATTGATCGCGATCTTGCCGCGCACCCAGCGGTGACGGGGGAGCGTGACGGATGGGCGGCACCGCTCGAGAACCCCAAGGATGCCGGCGTAGAACAAGGTGGGCCAACACCGCAACCACGTCGGCGCAGTGACGCTGCGGGACATCTGGAGAGAAGCAGACGGCATCCGGATAATCGCCATGCTGACGGTGCATCGGGCTTTATCCAAGGCGAGCTGCTGTAATCGCCGCAACATGTTAATGGCTGGTTAGCAGGGATGCAGGGGAAAATACGGCGTAGACGCTACGAAAGGAACGCAATACGGTCATTTGACGGTCTGGTCGCGGCAGCGGGCACCGTGACAGCGCATGTCACAGCAACGCGACGAGAACCAATGCCGCCACATAGACGGCACAAGCCGCACAGAACACGCCATCGCGGGCGTGCATTCGCATCTCATGCCAATGAGTCCGATGGATGCCTTCCTCATAGGAACGCGCGTCCAAGGCAAGACTCAGATTGTCGGCATGCCTTAGCGACGCGGCGAACACCGGCATGATGATCGCACACATCGCACGGCACCGCTGAGCCGGGGAACCGCTTTCGATACTGCCGCCGCGGGCCGCTTGCGCTTGGGCGACGGAGATGATTTCCACGCGCAGCGTCGGTAGGAACCGCAACGCCAGACTCAGTACCAGCGCTATCTCCTGGACATGGATGCCGCATCGTTTGAGCGGGGACAAGAGGGATTCAAACGCGTCGGTCATGGCCGTGGGCGTTGTCGTCTCCACATACACCGCGCCGAGAATAATCACCAGAGCGAAGCGGCAGGCGTAGATGATTGCCGTGTGCACACCGTCATCGGTGATAGGCACGGGACCGATATGGGCAAGTGGTGTGCCTGTGCGGACGAAGAAGATGTTCAGCACACCCGCGAACACAAATAGGAACAGGAACATGTGGATGCGCGCTAGCAATTGAAGTGGGCTGATTCGCGCGGCGGCGACGATACCGGCGGTCAGGATGGCGCCGACGGCCAGTTGGTATGGTGAACTGATGGCGAACGCCGAAAACATGAGCGCCAGGAACGCGACCACTTTCACCCTGGTGTCAAGCTTGCCGATTGCGGACCGTCCGGTGCCGGTTCGCCGTGCTTCGGAAGGTTGGATATCCGCGGTATTGGCAGATGGAATCGCGGGGATATCGTCTGATGATGCCGCCGCGGATGCCTCCGATTGTAGTGTGTCCGCCGGTTTCTGCTCGTCTGCCGATTGCGGAGTTACCTTCTGCTGGGCGTTTGTCGGAGACTCAAGCACCAGCACGCGGTCGGCAACAGCGCGTGCCTCGTCGATACTGTGGGTGACCAGCAGCACCGTAACCCCGCGGCGGTGCAGATCAGCGAGCAAACCGCGGATTCGTGCGCTCGCCGTCTCATCGAGACTGGCCGTCGGCTCGTCCAGCAGCAGCACATCCGGATGGCAGGCGATAACCCCCGCAATAGCCGCAAGCCGCTGTTGCCCGCCGGACAGGCTGAACGGCGAGCGGTCGCGGATATCGCCAATATGCAGCAATTCCAGCGCTTCATCGACACGTTGCGCGACTTCCTGCTCGGAAAGCCCCAGATTGCGCGGGCCGTACGCGACATCCTCGGCCACTGTCTGTGCAAACAACTGTCGTTCCGGATGTTGCATGACCAGTCCAAGCCGGTGTCTCAACTGGACTCGTTGGGCGCGGGACAACGGGTGCACCCCCGACCTGGGCTTGGCCAGCCAAGTCATCAGCCGGGACTTCAATCGTTCAGCCGGTTGCGTCAGTCGCCTTTCGTCTGCGTTCCCAGTGCGCCTGTAATCCGTGGCTACAGGGATGCCGTCGATGGTGATATTGCCGCTGTCAGGGCGATCCAGGGCGGCCAGCAGCCTGATTAGCGTGGTTTTCCCGGCTCCGTTGGTGCCCATGAGCGCCACGGTTTCGCCGGAACGCACGGAGAAAGTCAACCGATCCACGCTGGGGGAGGCTGCGCCTTGGGGGGTGAAGGACACATGGTCCACGCTGATTGCGGGTGCCGAGGGATGTGCGGCAGGGATTTCTTCGGCGTCGGGCGAACCGGTGCCAGGAATCCCGACGGCATCGGTACCGGCGGTCATGGGTGTCGCCGCGGCGAGGGACATGGTCCCCTGCGCAAGCGACGTGCCGGACGGCAACGGCGTACGTCCGTCGATTGAACCGGGGTGCAGCCACGTGACCGGCATGCCGCTTGTTTGCAGCAGATGACGGAAATCATCCTTGGCAGGATGCTCTGATGAATTGGGATAACCATCCAGGGATGGCGTTGCAACGCTGGAATCGTTGATGATCCGCCCTGCGCTCATGGTGATGACGCGTTGGCCGCGATGCGCTTCATCCGCATGATGGGTCACATGCACGATGGTGGCCCCCCGCCGGTGAAGTGCGTCAAGGATGTCAAGCACGCCGATACGCGCATCCTGGTCGAGCATTGCGGTCGGCTCGTCGAGCACCACCATCGCAGGATTCATCGCGATGATTCCGGCGATGGCGATGCGCTGTTGCTGGCCGCCGCTCATCGTTGTCGGATCGTCTTCGATACGCTCCATCATGCCGACCGCTTTGAGTGCATGCGCGACCTGATCACCGATGTGCAGGCGGCTCATCCCCAGATTCTCCGGTCCGAAGGCCACATCGTCGCCGGTGATGGTCGTGACAATCTGATCCTCAGGATTTTGAAACACCGCGCCGATATCATGCCGAGCGAGCCGGTACTGGTCGGCATGCGCGCCCGCGGCATCGAATACCGGATGCCCGTCCAACGTGATCACACCCGAATCTGGGGCGGAAAGCCCTGCAAGAAGCCGGGCAAGCGTTGATTTTCCCGAACCGTTGGCCCCCACGATGCACACATATTCACCGGCGTGGATATCGAGGTCCACCCCGTCGAGCGCCCAGTCGTGTGCACTGGAATACCGGTAGCGAACGCGGCGCAAGCTCGCGGCAAGGTCCTGCCTGTCGTTCGCGTTCGCATCCACTTGCGCCGAAGCCGGTGTCGATGTCGCGACCGAATCCGGGGCGGGGGAGGAAATCCGGGAGATGTTCATGATGATGTACAGTATCCGTATCTTTCGTGGGAGCAGGGGTGGTGTGCCAATGGAGTTTATCGATGATGTGGGAATCGATGGTTCCGGGAACGAGATGCAGGTCTGGCCGCCCAACGCTCGTGGCCACCGGACGGCCAGACCTGCGTGTTGGTCAGCGTGCCGACTTGTTGAGCAGTTCAGACACTGGCTTGTAAATCAGGAAGGTGACCACGCAGTTGATCGCGTACTTCGCAAGATTGAACGGCAGCAGCGCCGGTACAATCAATGCGGCGACCTGGGCGACGGTCATATGCGCGTACATCGGGGTGATGACCAGATTGCCGAGGATTGCGAGCGCGAGTGCGACAATCGCGCCGACGACCAGACCGAGCACCGCACCGGGACGGGTATGCATACGCCGGTAGATCACTGCTGCCGGCACAGACAACCCGATCGCGACCAGCCAGGCCATAAGCGTACCCCACGGGCTGATGAACAGATGCGGGACGAACCCGAGGATACTGACGATCAGCGCGGCCGCAGGACCGTAAGCGAAGCCCGCGACCAGCGCGACGATGCCCGACGGATCGTATTTGAGCCACGGAACACCCGGAATCAGCGGGAATTCAACGAAACTCAACGCCATGGACAACGCCACGAAGCATGCGTACATGGCGATGCGGCGGGTTGACCAGCGGCCGGAATCGCCGACGCCGGTCGAATGGGCGTCTTTCGGTGACACGGCTGCGTCGGCTGCATCGGCCACGGGTGTGGCTGCTGGCGTGGTTGCGGGTGTGGCCTGGGAATCAGCTGCGGTATCAGTAGGCTGGACGCTTCCTGACAAATCATCATCCTTGACAATGGCACGTACATGAATATGGGTATGCGAAAAGATGCTCATCTGAGCTCCGTTTCTTCCATCCGGACTGTACCGTTGGCCCCGGATTCCCACCGGATCAGCCGCTTGCGCGGGTCGCGGGCTTCGACATGTAACGCCGCCGCTCAATGCGGACGGCTTGTCGTTACCGCCAGTAAGGAATTTCACCTTCCCTGAAACTTACAGAAATCATCAATACCTTATGACGGCAGCAAACGCAAGTCAATGCCCGATATTCGGCGTTCGGCGAGGGTAAGTGCAAGAATGGTGACCATGACACAATCACAGCACGCCAAGAAAGCCGCCATCGACAAGCTGGCCATTGTCATCGTCACCTACAAGCGGCAGAAGCTGCTCGCGACACTGTTCGATTCGCTCAAGGCGCTGACCGTCGCGCCGTGGCGTATTGTCGTCGTGGACAACGAACACAGCGAGACCACCAAGTCGATGGTCGAAGATTTCAGCGCCGCGGTCACCGCCCAATGGGGGCAGACCATCGCCGACACGGAAGGCAACATGAACCGTGTGGTGTACTTCCCGCAGGAAGGCAACATCGGCGGTTCCGGCGGTTTCAGCAACGGCGTGCGCAAAGCGTATGAGCTCGGCGCCGAATGGTTCTGGGTCATGGACGACGACGTGGCGGTGCTGCCGGATGCCATTGAGAAGCTCGCTCCATGGACCCTCCATCACGACGTGATCCAGGGCAGCCGCAACGATTATGACGGCGGTCCGTTCTACTGGCAGTACCATTTCATCGTCCCGCTGGGCATCCCCGATCCGATTGCCCCGGCGGCGTTCGGGCCGCGTGGCTACCGGCTCATGAACACCATGTGCTTCGAGGGCGGGCTGTTCCGCCGCAACATCGTCGAGAAAATCGGCTTCCCAGACGGGCGGTTCTTCATCTACTGGGATGACACGATGTACGGCTATCTTGCCAGCAAAGTCACCAATCCGATCGAAGTCAAGGACGTCATCATGCGCCGTACGCGCGATATCGACAACTGGAATATCGCCGGGTTGCGGCAGTTGAACTCCACATCCGATATGAACCGGTACCACATCATGCGCAACCGCGGGTATATGGCGCGGTATTTCATGGTGTACGGGGATTATCGCCCTGCGTTGTTTGCACTCGGTACGGCTGCCACCGCAATCAAGGAGGTCATCCGATTGGTTGCCGTGGATAAGGGGCACCTGCGCAGTGGGCTGTCCGCTATCGCGCGCGGCTGGTGGGATTCGCACAAGTTGCTGCATGATCCCGATTGGCGGCCGATGCCCGCGTTGAAGTGAGGATCGAAGTCACGTTTGCAATTCGATTGGCCGCGTGTCGCCCGAAGACTTGGGAACAATGATGAAAGCGTTTGCAGGTTTTCGGCGTGGCGCGGCCGCATTCGGTCAGGGGGCGCGGTACAATCGCCGTACCGGTTCATACACCCCATCACCTCATAGGAAGGTCAAAGATGATTGAGACAGCACAGGCTTTCGGCGTTGACATCGGCGGCTCCGGCATCAAGGCGGCTCCCGTCAATTTGGAGAAGGGTGAGTTCGCTGAACCGCGTCTGAAGATTCTGACCCCGGAGAAATCCACTCCGCAGGCCGTTGCGGACATTGTGCGTCAGCAGCTTGAACATTTTGAAGTTCCCGAGGACGCGCCGGTCGGTATCGCGTTCCCGGCGCCGATCAAGCCCGGCAAGCCGCTTGATTTCATGGCGAACCTCGACCAGTCCTGGATCGGCGTGGACGTCACCGAGGAGTTCTCCAAGGCGTGCGGCCGTCCTGTGGTTGTCGTTAATGATGCTGACGCAGCGGGTATCGCCGAGCAGCAGTTCGGTGCGGCAAAGGGCCAGGACGGTCTGGTTATCGCGACCACGCTCGGCACCGGCATCGGCACCGCTCTGATTTACGACGGCGTGCTCATCCCGAATACCGAGCTGGGCCATATCGAACTGCAGAACGGCAAGGGTGACGCGGAGAAGTACGCGGCGTCGTCCGTGCGCGACAAGCTTGATATGAGCTACAAGAAGTGGGCGAAGCGCCTGACCAAGTATTACGGCCTCATGGAGAAGTACTTCAACCCCGATTTGTTCGTGGTCGGCGGTGGCGTCAGCCGTGTGAGCGAGAAGTTCCTGCCGTACATCGACATCAAGACCCCGATGGTTCCGGCGAAGCTGCGCAATGAGGCAGGTATCATCGGTGCCGCCTACTACGCCAGCGTCAAGGCCGCTAAGGCTGCTGAAGCCGCTGAAGCTGCCAAGTAACGGATTCTGCGGCGAATCCTGGTCCGGATGCGGATGAACGCATGCGGTTGGGATGTCGGAGGATGCTGAAGCATCGGTTGTGGCCCGTCCCGAGATGATCGGGGCGGGCCACAACGCGTATTTGGAGGCGGCTTGGGCGGTTCGTCGGTTTGGGTTGGTGGTTGGTATTGCCGGTTTGGTTTGGCTGGTGGCGTTACGGTCGGTTAGTTCGTGGTGTGGTCGGTTGGTCGGTGGCGGCGATATGGTCGGTTGTGGTCGGTTGGTTGGCGGAGTTGATGAAGTTTGGTCGTTGCGACGTATTGGCGCCATGGTGGTGAATGAGAGTTCCATCTGGTTACGTATGCGTTGCCATATGCAACCATACGGAAGGCGCAGGGGAGAACGGCAAAACGCTTGGTATCTGCCTGCTTGCGGCATATTGGAACCAAAGGTATTGCTTCAGACTTTTCATCTGGTGGCGGGGTTTGGCGGTGTTGTGTGAGGATTGGCTCACATGGTGGCGGTGTGGGCGGTTTGGAGCGACGGTTTGGCTTGGGCATCTCTGCCGGGGCGGGAGTCTGGCGGCGTTGACATCCACGGGACAGCCCTCGCCCGCTGCCTGCAATGGCCGTGATGAGGGTGTGCGCTAGGATGGTGGCGTGCGATTTTCATCACGAGTAGACATCAGCGCCCCGAATGCCATTGCCCGGGCGGAGCAAGCCGCCAAAGAGGACGGCATCACGCTAGACAAACTCAACGATTCGAATCCGACCAAGTTCGCGCTCGCGCCGCAATCCTTGCCGACCGTCTACGCTGCGCAACCCCGCGGCCAATTCGAAGCCAGGCGGCAACTGGCCGATTTCCTTGCTGATAGACGCCGCCGCGAGTCCACGTTGCCTGACGCGCAGCCGGTCGATCCGAATCGCTTGTATCTGCTCAGCTCAACCTCACAAGCGTATTCGTGGCTGATGAAACTGCTGTGCGACGCCGGCGACATCGTGCTCGCCCCCAAGCCTGGATATCCGCTCATCGAATCGATCGCGGCGCTGGAATGCGTCCAAGTCGTCACGTATCAACAGCGTTTCGACGGGTCATGGATCATCGATACCGCGCAACTGGAATCTCTGCTGAATGGCCCGCAGGGCGCGAAAATCCGCGCGTTGGTGCTGATTAATCCGAACAATCCGACCGGTTCGTACGTCAAGCCCGAAGAGCGTGAGACGATTGTGAGGCTATGTGCCGAGCATGGGGTCGCCATTATTGCCGACGAGGTGTTCTATGATTTCCCGGTCGACCCGTTCCCAGGCAACGCACGCTTGGCGGGGGAGCCACGCGTGCTGACTTTCGCGTTGGACGGATTGTCGAAAACACTTGCAGCCCCGCACGCGAAAGTCGGGTGGATTCAGGTGTCCGGCCCTGAGCTTGATGTCGATGAAGCATTGAAACGACTTGACGTGATCGCTGACGACTATCTGCCGATGAGCGATATCATCGCAGACCGTCTTCCCCCGTTCCTTGCCGAGGCGGCGCAACAGACCGCACGGGTTAGCGATCGTGTCCAGACGAACGCCGGAACCTTGCGTCGTATGCTCGCCGATGACCCCAACGGTCTGGTATCGGTGCTGCGTATGGAAGGTGGCTGGAACGCTTTGGTGCGGATTCCCTCGGTGCTTGACGAAAACGAAGTCGTGCTGCGGATGATCCGCGACCATCGGCTGACCGGGCAGCCTGGCTACTTCTTCGATATGACTTCCAACGGGTATCTCGCGGTTTCGCTCCTACCGCAGCCGGATCGTTTCACACGCAACATTGCCGCGATGCTGGATACCGTAGCGGCGATGCTCAAGGAATAGACGAATCCGACGAGCATTCAGCGCAAATTGAGCGATCGTTTGGCTATCATCCACGAACGGAAACCCCAAGAACTTTGGTGGCAAGAACCCAAGTTCACTGATATCAGGCGAACAGTGGAGCAAACGGCGCGAACATCGCGAGCGGCGCAGACATATCGCGCGTGCGAATCATAGACTTACGCGAGCAGGCTTAGTCTTACGCGCGATCGCGCATGCGGCGAATCAGATTAGTATAGGCGGTGACCGCGTCTTGGGGGCTCCCGTCGAACATAATACGTCCGCCGTCCAAGAGCAATGCCCGGTCAATCGCATATTCCGGTCTGGTGATCATATCCGTGTCGTGCGTGGCGAATACCACTTGACGGTCAAGCGCAAACAGGGCGCGCGCCACGTGGGCGGTTCCGATTTCGTCAAGTCCCTTCGTTGGCTCGTCGGCGACCAGAACCGCAGGATCAAGGCATAACGCGGCCGCGATGGCCAGCAGATGACGGTGCTCGCTGTCGAGCGCGTCCGCCGGCCTGTCCCGCCACACCGACAAATCAAGCTGCGCCAACAGCGAGCCGATACGCGCCTGACGTTCCGCATCCGCGATGTGTCGCGCCTGCATATGCGCGTCAAGCGCCTTTGCGATGTTTTCGCTGCGGTAGAAGCTGTTCGGAATCTCCTCCCGTCGCACACAGCCGATTAGCTGTTCGACACGTTTGCGGTCTTTGCGGGAGCCGGGGTGCAGCGTGTGCTCGCCCGCGCAGATCGTGACCGAACCTGAAGTGGGGGCGAGCGAGCCATCGAGCAGTTTTAGCAGTGTCGTCTTGCCTGATCCGTTCAGACCGATTACCGCGGTGCGTCGCGTGTCGAGGGTCAGGGTCGTGTCGTGCAAGCCCGTGTTGCCATCCTCATACGTGTACGTGGTCTGTGCCAACGTGAACGTCACATGGTCGGGGCGGGGCGTGTTATCCCTGCGCGAGAACAATCCTGAGAAGATATCCATACCAGTCATCCTAGCAGCGAGAACCAGGCTTGAATCCGCGCGAAAATGTCCGGGGCCGAGCGTTGCAGCGAATCATCGCGGCCGGTGACGAAACACGAGGTGAGAAGGAACAGGATGCTCGCCAGCAGGAGCAGCATGATCAGGGTGCGCCTGGTATCAAGCGCGAACCGTTGCCAGCGTCCCGTTATGCGACTGTCTTGCAGCGCATGTGTGCCGGTGCCTCCCGTGCCGCCTGTGACCCCTTGTTGGGGCAGTTCGCCGAGCACCCACAGCAGCCCCGGCAGGCTCGCCAGTGTGATGAGCCACCCGAAATCGCAGATATACCGCCAGCCCAACCCGGCTTTGAACGCATCGACCAGCATGATGGCCATGCCGAGCATCAACATGCAGGAGAACAGCGCGCCGAATCGCTCACGACGATGCCGACGCAACAGCGGAATGAGGAAGGCCAGCAACGCCATCGGGCATATGGCGAACAATCCGGCAACCATCGGTTCGGCGAAACCCCAATGTGGCAATGGCGTGGGGTTGATTGCCACGAACGGGAACGTCGATTGCAGTCGGGGTGGCAACAGCAGGTAATAACCGATGATCCACGGGATATTCGCCACCGGTTCGCTGTATGAGGTCATGTCGTTGACGGTGATCTGATACGAGTTGCCGAAATTGAACGGCGAGCCGAAACGTAGCGCGTTGTAGACGCACACCGGAATCACCACCGCGATTGCGGGCAGGACCACCGCCGCGGGGCCGGCCAATAGTTGGCGCGTCGCCTTGCGTGTCCTCACCAATCGCGCCATCTGCCTGATTTGCCGCCAGAACATGGGGAAGATCAGCAATGCGCTCAACGCGAAGGTCGGGCGGCACCCCGCGTTCGCCGCGATGCAGGCGGCGCCGCAAGCCAACCGCGGCAACGACAATCCGGGCGCGTCACCCACATGCCACAGCCGGCGGGAGCCTTTCGGACGTTCAGCTCCCGCCCACAGCCACAATCCAAGCGTCGTGAACATCAGCGAGGCGGCGATCGGCACGGAATAGAAGTTCGTGCGAAGCCACAGATACCCTACGTTCGAACCCAACAGCATCGCCACCAAAGCCATGCTCATGGCGGCCACCGAGCAATTGGGGGCAACACGCCGCAGCATTCTGATTGTCAGCAGCGAACCGAACAGGACGAATCCGAACAGGAACACCAGCACCGCGCTTGCCGACGGCAGCATGGCCGGCATGCCGTCTATCACGTGTGACAGCGCCTGATAGGGTACGAACAGAATAATCGCCGGAATCACACCAAAATACGAGTACCAGTGCCCACGATAGAACGCGTAATCCCAATAAATGGGAGATGCCCCCGCGTCCAGCAGACGTTCCCTCAGGGCGGGGTCGTACGGATTGGCGCTCTGCGCAAACGTCGACGACACCGGCAGATCAAGCCAGACCCTGCCTTGCAGAAGCGCATCGGCGATATGGCCATACTGGTCGAAATCGTACGTGTACCCGTTTGGGGCTTGGAATACCAATGGTTTCCAGATAGTGGCGATAATCGCCGCGCCGGTGAGCGAAATCACCCCGACAACCGCCATCACCGCGAAAAAGGCCAGGCGCTGTGCTGCACTCGCCGGGTTGACGCGAATACGCCACAGCGCCGAACGAGGCCGCCGACAGGCGATGAGGACGGCGATGGCGGCCATCACGGCGACGCGCAGCCAATCGACTTGGAACGCGACGCGAACATTGGGACGGACCGCGAAAATCGGAACCTGGGTGCCGGCGGGAGCCTGAATCCACAGTTTCACCATATGCTGCGCGTCCGTGCGCAGATACAATGAGCGCGGCTGAGATACGTCGACCAGCGTGGACGAGCCGGCGCGGCCGTCCGAATCAAGACGGACACGAACAACGGATACGATGTGGGAGCGTGTCGTCCCTGTTGCCCCGGTAACTTGCGCCAGATCGAGGCGAACATAGTGTGAACTACCGTCCACCGGCACGGACAGAAACGCCTTCGTCTGATCGGTCACTTCCAGTGTGCCGGAAGCTTCACGCACCAGTCCGGAGCCTATGGTGTTGAGCGTGGCGGGTGAATCGGTGCTCGCCGCCACGCCTGTCCAATACGGCAGGTTGAACACCACGCATTCGAGCACGGCGATGATGAGTACGGATATGAGGGCGAACCGCGCCGCCGGATGGGACCGGCCGCGGTGGACAAGAGGTTCGTGGACAGACAGCACGGTTTTATTCTAAGAGCAAGACCACCCCGCCATGTCTGCGCGCATTGGGACAATCGCCGTATGACACGATTCAGGAAGCATACGGACGCACACGGCAGCCAGCCGAAACCATCGATGTTCGCCAAGCTGAAAGAATCGATTCGCCATTCGGTATTCGGCCAGCCGGATGGCGACAGACACGGCTCATCCGCGCCGGCGAATCCCTTCGGACGGGCGCTGTCGAACCCAGACAATGTGGTGGACGAGCTGAGCCGCCACGCCATCAAACTCACGCCAATCGTCAAGCGCCGGGTCTACGAGGGCCTTTCTGGTGTGCCTGAGGGATTGCGCCTTGGATGGGCGCAGTTGCCGCAGACACGCGGGCGGGCGTTCTCCCTGGGCATGTTCATCGGGGATGATCGTTTCGCCCAGATCGCGCTCGCCGACGATCGCGGCCGTGTATTCGCCGGAACAGACCCGACGATGGATGTTCAAGGCGCTGAAATCCGATTCATGTTCAGCAAGGACGGCGAATCGCGGTTGCCGGACGATACACGGCTGGGAACAGGGGCTCGCGCGCAGGCGTCCATGGGCGTACGCGCCGGCGATCTCCTGCGCGGTGTAATCGGAGGCGAGCGCAACGACGAATCCGAGGTCGATGTGCTGCAAGGCAGCATCGTCGGGCGTGGACAGGACGGGCGGATGATGTGGCTCGCTTCGTGGATCAAGCGCAACAACCGCTATACGCTGGAACAGTTGCGCGCGGAGCTCGACCCCCAGATGCGTTGTGACCTCGAATACCGTGACGCCATCGCGATTGCCTTCTTTACCGCCCATCTGCTGCCTCAGATGAGTGGCTTGCTTATCGGCTTCGGATCGGGCAATATCTTCCGTCGGCTCAACCGTGAGGCCCCGATGGGTGCAATCCGGCGCAGCGTCCGCGACACCTTGGAAGCGCGGGCGCATGGCTTGCGCTCTTCCGGCCTTGAAGACTACTTCTCCGACCTCATGCGGGAGGCCGGAGCGCTTCAACCGGTCGCCGGTCTGGAGGCAGTTCATGGCGCCGAGCCGCTGCACCTGTACACTTCGAGTTTCTCGGGGAGCTATTTCTTCAGCTGGGATTCCTCGCTTGAATTCTCGCCGGCGCTTGCATCCTTGGTGATTGAAGGCGGGCTCAACCGTTTCGCCGCCGTCAGCGCGGTGTTGGAACGCAACGC
Organism: Bifidobacterium thermacidophilum subsp. thermacidophilum DSM 15837; assembly: GCF_000426425.1. NCBI lineage: Bacteria > Bacillati > Actinomycetota > Actinomycetes > Bifidobacteriales > Bifidobacteriaceae > Bifidobacterium > Bifidobacterium thermacidophilum. The sequence goes on from NZ_AUFI01000013.1 coordinate 15,355, forward strand.
GAGAGTCGGACAGCAGCCGATCGAAGACAATGTCACCCGTGCACAGGCGGCGCAGCTTGATATGGCGTTGCTCAACGATCCCGCGCTTATCGCCCTGCGCAGCGACGACCGCACGCCGTTGGATCCGTTGCATGACGATGGTATCGCCCCGTTGCACACCATGATGCGCATCGCGCGGGATGCCGCCGAGCAGATGGCCCATGATTTCCCCGACCCGACAGGGCGTGCGATGACGGGAACCAAGGATGCCGCGGGGTCCGAATGGGTGTACCGCCAGACGTTGTCGCTGCTGCTGCGCAGCATGCGTCTGCCCTTCCGATTCGACGTTGATTTCCGCACGAACCTGCATGACGGCAACGTGGCAATCGCCTTCACCACGGCGGGCGCCGCGATGATGCCGAAAAGCCGGTACAGCGAACGCCGGCATGACTGGGTGAAACTCGAGGAGCATGAGCGCGCCGCGATGAGTGCGGCATACAACCTGCGCGTCGGCCTGATGATGGCCGGTATGGCGTTCGCCGTGGACACACGGGTGCGGCAGGTGTCCGTGACCATCGATTCCATCGGGCTTGAGGAAGCGGTCGCCGAACAGGACAGCGCCATCGCCAAACTCATGGGCGAGGCGCTTAAAGCGTTCGAACGCATGCGCACCCAGGAGCCCGGAGCGGCGATGGGCGGCAAATCCGCGCCGAAGGACGGCGATGTGCACGGCGATCCGTCGCTGGCGTCCCCCAAGCCGGGAGACGGGTCGCATGATGCCGCTGATTCGCATGTGGGCGAGGGGCGCATTCCTGCAGACGGGCTGAGTGCGCAATCCTCGTTTGAACACGGCGAGGGGCATGGCGAGGGTCAAGACGAAGGTCATGGTGCGCCGGATAATGCTTTGAAATCCGCGGAAGAGCAGGAATTCGAGGATTTGATGCAGGGCGCCGACATCGACGAAGCGGTGTTCAGCGTTCCGCAAGGCAATAACGAGCGAGATGGGTCCGGAGCTGAATCCTTCACCATTGCCGATTCCGGTTCGACATCGAGCACATTGGACGCTGTGAACGGGGGAGCCAGGCAGGACGGGTCTGACGGATCCGACGACCGAAACAGTTCGCTTGGGCAGAATGAACCGGACGAATCGAACCGGATCGCGGGCAACGCTGGAATCGCGGGCAACGCCGGGATCCCCCGCACGGGCAAACGCGGCGACGACCCGCTGGAAGCCCTGCGCAGCAACCCGACCGTACGGCATATGGTCGCGGTCACGTTCAGCCGGGACGCATTCTTGGGCTATGTGCACAATCATGGGCTCAACGACCCGCTCACCACTTACCGCATGTTCGATGCGGTCATGTCGGTCGATCCCGATGGTGCACTTGAACCGGTGGACACCGACTTTGATTTGCGCGACGCCAAGTTCAGCCCGCTTGCCTCGCAGCAGGAGCCGGAGTTCTCGGAAGCCCATTTCGGTCCCCAGACCAGCCGGGTTCTGGGATGCACGGATGCGACCGGATTGTCCATTCAGCGAGTCGATCTGCTGCAGCGTGCCGTTACCGATTTCCATCATCTCGCCTCGGATGACAGCATGCCGTCGGTCGCCAAAGCGCAACACGCCATGCGCATCGTCGAGCATATCGGCGATCCGGAACTCTCCCAGCTCGCCCCGCAGGTCGGGGCCGCGCTGATTGACGGCAAGGACACCCCCGACTTCGATTTCACCCTCGCCAAACGCTTGGATGCCGAACGTGTCAAAGCGCGAGACCTGCTGTTCTCAGGGCAGCCTGACCAGGCGATCGAGGTCCAGGAAGCGGCAGTCAGTCGGGTTGACGCATTGTTTGCGCAGTCGAAAGGCGTGCCTCGATACTTCAACTCCTACGCGGAACGGGTGGTGTACAACCGCCTGTTCGCCACGGCGGGGGAGCGTACGGTCTTGATTCCCGACAGCCTGTTCTACGCGCATATGGAGCTTGCTGACATCCTCTCCCAAGTCAAGGGGGCCAAGGCATCGCTGAAGCATCTCAACACGATGGTCTCGTACGCGCCTGCCTACCCGCTGTCGCATATGCGTTTGGCGGTGCAGCTGGCCAGGGACGAGGATTGGGATTCCGCACGCGCCGCCTGCCTCAACGCGTTGCGGGTCGCCCTCGACCGGGCTGATGCGGCGTTCGCATACTACCGGTTCGCATACTCCGAATGGATGCGCGACCGGTTCGACACCGCTGCCGCCGCCTACCTTATGGCCGCCCATATCGCTCCCGGACAGTTCTCCACACTTCCTGCGGAGTTGGATGAGCTCATGGAACGGGCACGTTCGCAATGCATCCCCGTGCCGCACGATGTCGTGGATGCGGCGACGGTGCTGACTGAACATGATTTGCCGGTGTGGCCGCACACCGAAGTCGAACCGATTGTGCGTCAGGCCGCGCGGGTGTGCGTCGACAACGGCATGTTTGTGCCCGCACGCACGTTGTCCATTGCGGTTGCGCGGTTGAACGACGGGCAAAGCGACGGTATTGATATGGCGCAGGCGCAGTTCCTCCGGTCCTTGGACGCATGAACCGGTGATGCCGGCGCTGATTGGCGGAGTGCGACGCGCGTTGAAATCGGTTGCGTAACGCGGCCGTGTGAAGTCCGGCACAAGGCGACACACAGCGCCACGCGGTGACGCGCGACGAAAAACGCTAGTGACGACGCGCGGCGGAATCGGTGACCGCCTCCTGAACCGGGCATCATCATGCGCCCATGGTGACGGGCTTCTACTATCATCGAGTGCATGGAAGCGGGCGTTCGGCCCGCGCAACGATGACGAATGGCGGGTTTGGCATGACTGCACATGATGCACACAAGGCTGGCGAGGCTGAAGGGGAACAGCTGGCATGGGATTTCGACGCTCCTGATCAGGAGGCTGGAAATACGCCAGCAACGGGCACACAAGGCATTCCGGTGGCCGCAGACGAAGGCGTGCGCAAGTACGCGCCCGGCAGTGTGCAGTGGATTGCGGCTTTGCGCGCGGACGACGAGGATGCGCTGCGGCTCGACCGGCTCGATGTCAGCGTTATGGATGCGGATGCGGCGGCACGGTTGTGGGCCAAGGTCGCCGCGTGGGTGGAAAGCGACCAGGTCGCCTACTATATCGACGATTCGCCGGTTTCCTCGGATGCTGCGTATGACGCGCGCATGCGCTGTCTGCAGCGTCTTGAGGCCGCGTTCCCCTCGCTTGATTCCCCGCAGTCGCCCACCCACCGTGTCGGCGGGGCGTTCTCCAATGATTTCGTGTCGGTGCGTCACCCTTCGCGGATGATGAGCCTCGACGACGTGTTCTCCATCGAGGAGCTGCACGACTGGTACAACGGCGTGCGGGAAGACCTCGAATGGCCGGAAGACAAGCCGCTGCCGATGACCTGCGAAGTCAAAATCGACGGGCTCGCCTTGAACCTCATCTACCGCAACGGCGTACTCGAACAGGGCTTGACACGCGGCGACGGCGTGGTCGGCGAAGACATCACGATGAACGTGCGCACGATTTCGACCATTCCGCAGAATCTTGCCGGCCCTGCCTCGGATATCCCTGAATTCGTGGAGATTCGCGGCGAAGTGTTCATGCGGTGGGATGATTTCCACGCGCTCAACGAACGCAACGAGGACGAGGGACACGCCCCGTTCGCCAACCCGCGCAATGCGGCCGCCGGTTCGCTCAGGCAGAAGGACCCGCGGATCGCCGCGACCAGACGATTGAGCTTCTACGCGCACGGCCTGGGCACTTTGCGTTGGGGTGAGGGCAGCGCGCATCAGGGTCACGACCAGGTGGACGACCAGTCGCAGGCGTACGACCTGTACAAGAAGTGGGGAATTCCGGTATCCCCGCATAACCGCGAGGTCACGGATTTCAGCCAGATTCTCGACATGATCGACTACTACGGCGAGCACCGAGGTGATATTGAGCATGCGCTCGATGGCATTGTCGTCAAGGTCGACGATCTGGCGTTGCAACGCCGGCTGGGTGCCACCTCGCGCGCCCCGCGCTGGGCGATTGCCTACAAGTACCCGCCGGAGGAGGTCAACACTGAACTGCTCAACATCATCGTGCAGGTCGGGCGCACGGGGCGCGTCACGCCGGTCGCCGTGCTCAAACCCGTGTATGTCGCCGGGTCGACGGTCGCGCGCACCACGCTGCATAACCCCTTCGAAGTCAAGCGCAAGGGCATTCTCATCGGCGATACCGTGGTTGTGCGCAAGGCGGGCGACGTAATCCCGGAGCTTGTCGGGCCGGTATTGGAACGGCGCAAAGGCAGAGAAGACCAGCTGCATGAGTTCGTGATGCCCACCCGCTGTCCGTCCTGTGGAGCGGTGCTCGCCCCAGCGAAGGAAGGTGACAAGGACATACGCTGCCCAAATGTCGAATCCTGCCCGGCGCAGCTGACCGAGCGGATTATCAACCTGGGGTCGCGCAAGGCCTTCGATATCGAGCATCTGGGCGACCAGAGCGCAATCGCGTTGACCAATCCAGAGGAGAACCGGCCGGATTCCGTGGCATCCTACGACCCGTACCGCACCGAGATCGATGTGAAGCCCGGCCAAGAGCCGGAGCCCTATGAGCCGGTGGAAGGCTTGCAACTGCCGCCCATGCAGACGCCGGTATTGTCCAGCGAAGCGGACCTGTTCACTCTTGACGCCGATATGTTGCGCGATGTGCAGGTGTGGCGTGAGGCGCCGATTATCGAAGTGCGCGAGCGGACTGACGAAAACGGAAAGAAACGCAAGATACGCCGTCGGATTGGCGGATCCGGCCTGTGGCATCAGGTGCCGGCGTTCTGGACGACGCCGACGAACGCGAAAGCTGCGACCAGTGGGAAGGCGATCGAACAGGCGATCGCGCGCGGGGACGATCTGGAATCCTACCCGGGGTACGCTGTGCCGCGCGACGCGCATGTCGTGCGCGAGCTGACCCGGACCCTGCGCGACGGCACGGTTGCACGACAGCCGGTGTACGTACGGCCGATGGAGAACACGTACAAGCTGCTCGAAGAGATCAACAAGGCCAAGCGGGCGGATTTGTGGCGTGTACTGGTTGCATTGTCCATAAGGCGGTTGGGGCCGCCAACCGCCCGCACGATTGCCGACCATTTCGGCTCGCTTGAGGCGATTGAGCATGCGAGCGTCGCGGATTTGACTGAAATCGGCGGTATCGGGGAGGAAATCGCCAGTTCGGTGGTCGACTGGTTCGCCAAGTCACGCGAACCGGGCGATTGGCGTGGCAGGATTCTTGCCGCCTGGAAAGCCGCCGGAGTGGGACAGGTTGAACATGAGAACACCGAACCGCAGACCTTGGCCGGCATGACGGTGGTGGTGACCGGATCGTTGGAGGATTTAAGCCGGGAATCCGCCAAGGAAGCGATCGTATCGCACGGTGGCAAGGCCGCGGGATCGGTCAGCAAGAAAACCACATACGTGGTGGTCGGCAAGAATCCTGGCTCGAAAGCGACAAAGGCCGAGGAGCTCGGCCTGCCGATCCTCGACGAAACCCAGTTCCACCGCCTGCTGGACACCGGCGAACCGGGAGAACCCGCCACTCGTGCTGGCGCTGGCGCAGCCGATACGACCCAACCCGAACTCGCTGACTGACCTCTCCCAACTTTCTACCGACACTGAAACCGCCCTCAGCGTCGGCAGAAGCAGCAGCTGCACAAGCTGGCTACGCTGGGAGGCCTGTTTGCGTGGACGGTTTGGGGAATTCCACAAACCGGTGACGCTGGGAGGGCTGATTCCGTAGACAGTTTGGGAAGGGGGCTGCGTTGGGGATTGGGGTGGCGTTGCTTACCTGTGTTACTTACCCGCCTTGTTCGGTGCTGTTTACTTGGTACTGGACATGAGGGATTGGGCGAGGGCGGTGAATTGTGCGGCGAGCGGAGTGTCGGCCAACTCGCCGGATGGCGTCAGTACGGCCGGTCGCCCGGAATCGTCGATCTCGCGGATTTCCGGCTCGAGCGGGAGCTGGGCAAGCAGCGGCACATCATATCCGAGCGCGTGGGTCAGCTGTTCGCTGACACGCTGTCCACCTCCGTGTCCGAAAATCTCCAACCGTTCGCCCTTGTGCTCGAAATAGCTCATATTCTCAACGACCCCTCGCACCTTCATCGGCACCTGCAGGGCGACCAGACCTGAACGTACCGCGATTTCCGAGGCGCTCGACTGCGGGGTCGTCACCACCACAAGTTCGGCGTTCGGCAAGGTCTGCGCGACCGAAATCGCCATGTCACCGGTGCCGGGGGCCATATCGAGCAGCAACACGTCCGGGCTGCCCCACCACACGTCCGACAGGAATTGCTCCAGCGAGCGTTGCAGTCTCGGCCCGCGCCACAGGATTGCGCGCTCCGAGCCGGCGAACATGCCGATCGACATGAGTTTGACGCCCCACGAGACCACAGGCATGAGCATGCCGTTCAGATTCGTGGGTTGCGTGTGTACACCGAACAGCCGCGGAAGCGAGAATCCGTAGATATCCGCGTCGATGGCAGCGGTATCGTAGCCGAGCGCGGCGAAGGTGGCGGCGAGATTCGCCGTGACTGAGGATTTGCCGACCCCGCCCTTGCCGGAAGCGATGGCGAAGATTCGCGTCTTGATGCCCGGCTTGGTGAACGGGTTCTGCCGGCGTTCGGCCTTGAGCTGCGCAACGAGGTTCGCGAGCTTGTCTTGGCTCATCGCGCTCACTTCGATGTGGGGGATGAGCGTGGCATCCGGGTAAGCCGCCACAGCCTCGTTGATTTGGTTCGTGATGGTTTTCGACAACGGGCATCCCGCCACGGTGAGCTCCACGTGCACAATCACGTCGTAGGTCGAGGGGAGCGCATCGCGAGGGGTTGCCTCGATTGCGGCGATCATGCCCAGATCGGTGATGGAACGCCCCAATTCTGGGTCGATGACCTTGCTCAACCGGTGGTAGATGGCGATTTCGATGGCATTCGGCTGACTGGTCGGGACGTGTGCTAAGCCGTCAGTGTTGTCAGGGCTGTCAGCGCTGCTGGTATTGCTCGTGATACCGGTGGTGCCGCCAGTAGTGCCGTTTGTGCCGGTGGCGTCGTTGATGCCGTGCGTCGCCTGCTGGGAAGTCGGGATGTGTGCCATGGTTCCTCCTGATTGTCCTTGAACACCGTAGCGCGCTTCCGTCCGCCACGCCAGTGGCGAAGCGCGTATACGGGGACCGATTACCGGACTAACGTCACGATGACAACGATGTCATGCTGTGATCAGGTGTATCCCACCCACATGCCGGAAGACCTCACGCACCACTGAAAACCGTGGCAGGGAACATCCCGCACACATACGAAAAACGGGAAGCAAGCCCAAACTTGCTTCCCGTTTCAGCTACTGATTAGCGAAATCAGATGTTGAAGTACAGCTCGTACTCGAGCGGCGTCGGCTGCAGGCGAGCCTGGTCGATTTCACCGCGCTTGAGGTCAACCCAGGTCTCGAGCAGATCGTCGGTGAACACGTCGCCGGCGGTCAGGAAGTCGTGATCTTCCTCGAGGGCGTCGAGCGCCTCACCCAAGGAGCCCGGCACCTGCTTGATGCCCTCATGCTCTTCCGGCGGCAGCTCATAGAGATCCTTGTCAACCGGAGCCGGCGGCTCGATGTGGTTGAGGATGCCGTCGAGACCTGCCATCAGCTGGGCGGAGAAGGCGAGGAACGGGTTGGAGGACGGATCCGGAGCGCGGAACTCGATGCGCTTGGCAGCCGGGCTCGTGCCAGCCAGCGGAATACGGATGGCAGCGGAGCGGTTACGAGCGGAGTACACCAGGTTGACCGGAGCCTCGAAGCCCGGAACCAGACGGTGGTAGGAGTTCAGCGACGGGTTGGTGAAGGCAAGCACGGAGGAAGCGTGCTTGATCAGGCCGCCAACGTACCAACGAGCGATATCGGAAAGCCCGCCGTAGCCCTTCTCGTCGTAGAACAGCGGCTTGCCGTCCTTCCACAGGGACTGGTGGCAGTGCATGCCGGTGCCGTTGTCGCCTGCGATCGGCTTCGGCATGAAGGTCACGGCCTTGCCGGCGAGGGCAGCGGTCTCGTGAACGACGTACTTGTACTTCATCAGGTCGTCGCCCGCGTGCTGCAGGGTGTTGAAGCGGTAGTTGATCTCCTGCTGACCGGCGCCCGCAACCTCATGGTGCGAACGCTCAAGAATCAGGCCGACCTTCTGCAGGTTGGCGACCATGTCGTCGCGCAAATCCTGATAGTGATCATTCGGCGGAACCGGGAAGTAGCCGCGCTTGACGCGGTTCTTGAAACCGATGTTCGGGGTGCCGTCATCTTCGGTGTCCACACCGGAGTTCCACGGAGCCTCGATGGAGTCGACCTCGTAGAAGGAACGACGCATGCTGTTCTCGTAACGCACCTTGTCGAAGATGAAGAACTCGGCTTCAGGCGCGAAGGACGCGGTGTCGGCGATGCCGGTGGACTTGAGGTAGGCCTCGGCCTTGCCTGCGACCTGGCGCGGATCGCGGGAGTAAGGCTCATCGGTGATCGGGTCGACGATGGAGAAGGCCACGTCGAGCGTCTTGTGCTTGCGGAACGGGTCAATGAACGCGGTGGAGACATCCGGCACCAGCTTCATATCGGACTCGTTGATGGCCTGGAAGCCCTGGACGGAGGAACCATCGAACGGCATTCCGTCGGTGAAAGCATCCTTGAGGAACTCGCTGGCGGGAACCGTGAAGTGCTGCTGAATACCGATGAGATCGGTGAAGCGAACGGAGACGTACTCAACGCCCTCTTGGTTGATCAGGGCCTCGACGTCTGCTTTGGTTTCGAGTGCAGTCAAGGGACCGCTCCTTTCATGTGAACTTACAGGCTCCAAGTCTAGGTTCGTCGGTTTCGGCCACTCGCCGTTTGCGTTACGAACATGTTTCGTACTTCGGTAACATTTGGGTGAAATCGTTGGAAAATCAAGGTTCTGTATTTTTCAATCCGTAAGGATTTCGTGCATTAGGCGTTCGAAACATGGACATGTGGGCGTATCTGGGCGTCGTGGGCGGACGATGTGCGCATGCCGTTGGCGCCGTCTCGGGCGGCGTGCGGAACGACGAATGCCCGGCCGGAGACAAGTCCGACCGGGCATTCGTGTGGTGTTGTTGTGTGATGTCGCTGTGCGTTTAGTGTTGCCGCGACCAGCGATATAGGTCAGCGACCGCGCAGCGCTCGACGATTGACATGCTGAGCGCGCGTCGGGTCGATACCCTTCGGGATGCCGTAGCCCTGCTTGAGCTGCAGGGTGCGCAGACGCTCGTTGAGCGTGTTGAGCTCGGTTTTGGTCAGGTAGAAGCGGGTGCGCGGGTGGAGTTTCTTCGCGATCCACAGCTTGTGGTGGGTCGGTTCGTAGCTCTTGCACTTGAGCACGGCACGACGCACGTCCTTCAAGCGCACCTGATGTTCGCCGGTGCCCACGCAGATGCGGTAGACCGGGATCGACGAGCCGGCGGTGACGCCCTTAATCTTGCGCTCTTCGCGGTCCATCGCGCGGCTGACGCGCTGCTCGTCGCCCTCACCGAGCAGGTAGATGCCGGAATTGCTGGTGCCGCGCCAGATCATGTCCTTCGTTTTCGGATCGACCCACACCGGTTCCTGCGGGAAGGAGTAGCCGGCCTTGCTGATATTACCCAGCACGCCGATGGCGGCGCCCGGCTGGCCTTCGAGCTTCGCGTAGCCGACTCGGTCGGCACGGTTGGTGAGCACCATGGTGAAGAACAGGGCGCCCAACATGACCGCGGTGATCATGAGCAGGATCCAGGCGATGACCGACCAGTGGAATACGATGCCGAGCACAATCGCGACGACAATCGGCGCGATGAAGGCGCCCGCGGCCAGCCAAGGCAGCTTCTTATCCTCTTTGTAGGTGAACTTGAACAGCGTGATGATATTCTTCACCATGTTCTGGCGCTTGCCGCCATTGCTCTTTTCAGCCTTGTCTGCCATTTGCGATCCTTATCTTCTTGGAAACGGACACACTGGGCACAACTTTATCAAACGGTATGGAAGCGCTGGAGGCTGCCCGCGGGTAGCGAAATCGCTGTCTGCGGGCAGCTTTCCGCGGTCGGTTCTGGCTCGCGGCGTTGCGTGCGGCTCAACGCGTATGCAACGGACGTCCGTCCGCCTTGAGTATCGCCTCGCCGAGCGTCTCGCTGAAGGTCGGATGCGGGTGGATGAGCCGCGCCGCCTGGCTCAGCGGCACATGGTTGCCGACCAGCTGCTGGGCTTCGGCGATCAGGTCGCTGGCCACAGGCGACATCATGTGCACGCCGAGAATCACCTCGGTATCCGGGTCGCTCGCCCGCATGCCGCTCACCACGGACATCGAACCCGCGGAGCCGCTCATCAGCATGCGCGCGTTCGACAGCATCGGGTACAGGGTTTCCTTGACTTCCTGCACATCGTCGCGCTTCTGTGCCTCGTCGAGCGTCATGCCGACGGACGCGACCTCTGGCGTGGAGAATACGATCTGCGGCACTGCGTCATCGTCAACCGGCGGGGGATTGAGCCCGGCGATCGATTCCGCGATGACGATGCCCTGCTCGTACGCGCGGTAGGCGAGTGCCGGCCCGACCGTAATGTCACCCACCGCCCACACGCCGGGCACATTCGTGCGTCCGTATGCGTCGGTGACGACGAAACCGCCGTCGGTCAGGGCGATCCCGTTCGAAGCGAACCATGGACTTGACGTGTTCGGGGTTCGGCCAATCGCGGCGAGCACTACTTCGCCGTATGCGGTGTGGTCCGTCGCGTCGTCGCCACGCGTGTAGTGGACGGTAGCACCGAGATTGACGCCCGTATCGACATGGCTGACTGAGGTGTGATCGATGATGGTGATGCCGTGCCGTTTCAGCTCGCGCGTCAACGCCGTGGAAGTCCTGCGGTCCCACGCCGACAGCAGCCGCTCCTTGCGGATCAGCATGGTCACGTCAGTGCCGGCGGCATGCCACATCGAAGCGAATTCGATGGCGATGGCCCCGGCACCGATAATCACTGCGCTGGACGGGAACTGGTTGCGCGCCAACGCCTGCGTGGAGTCGATGAGCGCCCCGCCGAACGGCTGACTGGGCAGCGGCTTGGGTTCCGAGCCGGTGGCCAGGACCACATGTTGTGCGTTGAAGACCAAGGTCTGGCCGGCATCCTCGGGGATTTCCGCATTGCGGAACCGTTGTACCTGCTGTGTTCCGGTGCTGGGGGTGACACTGACCGTGGAATGGTCGGTCAGCTCGGCCTGCCCGCGGATGACCGTGACCTTGCGGTGGGCGAGCAAACCGGCCAGCCCCTTGGTCATCGTGTCGACCACGCGAAGCCGGTAATCGCGTAACTCGCCATAATCCACGCCATTGAGCGTGGCGTTGACGCCAAGCTGCTGGGCGCGGCCGATCATGCCGATAGTGCGTGTGGCGGTCAGCAGCGCCTTGGACGGGATGCACCCGCGGTTCAGGCACGTGCCGCCGAGGGTGGCGTCCCGTTCAACCAGCACAACGGATTTGCCTAGTTGCGCGGCTCGCAGTGCGGTGGCGTATCCGCCCGGCCCGGCCCCGATGATGACGATGTCGGCATGTTCACTCATATGGCCTCCTCGCACATGGCCCGCCGCGCTGCCGTGTGCGCCGGGCCTTGGTTCAGGTTGCAATGCCTTCCAGTCTAAGGTGACGCTTCTACCTGCCGCCCGTATCCGCCCGTGGCGAAGCGTGCGGTTGGCGGACAACATGCCGCCACATACAACAACCCCGCTGCGGTGGTATGCCGCAACGGGGCGTCAGACAAAACCGGAAAAGCGACCGAACGAAACTCAGTCAGGCCAGTTGCCGCGCTTCGGGGAGGTGGGCTTGGGTAGACGCCACCGGCGGATCTGGATTGACCGGCTCCACGCGTACATGCATGAGCGCGAACCGCGGGCCACCGCACGGTCTCCGAACTTGGCGACCAGCTTCTTCTTGAGCTTGTGCCACATCACCACGATGTCGATGATGACTGCGAACAGGTACGCGTACATGAGAATCGTGAGTACAATCACTGCTTGCGGGCTGCGGGAGCTGAACACCATCATGACGACCATCATCACGACGATCACCGGAATGAAGAACTCGCCCAGATTGTAGCGGGCATCCACATAATCGCGGATATACACGCGCCACGGCAGCTGCTCCGACTTTGGCATATGGCGGATATCACCGTTCTGCATTGCCTCGTATTCCGCGTCTTCCTTCGCGCGAATCCGCTGCTTGGCGGCCTTCGCGCTCGCCTGACGGTCCTTGGGGGCGAGCGGACGCAGATTGCGCGCCTGCGCCTCCTTGCGTTTGGGGGTCGGACGGCCCTTGCCTTCAGTGGTTTTCGCGCCTGATTCCTTCGACGCGGCCGGTTCGTCCTGCTCGGCCGGCTGCTCGTCGGTGGTCTTCTTGAACGGGTTCCATGTCATGCTTGCAGGTTACGGTGACCACTAGACGCTCGCCGCCCGACAATCCGCCCGGAGCCGCCGAAAACCAGCCCGATGGGCACGGCAGGACGCCACGGTACCACGGTATTACGGTATGTGGATGGTGCGCGGCGGCGACACATCGCACATCGCACACACGATGACCAGATATATATAAGGAGAACCCATGACCGCGTTGAATGAACAGACCGTCCGCGCGCGCGTAGAAGCCGACTGGGCCAGGATCGTCGACCTGCTCAAGGAGAAGATCGCGCTCAAAGCCGTGTCCGCACAAGGCATCACCGGCGAACATATGAAGCGTTCGGCTGAATTCGTCGCTGGCGAAATGCGCAAGGTCGGTATCGACGCGCATGTCGAGCAGTCCACGAACCCGGACGGCACCCCGGGCGCGTGGGAGGTCATCGGCTCGCATATCGTCGACCGGCAAGCGCCCACCGTGCTCCTGTACGCGCACCACGATGTGCAGCCCGCCCCGAATCCCGCGGACTGGGACATTGACGACCCCTTCACCGCCACCCAGGTGGGCGACCGCCTGTACGGGCGCGGCACGTGCGACGACGGCGGCGGCATCGCCATCCACTCCGGCGCGCTCAAGGCGCTCGGCGATGACCTGCACGTCAATATCAAAGTGTTCTTCGAAGGCGAAGAGGAAATGGGCTCGCGCAGCTTCATCCCGTTCATTGAAGCGCATCGCGACGAATTCGACTCCGACGTCATCATCGTCGCGGACTCCGGCAACTGGACCCCGGACATCCCAAGCCTGACCACCAGCCTGCGCGGCAACACCACGCTCGACTTGAGCGTGAAAGTCCTCGACCATCCCGTCCACTCCGGGCAGTACGGCGGGCCGATCCTCGACGCGAACACGCTCGCTGCCATGCTCATCGCCTCCATGTACAACGCCGACGGCGAGCTTGACATCCCCGGTCTGCTCTCCCAGGAGCCGGTCGGCGGCCTGCAACAGGATCTCGACCCTGACAAGGTGCGTTCCGACACGTCGCTCGTGCCTGGCTACCGTTTCGCCGGCACCGGTTCGCTCGCCTCACGCCTGTGGACCAAGCCGAGCGCCACGGTCATCGGATTCGACGCGCACCCGGTCGACGGGTCGTTCAACGTGATCGCCAACGAGACGCGATTCCGTCTGTCCGTGCGTACCGCCCCCGGCCAGCGGCCTGAAGAGGCTCAGCAGGCGGTTGCCGATTTCCTCACCGCGCACGCGCCATTTGGTGCGAGCGTGACCGTGACCCCGCTGGACAACGGCATGGGGTGGGCCATGGACCCGAGCGCCGAAGCAACCGAGGATGCGCTCGCCGCCATGCGTGAGGCGTTCGGCGTCGAACCGATCAACAAGGGTGAGGGCGGTTCCATCCCGTTCATCCCCGAATTGCAGCGCATCTTCCCGAAGGCGCAAGTGCTGGTGACCGGGCCTGAAGACCCGCAATCCAACGCTCACAGCCCCAACGAGTCGGTCAGCCTGCCCGGGTTGAAGAAGAACGTGGTCGCCGAAGCGCTGCTGCTCGCCAAACTCGGGCAGTGACGCGGCGGATGCCGCGGTCGAGGTGATCGATCGCGCGTTGTTTGCCTGGTGAGGCGGTGGTGCCGGTGCTGGTGCCGGTGCTGGTGTCGGTGCCGCCGTCTTTTGTGCGGTTGCGTATGTCTGCGCATACGCAAGTTGCAATGATGTCTGGCGGTGGCTGCTGACTGCGGGGTATCTGTCGTGCTGCGTATGTTCCGGCATACGTAATGGTGCGGGTCGACCAGTGTGGGTCGTTGCTTGTGGGGTATTTGTTGCGTTGCGTATGTCCCGACATACGCAATGGTGCGGTCCGGTTGGTGTCGGGTGTCGTTTGTGGGACATCTGTCGTGCTGCGTATGTTCCGGCATGCGCGAATTGTTGGTCCGGGTGCGCTATGACACGTGCCGTGACCGATATGTTGCGTTGCGTATGTCATGACGTACGTAACGGATTCCTTGGATGAAGATGTAATGACGGCAGAAGTCATGGTGTCGGATTGTGTATGCCATGGTATGCGTGGTATGCGGGTTCGTGTGGTGCGCCGCACTGGTCATGGGTGATATGTCGCGCCGTGTATGTCTGGAGACGCGCAATCTATAGGACCTGCCATCGTTTGGTGTCGGCGCAGGTCGATACATCGCGTTGCGTATGTCGGGGCATACGCAATGACAAGTCCTGGCGGCAAAACGGTGCTGACTCATACTGATGCGCAGGATTGTGTATGTCCGGGCATGCGCGATTGGCAATGCAGCTGATGGCTGCGGAATGGCATGGTGCTGTGGTCGCTGGGCGTGTGATGATTGGCTCGCGCGACGGGCGGTTGGTGGCGGGCATGGGCTGGTTGAAAGGCTGTGGGTGTCGTCGTGTGAGCAAATCCTCACGCAACGACACCCATCGCAACGACATCCGCCAGCCCGCCATCGGCGGCCTGTCAGCTTGCGGGTACTTCGTCGACGGTCAGCGTTGCGTGCAGGTTGTCGCCGGAGTTGCAGTTCACCCGGTTGAAGGTCTCCCCGCTAATATCCTGTTCGGTTGCCGAGCCGGTCTGCGCCTTCGCCTTCGCAGTGGTGGAGGCGAGGTAGATTCCGGCGTCCGCTCCTGTCACGTAGTATTGCGAGGTGAGGTCGCCGGACAGTCCGCTGTGCACGAGGAACAGCAGGTAGGTCGATCCGGTTTTCATGATCGCCCCCGCGGTCTGGTTCTTGGTTGAACCGGTCTGGCGGACAACGACGGTCTTATCGCCGACATCGCCTTTCTTCGTCGTGATGACTTTGACCGTGGAGAGGGTGAAGTCCGTCTCATCGTCGATGTCCTGGACGACTTTCTGGTCGGCGACGGTGCCGACGATCACCAGATCGGAATCATCCGTGATCGCTTTGGCGGAGTCGTATATTTTCGCGCGGGATGTTCCGTTTTCGCTTGCTGTAGTGCTCCCGCGGGTCTGGGTCGGTGCGCTTGCCGGAACCGCAGGCGCCGACGCCAAGAGCTAGCGAGAAGGTCGCCGCCATTGCCGAAATCGGCTTCACGAGCCGTGGTTGCTTCTTCATGTCAGCACGCTTTCCATAGTTGGGTTGGTATTCACTGCCGTAATACCTGCAAATTCCGTATGCAAACGCCCCTCTTTTGCTTTGCTCGATGTCTGACACCAATGTCAATCACAATTATATTTCATAGATGAACCCGGAAAGTAAGGCAAACGTTCCCGGCAGCTTGTCTGGTGAAATACGGATACTCCGCGAACGACGCACGCGATGAAAGCGCATACTGGAAACCGCTGGAATAGGCAATACCAAGAGAAATATGTTCCTTCGCTGGTTGGCCAGTGGGGGGGGCTTGGCATAACGACGTCGAGCGACTTGGCCCTGGAATTCTTCCATAGTGCAGAAGCGCAGCGCAGAAATGCTTTGCACTGTATCAGTACGGGTACGCCGAAGCGTCAGATCAGGCGTCTTACTGGAAACCGTTGGGATAGATCGCGCACCATCCGCACCGATTGCCGGTATGCGATAGTCCGTTAGCAGCAAGAGAAGAGGAACATCGATGTTTCGTCATGAGCGTGGTGTCAAAGGCAAAGTCGACAACAAACGCCGCCGGCATGTCAATATCGCGGCGTGGGTCATCATGTCCATCGTGGTGGCCGCCGCAATCACCGCGGGGGCGTGCGCGATGTTCATGCCCGACCGACCGCCCGCACTACTGGGCACATCCGGAGAAGTGACGCAAGCCAAAGTATCGACGCAACAGTACAACGGCGCACAAACAGTCACACTGATCCCCAGCATCGCCAGCGACAGGACCATTCTGGGCAACAGCACCGGCACCGTGACAGCGGATTATTCAGGCAACGGGCTATCTTCCGGCCATGCCTGCATGCGCGTCAACGACCGTGCCGTCATCGCCCTGAACACGGCCCTGCCGTTGTACCGCGACCTGCACGTGGAAGACCGGGGACAGGACGTGCGTGCGCTGAACAATGAACTGTCCCGGCTCGGCTACCAATCCGACGCCGACAGCGACCGGTACTCATGGAACACCCAGCAAGGGTGGAAACGCCTCATGGCGGACAACGGTTCGGACAGCGACGGTACGCTCCTGCTCAGCGACATCCTATGGATCCCCGAGCAGAGCGTCACCGTCAGCAACTGGCAGGGAACCACGGGCGCAAACGTCACCCAAGGGTCGCAGATCGGCGACATTCCAGGGGCTTTGGTCAAACTCAGCATCAAGAACACGAACCCCTCGGACCAGGATCGGGTGATCACCGTATTCGGCCAATCGACCACCCTGCCCGCAGGCCAGACCGCCATCGACAACGCCGACTACCTCAAACAGGTTTCGGCGACGGAAGAGTACAAAACTCAGACCAAGGACACGCTTGCTGCGGGCATCAGCGGCACGCTCTCCCTGGCGCAATCCATTGAAGCGCTTCGCGTGCCCGCGGGCGCCGTATTCGGCTTGAACGGGAGCAAAGGGTGCATCATGACCACGGACGGGACGAAACATGCCGTCACCGTTGTCGGCTCTTCGCTTGGCGTCAGTCTCGTGCAGCTCAATGACGGCGGCAACACGTCATCCATCACCTCGGTGGAAATCGGGTCGAAGATCGCGGGCGCAACATGCTCCTGAAAGCAATAGACCTGGCACACCGTTTCCCGGGAACGGATATTCTGTTCGAGCATCTCGATTTCGAAATCAGCCCGGGGCAGACCGTCGCGCTGTGCGGGCCTTCCGGATGCGGTAAATCCACCTTGCTGTCGATTCTCGCGGGGTGGGTGAAACCATGGGCGGGGCAAGTCGAACGCGACGACATCCACCGCATCGGGTGGGTATTCCAAAACCCCTACGGTGTTCCGGAGCGGACTGCGCTCGACCACGTGGTCTTCCCGCTGCTTTGCCACGGCTTGAGCAGGCGTGAAGCGATTCCTGAAGCGTTGCAAGCCATGGGGCTGTTCGATTTGGAATATGCGGCGGACCGGAAGTTTTCCGAACTCTCCGGCGGCGAAGCGCAACGGTTGATGCTCGCCCGAGCCGTATGCTCGCACCCTGACGTGCTGCTCGTCGACGAGCCGACCGCGCAGCTGGACACGCGAACGGCGGCATCCGTGAGTGAAGTATTGGGCAATCTCGCGGGGCAAGGCATGATCGTGGTCGTGGCAACGCATGACCCGCGTGCCAGGGACGCGTGCGACCGAGTCGTCGATTTGGCTGATTACGCGCCGGTCGGTGCTGAAAACGCGTATGGGGACGCGGGTCAGAGCGCTGCTGCACGTGTGGACGGAAGCGTTGCGGAGAGCGCGAGCGGAAATATCGATGAGAACGCTGCTGGAAGCGTTGCTGGAAGCGCCGATGGAAGCCTTGCCGGAAGCGAGGGGGTTAGGTCATGAATCTCCGGTCAATCTGCTCCGAAGCCGTGCGGAACATCAGCGCGGGAACTACGCGGGCGGCATGGTTTTTCCTCGTCATGCTCATCACCGGTGTGCTTCTCGGCGGGTACGAAGCCATGTCCATCGTGCAGCTCGAACAGGAAGCGATCACGCGTATCAGTTCGGACGCCGATACGAAAGCCCTCATCGGTGCAAGCGTCGATGGCCAAGCGTGTGATGGGCTTGAAATGGTCCACAACGGGCCAAGTCTTGCGGGAGCGGCCCGCGCTGCCGAAAGCATCACCGCGTCTTCGACGCCCGGCATGGAATTGCCCGCGTACGAAGTGACCCCGGGGTTCATCAAACTGCTTGCATCCGGGCAGAAAACAGCGAACGCGGCATCATCGTCTTCGTCGTCTTCGTCTTCTGCGTCCTCGTCTGCGCAACAGGGGGCGACATCAACGCAACAGAAAGTGAACGAGACCGCCGACACCTCGGGAATATGGATTTCAACCGACGTTTCGCATGATTTCGGGCTGGTCAAAGGCAGTGTCATGCAAACCAACCGTGGCGATATGACCATCGCCGGCGTATTCTCCTGGCCCAACGACGGCCGCGACACCAGATTCGCCTATGCGGCGATGATCCCGGTATCGGCGTCCTCCGGCGAATTCACCGAATGCTGGGCAAAGCAGTGGCCGGTCAGCGAGCAAACCAACGACCTGCTGTATTCCACGGCGATTGTTTCAGGAACAGGCGGAAACACGACGGTCGCGCAGGTCAACAAATCCTTCGACTCCCGGTACAATGCGTACTCCAGCTATAAGAACCGCATGACGGTATGGCTGCCGTACGTTTCGCTAGCGGTCGGGGTGATCGCCGGGGTGATTTCCGTGCGGCGCAGACGACTGGAATACGCGGGAGCCTTGCACGTAGGGCAGACCAAAGGCGCCCAACTGCTCGAAATGACTCTGGAAACGCTGATTTGGGCGGGATTGGCGACCATAGCGTGCCTGGCGTTGCTGTGCGCGTACTGCTGGCGCATGTCCACCGACGGCTGGATGAACATCGTCATCGCCGCCTGCCGAATCCCCGCAACCGGGTTCGCAGGTGTGATGGCCGCGACATTCCTCGCCGGGCTCAGCGTGCGGGAGTCCCAGTTGCTGCGGTTCTTCAAGAGCCGGTAATGCGCGTGCAATCGATCGGATAGACAAAATCATGGGGTGCCCCTAGACTGAACAACCGACACGGGGGCTTGGCTGAACGCCAGGCTGAGATGGGGGTTTCCTCCGACCGAATGAACGTGAACCGGGCAATGCCGGCGCACGGACGTCGCTCTTCCCGTGCCTGAGAACAACCGTTCAAGAAAGGCACATTATTATGGCACAAGCCGCGAATACCGCAGCATCATCCACAGTGAATCTCAAGTGGCGCGTTGTCGACATCGCCGTTTCATCGGTGATCGGCGTTGCCAGCGCGCTGATTTATTGGCTGGTCGCCCTGCTGACCGCCGCACCTTGGACCGCACTGGACGCAATCGTCCCCGGTCTGCCCGGCCTGTTCAACGGATTGTGGCTGTTCGCCGGGCCCTTGGCCGCCATCATCGTGCGTAAGCCGGGCGCCGCAGTGTATGCGGAGATCGTCGCCGGCATTCTTGAAGCGTTGATGGGCAACATGTGGGGCGGTCTCGCCACATTCCTGATTGCTTTGGTGCAAGGCGTGTGCGCGGAGCTTGCGTTCGCGATTGTGCGTTACCGCAAGTGGACCCTGCCGGTTGCCGCTCTGTCCGGCGCGCTGTCGGGGGTCGGATGCTGGGCGTACAGCTTCATCGAAAACCTTCAGGGCATCAATCTTGCCGGGTCGTACGGCATTGTCTATCTGATCACCACGGTGGTGTCCGGCCTGCTGATCGCCGGCATCCTCATGTGGTACCTGTATCGCGCGATCGCGCGGACCGGCGCGCTGGACAAGTTTGCTTCCGGGCGTGAGGTGCGAGGCATCACCGCCTGAGAGACAACACCGTCTGAAATCACCGTCTGAAGTCACCGTCTGATAGCACCATCTGAAAGCGTCAGCGTCTGGATTCCGAGGCGTGCGGCGGAGCACCGATACGGCTTCGCAAGTCAGCGGCATAAGGCCCACCACCAGTATGGGCGGGAGGTTTCGGGATCATCGCAGCGATATACCAACCCCTGCCGGGCATCATCGAAATCCGGCATCGCATAGGAAGACATCAATATGAGCAACAACTCTTCGAACGCGTCCAACGCATCCGTCGCCACAGCGACATCAGCAGCCAATTCGGTCACCCTTCAACCAGAAGCGACTCCGGTCGCAGCGGTACGCCCCAGCCTCAAGTGGCGTGTCGTCGATATTGCCGTTGCATCGGTGATTGGCGTTGCCAGCGCGCTGATTTTCTGGCTGGTGTCCCTGATTTATGCGCTGGGCGTCGGCGACCTGATTGGCCTGGTCATGCCTGGATTCCAAGGCATCTATAACGGTTTGTGGCTGTTCGCCGGCCCCCTGGCGGCGGTCATCGTGCGCAAGCCCGGCGCCGCCACATACGCGGAACTGCTCGGCGGAGTCATCGAAAGCCTGATGGGCAACCAGTGGACGGGCATGGACACGTTCAGCACGTCGCTGATGCAGGGCGCGTTCGCCGAACTCGCGTTCCTCATAGTGCTGTACCGCGTGTGGAACGTGCCGATCACCATGCTGTCCGGTGCGTTCGCCGGGGTCGCCGTGTGGCTGCATGACATTTTCATGCGCGGCCAGGCGTTCACCGGGCAGTACATCACCATCTATCTGGTCACGTCCGTGATTTCCGGCATCGTGTTCGCCGGCATCGTGGTGTGGTACCTGTATCGGGCGATTGCGCGGACCGGTGCGCTGGACAAGTTCGCATCCGGGCGTGAAGTGAGGGCCACCGCCTGAACCACGGCGGGGCTACGGTTCACGCCGGCAGAAGCACTTCGGCAGGCAACTGTTCAGGTGTGAAGCAATACAGAACAGCAGCAACAGCGGCGCAGCGGTACGACAGCGCAACAGGCACGGCGGCGGAACCGAGGCCGGCGGACGGCGGTTCGCGATACAGTGGCGGACGGCGGTCGGGCAACGGTTCCGCGCCAGCGCATTTGAAGATGGCAGGACACAGGACGCGATGAAGTCAAGCGAACATGACAACAGCAGCACGATGACGGCAGTGTCGACACAACCGGCACGTCTCGAATTCCATGATTGGGGCTACCGGCATGCCTCACGCCGCCATTTCGCCGTCCGCGGCCTCAACCTGAGCATCGAACCCGGCCAGCGCGTACTGCTGCTTGGAGCCTCGGGCATCGGCAAATCCACCATTCTCGAAGGCGCGGCGGGACTGCTCGGCGGCGATATCGAAAGCATGAACACCGCCGCCAACGGCACCACCAGTACCATTGACGCGGACGGCGGGCTGACCGAGGGGAGTGTCACCGTCGACGGCACGCCCGTCAGCCAGGCCAGGGGACGTGTCGGCCTTGTTTTGCAGGACCCGGATGCGCAGGCGATTTTCGAACGACTCGGCGACAATGTCGCGTTCGGCCCGGAAAACCTCAACGTGCCGCGCGAAGCGATCTGGCAGCGCGTCCGCGACAGCCTCGACGCGGTCGGCATGCACGGCATCCAGCTTGACCGTTCCACCATGCACTTGAGCGGCGGGCAGATGCAGCGCCTCGCCCTCGCCGGAGCGCTCGCCATGCAGCCTGGCGTCCTGCTGCTGGACGAACCCACCGCCAACCTCGATCCGGACGGTGTAGACCAGATTGTCGGCGCGGTGCGCAACGTGCTCGACAGTACGCACGCGACCATGATGCTCGTCGAACACCGTGCGGAACCTTGGATCGACATGATCGACAGGGTCGTCGTCCTCGGATTGCAAGACAGCAAGCCTGCTGGCAAGACCGGGGAAACCGGAGGAGCGGGGGAAACGGCGGAATCCGGCGAACAGGGCGAACCAAGCAGCGGCACTGTTATCACCCAGCAGGGCGATGAAGCGGAAGTAGGCCGCCATGGCGACCAGCGTACGGTGATTATCGCCGATGGCACCCCGGACGAGATCTTCTCCGACCGCACCATCGATTTCGCCGGCCTCGGCATCTGGCTACCCAAACGCTACCAACGCCCCGAAGACGCCATCACCCGCATCCACACCGACAGCGAACCCGAATACAATCCGGCAACCGGCACCGGCGAGCCTATCCTGACCACCAGCGGTCTGGGTATCGGGCACAGTGAAGACGCCATCGCAAGCGACATCAACCTCGCATTCAAACCCGGGCAGATCACCGCGCTCGTCGGAGCGAACGGCGCCGGAAAATCAACGCTCTCCCTGACCCTCGCTGGACTGCTCAAACCGCTCGAAGGGTCTGTGGAAGCCAGCAGCGAACTCGCCGGGAACGCACACGGCACCCAGCCAATCAACTGGAAATCAACCGAACTCGCCTCCCGCATCTCCTACGTTTTCCAAAACCCCGAACACCAGTTCGCCCGGGGCAGCGTCATCGACGAAGTCATGCTCGGGCCGCTGCGCACCGGCATCGCGCCCGATGAAGCCCGCCGCCGCGCGCACGATCTGCTCGAACGCTTCAACCTCAGCCGGTACGAGAACGTCAATCCGTACACGCTGTCCGGAGGCGAAAAACGCCGGCTCACCGTGGCCGCAGCGCTCGCCGCCGCCCCACGCGTGCTCATTCTTGACGAGCCGACTTTCGGGCAGGACCGCCGCACCTGGATGCAGATCGTCCACCTCATCCACGGGCTGCGCGGCGACGGCGTCAGCATCATCGTCGTCACCCACGACCATGAGCTCGTCACCGCGCTCGGCGCACGAGTCATCGAACTCATCCCGCAAGGCGGGCACGGCCAATGGGACGACGAGCAGACCATCCGCGTCAGCCCGGTCAACGAACGCCACGAACAGCCACGCGCATCCAGCAGGTCAAGCATCATCGCATCCATCAACCCCGCCTACCGGCTCTTCGGCGCTCTGCTCGCCTCCTTGCCGCTTATTTTCAGCCTCGACTGGGTATCCGCATGCACCGCGCTCGTCATCGAATTCCTGGCGCTCGCCTGCCTCGGGCTCAAACCGCTGCGGGTCGTCAAATCTACGTGGCCGGTATTCATCGGGGCGCCAGGTTCTGCGCTCGCCGTACTGTTGTACGGCAAACAAGGGGGAGCCGTCTGGTGGCATTGGGGCATGATTACCGTCAGTGAACGGTCGGCGTGGCTTGCCTTGGCTACCGGCCTGCGCATTCTGGCGGTGGGTATTCCCGCGATTATTCTGGTGTTGGGCATTGATGCGACCGATCTGGCTGACGCGTTCAGCCAGATTCTGCATTTACCGGACCGATTCGTCTATGGCGGGCTCGCCGGCATGCGCCTGTTTTCCGTGCTGCGCGACGATTGGGCGGCGCTCACTGCGTCACGCCGTTCGCGTGGACTCGGTGACGACAACGCATTCAAGGCGTTCTTCCCGCAGGCGTTCGCCTTGCTGGTGCTGTCCATCAGGCGTTCGACCACGCTGGCGACCGCGATGGAGGCGCGTGGATTCGGCGGCGACGGGCCTCGCAGCCACGCGCGTGTCAGCATGAGCGGGACGCGCGACCGGGTGTTCCTTGTGTGCTGCTTCGCGGTGCCGATGATCGCGCTCGCGGTGTCAGTGTGGTTCGGCGCGTTCAGCTTCTTTGGCGGCAAGTGAGTGCGGTCGCGGCGGGAGCGTCCGGTTTCCATTGCCTGTGTGGCTCACATGGTGAGACGCAGAAAAAACGTCAAACGTTTGACGAATGGTTTCTGATGGTTTTCTGCGTGTCGTTACGGATTTTGCGTGTGTGACGGGGGTATGGTCGTGCTGACGGGGAGCAGATGAACCGTTTGGGTGGCTGTGGTTTTCGTCGGGTTGAGAGGAGCGTGCCGTGGCGAAAGTGACGTACGTGAGGCAGATATTTTTCCAACACTCATAATCGGCACCCAGGCACAAACCAAATCATCAAAATGAAAGCAGAAATGATGAACGAACCAACGAACGGCTGGCCGGCGTATGCAAAGCCGATGCCCAAGCCGACCTTGCAGGACAGGATCTATTTCGCCCGCGTGCGTAAGGAGAAGCAGCGCGACCTGTTGCATGGTCTGGCTGTGGCGGAGGGGCCGTTCTATGCGCGTCTTGAGCGGATGTGTTCGATCAACGGTGTTGTCCAGGTCGGTGAGATGGCGAATCCGGTGGCGCTCATCGCCGCGTACGCCGCGCAGTATGCGGCAGTGTACTCGGGTGTGCCTTCGGGTTTGCGTCTTGACACGGTGATGGGTTCCGATGGCAGCCGGTGGGTGATGGGGCCCGCGTTGGACCAGTATCTGCTCAATATGTAGGATTACAGCGTGGCTGGTCTCGTGCAGTTCGGGTATCGAAACGTCTACTCGGATGGCGCTGATCTTGACATTCAAGGCATTGCCGACATTGTCGTCGGTTCGATGGTCGGCAATGGATCGCATCAGATTCTTGGAGGAAGCTGGACGACCGCGGTTGCTCATGGCAATCAGCTGTGGGATATGTGGGAGCCGTCTATTCGTATGGTGTGCAGCAATCCGAAAGAAGCGGTGATGCTGTTCTCATGCCTGATGGTTGATTTCCTTCGTCATATCCAGACGAACGGCGATGGTACCGCAACCGATGTCCGTGAGAATTATCGTACGATGCTTACGCAGACGATGCTCATGTCCACTGTTGACTTCGGGCTGCTCGGCAAGACGACCGGGGCGGCCGAATGGTCACGGGCTTTCGGGCTTCCCGACATAGCCCGTGACTGGAGGCCGTCTTCCGGAGGGTTTTACATCAGCTTTTCATCGTAGATCGCGCGGCTGCCGCCGATGTACTTCGGGCGGTACCGCGCGCAGATGATGTGCGCCTTGCCAATCATGTCAATGGAAATGCGCAGCGGAACGACCACCGGGTGGATATGCATGCCGATGAGCGTGCCGCCGATATCGATGCCGGCTTTCGCTTTGGCTCGGATATCCTCGACCAGTACCGGATGGTCGAACAACCGGTAGGCGATGGTGCCGAACGCACCACCCGCATGATTGGGCTGGGGAATCGCGTTGACCTGGTCGAAGCCGTAATGTTCCAAGCAGTCCAGCTCGATGACCAGCGCGCGGTTGAGGTGCTCGCAGCATTGCGCGGCGAGGAAGATACCCGCCGGTTTCAGTACCGATTGGGCACCCTCGAACAGGTACGGTGCCACATCCATGGACGTGTGGGTGCCGATCTGCTCGCCGAGCACCTCGCTGGACGAGCATCCGATGACGAAAATATCCCCGGACGACAGGTGTGCCGCCTCGAGGACCTCGCGCACCGCCTGCGCGGTCTGCTGCCTGATCTGTTCGAAATCCTGTGTCTGCATACCGCCGATTGTACTAGCGCGTCGTTGCACACCGCCCCTGCGGTTCACCTGCGGTCAAACCAATCATCATTCATCATGCGAATTCCCGGCTTCTTTCAGGTAATTCGGTAGAACCATCCCAGTGTTATGCGATGGGAATGCAAGTTACGCGGAAGTGTTCTCCCTTGATTGCGTCTTGTAACAGTGTCCATCGTGTGAGTGAATCCTCACATGTTGGCCCGGTTGGATGCTGTGCGGGTGGTCTGGAGCGTGCTAGATGCCCGCCGTGTGGACGGATCCTCGCACGCCACGCCAGGTAGCCGCCGCCGCGTACAGTGGGCGGTATGCCGTTGAACAATGAGATACTGAGCAATCCGCATGCCGATCGCGTGCGCAAGATCGCAGGCTTGGAGTCCAAGTCGCAGCGCGAACGCTCCGGGCGCTTCCTTATCGAAGGCCCGCAATCCGTACGCGAAGCGATTCGTTGGCGTCCCGACGCCGTGACCGACCTGTACGTGCAGATGAGCGGGGACGGCCCGCAGCCCGCAAACCAGACCATCGCCGAAATCTACCGCGAGGCGCTTGACAACCCGCGGGCGGGCCAGCAGGGCGGCCTGTACATCCATGGCGCCACCGCTCAAGTCATGCGCCAGATCAGCGGAGACTGCCAAGGCATCGCCGCCGTCGGCCTCACCGAACGCATGCAAGACGACCCCGATGACTTCGATTGGTCAGATCATCCCATGTTCGCCGCGTTCTGGCAGGTGCGCGACCCCGGCAATGCGGGCACTGTGATCCGCGCCGCCGATGCCGCCGGCTGTGACGCCGTGATTTTCGTGGATGACAGCGTCGACCGCTTCAATCCCAAGGTCGTTCGCGCCACCGCAGGATCGCTGTTCCACGTGCCGGTCCTGACCATGACCACCCAGGATTTCCTTGGTTGGTGCGCTGGCGAGCACAGCGCATTGGTCGCCGCCGACGTGCATGGCACGCCGGATCGGGCCCCCGAACAGCTGCCGGGTCTGCTCGGCGAACGCGGCCACATGCTGGAACACGAACTTCAGGACTCCAGCCGTCCGCTTACCGTGCTGTTCGGCAACGAGGCGCGCGGTCTGCCAGCCCACTTGGTCGAGCAAGCTGACCGTGTTGTCGCCATCCCGATTTATGGGAAGGCCGAATCGCTGAACCTGGCGACCAGCGCGGCAGTCATGCTCATGAGCTTGGCTATGTCGAGTCATATTGGGAAAATGTGAAGACGGTACAACGGCTTGAGCGAGAGCGACGTTTCACTGAAATAAGAAAGGGTACTCGTGGCACAGAGCGCGGTATTCGATGCACAGGCGGTGACCGCAGCGGTCAACGAAGGCATCGGGAAGATCGAAAAAGCCTCCAGCTCGGAGGAATTGAAAGCCATCAAAACCCAGTATGCGGGTGCGGAATCGGCAATGACGCAAGCGAGCAAGGCTATTGGCTCGCTCCCCGCCGACCAGAAGAAGGAAGCCGGCAAGCTCATGGGCAAGCTGCGCGCCGATTTCGGGCGCGCGTTTGGTGTCAAGCAGCAGCAGATTAAGGCTGAGGAGGAGCAGCGCGCCCTCGCTGCCGAGACGGTTGACATGACGCTGCCGATCCGCCGTAAGCCCTTGGGCGCGCGTCATCCGCTGCCGAGGCTTATGGAGGATGTAGAGGACTTCTTCATCTCGATGGGCTGGCAGATTTCGGCGGGTCCGGAAGTGGAAACCGAGTGGTATGACTTCGACGCTTTGAACTTCGGCCCCGACCATCCCGCCCGCCAGATGCAGGACACCTTCTATGTCAAGGGCAACCAGGCCAAGGACGCTGCGGGCTTTGTCGGCTCCAACATGGTGTTGCGTACGCAGACTTCCTCCGACCAGGTGCGCGCGCTGCTTACCCGCGGGGTTCCGCTGTATATCGCGTCCCCGGGCCGTGTGTTCCGCACGGACGAGCTCGACGCCACCCACACCCCGGTGTTCCACCAGTGCGAGGCGCTTGCGGTGGACAAGCATCTGACCATGGCCGATCTCAAGGGCGTGCTGGACAAGCTTGCCGTCGCCATGTTCGGCCCCGAGGCCAAGACCCGTCTACGTCCGAGCTACTTCCCGTTCACTGAGCCGAGCGCCGAGCTTGACCTGTGGTTCCCTGACAAGAAGGGTGGCGCCGGCTGGCTCGAATGGGGCGGCTGCGGCATGGTCAACCCGAACGTGCTCAAGTCCGCGGGGCTTGACCCGGAGGTCTACACCGGCTTCGCGTTCGGCGTCGGCATGGAGCGTACGCTTCTGCTGCGCCACGACATCAACGACATGCACGACCTCGTCGAAGGTGACGTGCGCTTCAGCGAACAGTTTGTGATGGGGGAGTGATTGACCCATGCCTATGGTTGATATTGACTGGCTCAAGGAACACGTCGAGGTTCCCCAGGGCCTGACCTACGAACAGCTTGCCAAGGACCTTGTCAAGGTCGGTCTCGAAGAGGAACAGATCCATGCTTCCCAGGTGACCGGTCCGATTGTGGTTGGCTATGTGGTGGATGCCACGCCGGAACCGCAGAAGAACGGCAAGACCATCAACTGGTGCCATGTGGATGTCGGCGACAAGTACAATGCCGTTGACGAGAACGGCAACAAGGTGCCGCGCGGCATCGTGTGCGGAGCGCCGAATATGGCCGCCGGCGAGAAGGTCGTCGTCACGCTGCCCGGTGCCGTACTGCCCGGTGATTTCCGTATCGAACCGCGCAAGACCTACGGGCATATGTCCGACGGCATGTGCGCTTCCGAACGCGAACTCGGACTCGGCGACAACCACGACGGTATCATCCTGCTGCGCAATTACGGCTTCACGCCTGACGAGTATGAGGCGCTCAAGCCCGGCGACGACGCGATGCACCTGCTGCATCTGGACCAGCCGATTCTCGAGATCAACATCACTCCAGATCGCGGGTACACGCTTTCCTACCGTGGTGTGGCGCGTGAATATCATCATTCCACCGGTGCGAAGTTCACCGATCCGGTGATTGAGCTCAACGAGAAGGCACCGGATCTGACCGCTGTGGCGGCCGGCACCCCGTCCGACATCGAAGTGTCCATCGAAGACGACAACCCGATTCACGGTGTCCCCGGTTGCGACCGCTATTATGCTCGTGCGGTGCGCAATTTCGACCCGTCCTCGCATACGCCGAACTGGATGCGTCGCCGTCTGATCCGTTCGGGCGTGCGGTCCATATCGCTCGCTGTGGACGTCACCAACTACGTGATGCTTGACTTGGGCCAGCCGATGCACGCCTACGATTTGGACAAGATCGAAGGCCCGATCGTTGTGCGCCGCGCCAAGGCGGGCGAGAAGCTTACCACGCTCGACGGCAAGGATCATGACCTGAGCCCGGAGGACCTGCTGATCACGGATTCGCCGAACGGCCAGCACGGTTCACGCATCCTCGGCATCGCCGGCGTGATGGGCGGCCTGTATGGCGAAGTGACCGCCGAAACGAAGAACGTGCTGTTGGAATCCGCGCATTTCGACCAGGTCACCATCGCGCGTTCGGCCCGTCGCCACAAGATTCCTTCCGAGGCGTCGAAGCGTTTCGAACGCGGCGTGGACTTCGCATTGCAGCCGGCAGCCGCGCAGATGGCAGCCGAACTGATGACCAAGTACGGCAACGGTGAGCCGTCTGAGCATCCTACCGACGTGAACAACACGCCTGCGCGTCGTCGTCCTATCCACTTCAAGGCCGACGAGGTTCGTCGCGTCGCAGGCCTTGATACTCCGGTCAACAAGATCAGCGATATCCTCACCGATATCGGCTGCATGGTCGCCGGCGGCGGCAATGGCGAATTCTCCGTCACCCCGCCGACGTGGCGTCCTGATTTGAACGAGCCGTGCGATTTGGTCGAGGAAGTCGCCCGTCTGGTCGGCTACGACCAAATTCCGACCACCGTGCCGCCGGCCCCCGTATCCGGTGCTGTCGGTCTGACCCCTGACCAGCGTCATCGCCGTGAGGTGGCCAACGAGCTCGCCGAATACGGTATGGTCGAGACGCTGAGCTACCCGTTCGTCGGCGACGCCGACTACAAGGCGTTCTCCTATGACGCCGACGCGGTCAAGCCCGTCAGCGTGGAAATCGCGAACCCGCTCGCCGGAGACCGTCCGTTCCTGCGCCGCGAAGTCCTGCCGACCTTGGCCCACACCGTGCAGCGCAATCTGCGTCGCGGCATTGAGAACGTCAGCCTGTATGAAATCGGGCATGTGTACCTGTGGGATCCGAACGCCCCCGCTATCCCGGCGCTCCCCGGCGGCGTCAAGCCGACCGACGAACAACTCAAGGCGTTGGACGCAGGTCTGCCGGACCAGCCGCTTCACGTGGCTGGCATCCTTGCCGGCAAGGCTGAGGAAACCGGCTGGCTGGGCGTGCATCGTGACGTCGATTGGTCTGACGCGGTCGAGGCCGTGCAGCGGATCAGCGACCGTCTGGGCGCGCATCTGACGTTGTCGCAGCCGGCGGCCGCCGATGTTCCTGCCCAATGGCATCCGGGCCGCGCCGCCAAGGTGATGGCCGGTGAAACCGAGGTTGGCATGGTCGGCGAGCTGCATCCGCACGTCAACGATGCGCTCGAATTCCCGGCGCATACCGCCGCTTTCGAGCTCAATCTGACTGCGCTGTTCGGCACACTTGATGGCAAGCCCGTGCAGGCCAAGCCGATTTCAACCTTCCCGCCGGTCAAGCAGGACCTTGCGTTCACCGTCCCGGATACGGTGAGCGCCGCTCAGCTTGAAGCCGTGATCCGCAAGGCGGCAGGCGACCAGCTTGAATCCATCCAGCTGTTCGACGTATTCACCGGCGATCAGCTCGGCGAAGGCAAGAAGTCGCTTGCGTTCTCGGTGGTCTTCCGCTCCGCGGACAAGACCTTCGACTCACAAGACAGCGTTACGGTCCGTAAGGCCGTCACCGACGCCGCCGCTGAGCTTGGCGCGCAATTGCGTGCATAATCGGCGGTTACGCTGACAAGGGTGCTATCGTGGTGTGCGCAAGCGGCGCACACCCGGATGCCCATTGATTCTGCCGGCTCCCGGATTGGGCGCCGGCAGATGTGTATTCAGGCTGTCCGGCCTTGTGACCGGGCGGCGTACAGGCCGGACAACGGCAGCCGCGGTGCGTGACATCGCGCGGCAACGAGGAGGAACCATGAGCGAAGCCGATTGTCCCGGACAGACGGCATCTGAACCGCAGCAGACCACGGGCGAGAGCGCCGGTTCTGCGCAGTCCGCACAGACAAGCCGGTCCGGAGCACCGGAATACGGTGCCATGCGCAGTCAGTTCCCCGCCGATTACAATCCTTACCAGTTCGGCCGCGACGATGACGACAGCGGTAAGAACAAGCGTCAGGACGCCAATTCTTCTCCTGCGGGGCAACAGGGGGGCAACACCCAGCCGGCAATGCCGTGGGCGGGCGCGCCGCAGCAAGGGCAATGGCCGGGGAGCAACCAACCGCAAGGCCCGTCCCAGCAGTATCCGTCTGGGCAATACACCCAGCCGGGACCGCAGAATCCGAACCAGCCATACGGGCCGTATCCGTACAGACCGCAAGGTGTGTGGCCGCAACAAGGCAGGAACGGTACGCCGTTGCCGGGCCAACCCGGTTATCAGCCACGGTATTTCAACGGTATCGATGTCAACGACCCCGCTTCCAATCCGTTGTACGGGCGCTGGGACAGTTCGGCCATCGTGTCGTTCGTGTTCGCGCTCATGGGCTTGCCTATCCTTCCGGCGATTCTTGGGGCCGTCTCGATCTGGCGTGACAAGACCTTCCATATGAAAGGCCGAGGATTCGCCATCGCCGCCGTCATCATCGACGTGATTATCACTGTGGTGTGGGTGTGGATGCTGGTCAAAGGCATCACCTCCGCCGATTTGTACCAGATGATCGGCAACCAGCTGTATGGCGGCGGATCGGGAAGCGGAACGGATTCGCTGAGCGCCTGACCGCGCCTGACCGCGCGTGCGCGGCGGGCCGTGGTGTTGCCTGAGTTTTGCGCGCGACACACCCATGCATAGTTATACATGGTTCTGTATAGATATGCTATACTGGCGGTATTGATATGCAGCCATCATGCATGGGAAGTGATGTGAAATGGCAAAATACACCGTCGCGGTGGCGGGAGCCACCGGGTATGCAGGCGGGGAGGCGTTGCGCATTTTGGCGGCGCACCGCGATTTCGAGGTGACGTGCGTCGCAGGTCATTCTTCGGTGGGAGACCGACTGGGCAAGCATATGCCGCACATCCCGCAGCTTGCGGATTT
This sequence comes from Bifidobacterium thermacidophilum subsp. thermacidophilum DSM 15837, assembly GCF_000426425.1. Taxonomy (NCBI): domain Bacteria; kingdom Bacillati; phylum Actinomycetota; class Actinomycetes; order Bifidobacteriales; family Bifidobacteriaceae; genus Bifidobacterium; species Bifidobacterium thermacidophilum. Next base: position 46,898 of record NZ_AUFI01000013.1, read on the forward strand.
GACGGTGCAGGACACCACCCCGGAAGTACTCAATGGGCATGATGTCATCGTGCTTGCCCTGCCGCACGGCGCTTCCGGCGCTTTGGCCGCCAAGCTCGACCCGCAGTCCATCGTTGTCGACTTGGGTGCGGACCACCGTCTCGAAGAGCGGGACGCTTGGGATGCTTTCTATGGCGGTGATTTCTACGAGCACTGGACGTACGGCATGCCCGAGCTCATCACCGGCAAGAGCGCTGACGGCACGTACACCCGTCAACGTGCCGCGTTGCCCGGTGCTAAGCGCATCGCCGGCCCGGGGTGCAATGTCACCGCGACTACATTCGCGTTGCAGCCCGGTATCGCCGAAGGGCTGATCGAGCATACCGGCATCGTCGCCGACCTCGCCGTCGGGTATTCGGGTGCCGGCAAGAACCTCAAACGCACCAACCTGCTGGCTGCTGAAGCCTTCGGTTCCGCGGTGCCTTATGGCGTCGGCGGCACCCATCGGCATATTCCCGAAATCCTGCAGAACTTCGCCCATGCCGCCGGTTTGCAGGCGGCGCAGGCATCGCGGTTCTCTCTGTCGTTCACCCCGGTGCTGGTGCCGATGGCGCGTGGCATCCTCGCTACGGTGAGCGCGCCGATGACCGACGCCGCCCGTAATCTGAGCGACGACCAGTTGCATGCGGTCTGGGAACAGGCATACGCAGGGCAGGATTTCGTCACTGTGTTGCCGCAGGGTACGCTTCCGGCCACAGGCAATGTCGTCGGCTCGAACGCGGCGCATGTTCAGGTCGTCGCCGACCGGCATGCAGGCAGAATCATCGCCTTTGCCGCAATCGACAACCTCAACAGGGGAACCGCCGGGCAGGCGGTCGAATCGCTGAACATCGCCTTGGGGCTTCCCGAGGACCAAGGTCTGACCAAGATTGGAGTGGCACCATGAGTGTAACGTTCGCACAAGGATTCTCCGCCGCCGGAGTCGCCGCCGGTATCTCCGCGAAGGCGGGCAAGCTTGATCTTGCCTTCGTGGTCAACAACGGCCCGCTTGACGCGGCGGCTGGCGTATTCACCTCCAACCGATTCTGCGCCGCCCCGGTACAGTGGTCGCGCAAAGCTGTGGCCGACGGCCATCTCAAGGCTGTGGTGCTCAATTCCGGCGGGGCCAACGCCTGCACCGGGCAGCCCGGGTTCGAACAGTCCCAAGCCACCGCGCATGAGGCGGCAGGCCTGCTCGGCGTCGAAGACGGCAAGGTCGCGGTATGTTCGACCGGCTTGATCGGCGAGCTGCTGCCGTTGGACCGCGTCCTGTCCGGAGTGCAAAGCGCTTACGCGGGGCTTGATTCCGGCGAACAGGGCGGAAGCGACGCCGCGCACGCAATCATGACCACCGACACCAAGCCGAAAACCGTGGCGTTGGAAGGCAACGGATACCGCATCGGCGGCATGGTCAAGGGCTCCGGCATGATCGCCCCACAGCTGGCTACGATGCTCTGTGTCATCACCACTGACGCCGTCGTCACCCCGGGTGCCATGCAGGCCGCGTTGTCCGCAGGCACCTCAGTGACCTTCAACCGCATTGACACCGACGGCTGCATGTCCACTAACGACACCGTGCTGCTGCTCGCATCAGGCGCTTCCGGCGTGGAGCCGGGCCCTGACGAATTCAACGATCTCGTCCGTCAGGCATGCGCATCCCTCGCCCGCCAGATCGTAGGCGACGGTGAAGGCGCCAGCCACGACATCCGGATCAGCATCCACGGGGCAACCAGTGAAGACGCGGCGCTAGCCTGCGGGCGTGCCATCGCTGCATCGAACCTGTTCAAATGCGCGGTCAGCGGCAACGACCCGAACTGGGGCCGCATCCTCAGCTCGCTGGGCACGGTTCCGCCTAGTGTCGCACCATTCGACCCAACGCATGTTGATGTCGACGTCAACGGCGTGCGCATCTGCCAAGGAGGCGGCACGGGGCGTGATCGCTCCGAGGTCGATATGACCCCGCGCGAAGTGGGGGTGGACGTCTACCTCAACGCCGGCGAGGCCGAAGCGACCGTGTGGACCGACGACCTGACCCATGAATACGTACACATCAACGCCGATTACGAGAGCTGATCGGCAAAGGTCGCTTACGAGGCTATGCCTGTCACAGACACGCAAGCGATTACACATACAGAAAGAACGGCATGAGTGATTTGAAAGGTCCGGGATACCACCTGGACGTACACACCGATTTGCGGGCGGACCAGAAAGCTGAAGTGCTGATCGAAGCGCTTCCTTGGCTCGAGGAGTTCGCCGGGCAGCGGATCGTCATCAAATACGGCGGCAACGCCATGGTCGACGAACATCTCAAACAGTGCTTCGCCCAAGACATGGTGTTTCTGCGTCAAGTGGGCATGCATCCCGTCGTCGTCCACGGCGGCGGCCCACAGATTTCCAAGATGCTCAAGGCGCTCGGCATCAAATCCGAGTTCAAGGGCGGTCTACGTGTCACTTCACCTGAGGCGATGGACGTCGTGCGTATGGTGCTCACCGGCAAGGTCTCCCGCGAACTGGTCGGCTACATCAACTCCCACGGTCCGATGGCCGTAGGCCTGTCAGGCGAGGACGGCGGCCTGTTTTCCGCCATGAAGCGCCAGCCTATCATCGACGGCAAACCCACCGATATCGGGCTCGTCGGTGATGTGGTCAGCGTCGACGCCTCCGCTGTTGAGGATCTGATTTCCGCTGGTCGCATCCCTGTCGTGTCCTCGGTCGCGCCAGACGAAGAAGACGCCACCCAGGTGCTCAACGTGAACGCAGACTCAGCGGCCGCTGCCCTCGCCTCCGCGCTTGGCGCCCGCAAACTGGTGATTCTCACCGATGTTGACGGCCTGTACGCGGATTGGCCGGACCGCAACTCTCTGATTGGCCGCATCGGCGTCGAAAACCTGCGCGACATGCTGCCCGATCTGGAAACCGGCATGCGGCCCAAGATGGAGGCATGCGTGCGCGCCATCGACGGGGGAGTACCCCAGGCGCACATCATCGACGGGCGCAAACCACATTCGATTCTGAACGAGATATTCACCACCGCAGGCGTCGGCACCATGGTCGTGCCCGAAGATGGTGTGGAAATGAGGAGTTCCTATGACGACTGACGGACAGCTCGAGCAACTCGGGACCAAAGACAAAGCGTGGCTCGGCAAATACTCGCAAGTGCACATGAACGTGTTCGGCACTCCGCTGCGCGTCATGGATCACGGCAAGGGCACGCGCATCTGGGATATCGACGGCAATGAATACCTTGATTTCCTCGCAGGTATCGCGGTTAACTCGCTCGGTTACGCCCATCCGGCGTGGGTAAAGGCCGTCAGCGAGCAGGCGGACAAAGTCGCCCACACCAGCAACTATTTCGCAACCGAACCGCAGATCGAACTCGCGGCGAAACTGGTCAAGCTCGCCGGAGCCCCTGAAGGGTCCCACGTCTATTTCGGCAATTCGGGCGCCGAAGGCAATGAGGCCGCCATCAAGCTTGCCAAGCTCTATGGTCGCACACTTCCGGGTGCCCTGCCTGAACAGGGCGGAAAACCCGCGCGTATCATCTCCATGGTCCACGGTTTCCACGGGCGCACTCTGGGCGCGCTGAGCGCCACCTGGAAGCCCGTGATCCGCGAGCCGTTCGAACCGCTCGTCCCGGCGGTCGAATTCGTCGAACCAGGCGACGTCGAAGCGCTCAAGGCCGCATTCGACGCGACAGGAACCGCAGCTGAAGGCAAAGGCCCGGTCGCCGCGGTCATCATGGAACTCATCCAAGGCGAAGCCGGCGTCATGCCGGTCGGCGCCGAGTATGTACGCCAGGCGCGGCAGCTGTGCGACGAGCATCACGCGTTGCTCATCATCGACGAAGTACAGACCGGCATCGGACGTACCGGCAGCTGGTTCGCCTTCCAACAGAAGGAACTCTCCGGTGGCGTGACCCCGGATATCATCACCTTCGCCAAAGGTGTGGCGGGAGGCTTCCCGATGGGCGGCATGATCGCCTTCGGGCAGCGGTTGTCCGACCTGTTCACTCCCGGATCGCACGGATCCACCTTCGCAGGCAACCCGCTCGGGGCCGCGGCTGCGCTCGCCACCTTGGGCGTAATCGAGCATGATGATCTGCTCGCCAACGCCCAGGCGCGAGGCAAGCAGCTGCGCGAAGACATCATGGCCACCGGCAATCCGCTGTTCAAGTCAACGCGCGGCGCCGGTCTGCTGGATGCGGTCGAGCTGGCACACCCGTGCGCCCATGCGGCGATGAACTGGATGCTTGAACACGGGCTGATCGTCAACGCCGTCGCCCCGAATGCGCTGCGCATCGCACCCCCGCTGATCGTCTCCGCGCAGGATGTAAATGAGGCCGTATCGATTATGGCCGGCGTGCCGGCGGATCTCGCCGACGACTGACGTCACGGCCTTCGTAGCCGCTACGACCGATGTGCAACCGGTTCGCGACCGGTGCAAAGGCGACGCCCGAGTTGGACGTGCCGGAGAGACAGTACAGACCAAAGAGAACCAAAGAGAATGGAGTACACCGTATGGATGGGCAGTTGCGCCACATGCTTCGCGATGATGACGTCAATCATGACGAGCAGAAGCAGATCATCGCACTTGGATTGAAATTCCGTGAAAACCGCTTCTACAAGCGGCCGTTCGAAGGGCCGCAGGGTGTCGCCGTGCTGTTCGACAAGCCCAGCACCCGCACCCGTTCGAGCTTCTCAATCGGCGTGGCGGAACTCGGTGGATATCCGCTGGTCATTGACAAGTCCGGCTCCCAGCTGGGCCGAGGCGAGCCGGTCGCCGACACTGCGCGCGTACTCACCCGTATGGCCTACGGCATCGTCTGGCGCACCTTCGGGCAGGAACGCGTCGAGGAGATGGCCAAATATGCGACCGTCCCCGTCGTCAACGCGCTGACCGACCAGTTCCACCCCTGCCAGGTGCTCGCCGACTTCATGACCATCGCCCAGTTCCGCGGCGGTGTCGATGCGCTTGTCGGGCAGACCATCGCCTACCTGGGGGATGCGGCCAACAATATGGCCAACTCCTATCTGCTCGCTGGCGCGACTGCGGGTATGAACGTCCGCATCGCTGGGCCTTACGGCTATCTGCCTGAGCAGAGCATTGTGGATGACGCCAAGCGCATCGCGGCCGAAAACGGCGGGTCCATCCTTGTGACCACCGATCCGCGCGAGGCAGTCGAAGGCGCCGACTGCGTGTTCACGGACACCTGGGTGTCTATGGGCGAAGAAGCCGAGTATGAGAAGCGTTCCAAGCCGTTCTGGGATTACCAGGTCAACGACGAACTGATGAAGCTCGCCAAGCCGGACGCCCTGTTCCAGCACTGCCTGCCCGCGTACCGCGGCAAGGAGGTCACCGCATCGGTGATCGATGGCCCGCAGTCCGTGGTCTGGGACGAAGCCGAAAACCGCCTGCACGCCCAGAAGGCTTTGCTCACCTGGCTGACTGGCCAGCTGCGCGGCGACGAAAGCCTGCTCGCCTAAGCTGCGTGGACGCTATGGAAGACAAGAAAACGCCGTTGCAACGGCCTGCGACACGGGCGGCTCGTCTCAGCGCGATCGAGGAGATGCTGCTGCATCACATCGTCACGTCCCAATCCCAACTCTCCGACATGCTGTCGGATGAGGGAATAGACGTCACCCAGGCGACGCTCAGCCGAGATCTCGAGGAGATCAACGCGACCAAAACACGTCTCGAGAACGGGACAGTCGCCTACGTGTTGGGGTACGGGCAGTCGACGACTCCGAAATCGGCGCAGCAGCAGATGTCGCGTATTCTGTCCGGACTGGTCACTTCCGTGGCGTCGGCGCGCAATCTTGCGGTGATACATACGCCTTCGGGGGCGGCCCAGTATGTGGCCAGTGTCATGGACCGCCAATCACTGGACGATGTGCTCGGCACAATCGCCGGCGATGACACCGTGCTCATCATCTGCAAGGACGACCAATCGGCAGCCGCGCGCGCCAAATGGCTGCTGAGCATCGCCTCCTCCAACAGCCAGCAGAGCACTGACTGATTCTGTGTGCCACGCCCGGTGGACTGTCACCACAATGACAATCCGCCGGGCGTACCTTTTTCTGCGTACCTTTTTCTGCGCGGGTTTGGTCATCGCGGCTCGTTTCGGCAAGTGGGCGGTTTGTATGCAAATCCTGTCCACAGACGGGTCCGCGCGCGGTCCGATCCGAAAAACGACACGCGGAACACCGCTTAATGCATACTTATGCATAGGTCTGTATATAATTACAGTATCGACATGCAAGAACTCCAATCAGAAAGGGCAGTCATGAGCGACAACAAGCGCATCGTCTTGGCGTATTCTGGAGGCCTCGACACCTCCGTGGCAATCCCGTACCTCAAGGAACGCACCGGCAAAGACGTCGTTGCCGTGTCCCTCGACGTCGGCCAAGGCGGCGAAAGCCTCGAGACCATCAAGCAACGTGCACTCGCCTGCGGCGCGGTCGAAGCATATGTCGTGGACGCCCGTGAGGAGTTCGCCGACGAATACTGCATGCTCGCCCTCAAGGCGAACGCCATGTACGAAGGCGTCTATCCGCTCGTTTCCGCCATCTCCCGTCCGCTGATCACCAAGCATCTGGTGCGTGCGGCCCACCAGTTCGGTGCCGACACCATTTCGCATGGCTGCACCGGCAAGGGCAACGACCAGGTCCGTTTCGAGGTCTCCATCCAGTCGATTGACCCGACGCTCAAGGCCATCAGCCCGATTCGTGATCTGTCCCTGACCCGCAACGTCGAAATCCAGTTCGCCAAGGACCACAAGCTGCCGATTACCCAGACCGAGAAGAGCCCGTACTCCATCGACCAGAACGTGTGGGGCCGTGCCATCGAGACCGGCTTCCTCGAAGATCCGTGGAACGCCCCGACTAAGGACTGCTACTCCTACACCGACGACCCGGCGTTCCCGCCGGTCGAGGACGAGGTGGTCATCGAATTCAAGCAGGGCGTCCCCGTCAAGATCGACGGCAAGGAAGTCACCCCGCTGCAGGCCATCGAGGAAATGAACCGTCGCGCCGGCGCGCAGGGCATCGGCCGTATCGACCTGATCGAGGATCGTCTCGTGGGCATCAAGTCTCGCGAACTGTATGAAGCTCCGGGCGCTGTCGCGCTCATCACCGCGCATCAGGAACTCGAGAACTGCTGCCTCGAACGTGAGCAGCACCGCATCAAGCGCGATATCGACAAGCGCTGGGCGGAGCTCGTCTACGATGCCCAGTGGTTCTCCCCGGCGGTCCATTCGCTCAACGCCTTCATCGAGGACACCCAGAAGTACGTGTCCGGCGAAATCCGCATGACCCTGCACGGCGGCCGCGCGGTCGTGACCGGACGCCGCTCCGACAGCTCGCTGTACGACTACAACCTCGCCACCTACGATTCTGGTGACAGCTTCGACCAGCACGCGTCCAACGGCTTCATCGAGATCTACGGCCTGCCGAGCAAGGTTGCCGCCGCTCGTGACGTCAAGTTCGGCAACGGCATCGAAGTGCCGGAGAACACCGTCGAGTAACGCCAACCACGGCACGCGCAACCTGCGGCACAGGGTGTTGCGTGCGGGGAATGCATTGGGAAGGCCATGCCGGCACGCCGGTCCATGGCCTTCCCGGCATATCCGGCCGGTTTGACGAATCACCGGTGTAGGGTAAGACACAACAAGCCTGCGGAATACCGAGTCCGGCAACACTGCATCCGACAACGCCGAATCCGACAACCCAGACAACACAGAAAGACGCCAACGTCCATGGAACAGAACAACGAACAGGAACATTCGAACGCACCGGAACATTCAATCGCGCTGTGGGGAGGGCGATTCTCATCCGGTCCCTCGCCTGAGCTGGCGCGGCTGAGCAAATCGACCCAGTTCGACTGGCGGCTCGCCGACGACGACATCGCCGGTTCGCGCGCCCATGCACGCGCTCTCGGCCGTGCTGGACTGCTCACCAAGGACGAGCTCAATCGTATGGAGGCCGCGCTCGACCAGCTGCAACGTTCCGTCGATGACGGGTCGTTCGCACCCATCGAGGAAGACGAGGACGAGGCGACCGCGCTCGAACGAGGTCTGCTGGACATCGCCGGAGACGAGCTAGGCGGCAAACTGCGGTCAGGCCGGTCGCGCAACGACCAAATCGCCGCGCTTATCCGTATGTGGCTGCGCCGCCATGCCCGCTTCATCGCCGGGCAGGTCCTTGACGTCATCCAGGCGCTGATCGGCCAGGCCGAACAGGCGGGGGACACCGTTATGCCCGGACGCACCCATATGCAGCACGCCCAGCCCGTTCTGCTTGCCCATCAGCTCATGGCACACGCATGGCCGCTGCTGCGCGACGTGCAGCGCATGGTTGACTGGGACCGGCGTGCGGACGCCAGCCCGTACGGCTCCGGTGCGCTCGCCGGCAACACGCTCGGCCTTGACCCAGATGCAGTGGCACGCGAACTTGGTTTCAGCCGTGTCACCGAAAATTCGATCGACGGGACGGCAAGCCGCGACGTGGTTGCGGAATTCGCGTTCGTCGCCGCGATGGCCGGCATCGACCTGTCGCGTCTGAGCGAGGAAATCATTATCTGGAACACCCAGGAATTCGCCTTCGTTAAACTTGACGATGCCTATTCGACCGGCTCGTCGATCATGCCGCAGAAAAAGAACCCGGACATCGCTGAGCTCACCCGTGGCAAGTCCGGCAGGCTGATCGGCGACCTGACCGGTTTGCTCGCCACCCTGAAGGGCTTGCCGACCGCATATGCACGCGATTTGCAGGAAGACAAGGAAGCGGTGTTCGACCAAGTCGACACCCTTGAGGTCGTGCTGCCCGCATTCGCTGGCATGCTGCGCACCACGGTCTTCGACAAGGAACGCCTCGAGCAGGAGGCGCCGCGCGGTTTCGCGCTCGCCACGGATATCGCCGAATGGCTGGTGCGCAACGGTGTGCCGTTCCGCCACGCCCACGAGTTGTCCGGCGCGTGCGTCAAACTCGCCGAAGGCCGCGGCCAGGAACTGTGTGATTTGACCGATGACGATTTCATCAGCGTGTTCAGCGGTTTCCTGCCCGCAGACAAAGCCCCGCAAGTGCGTGAAGTCCTGTCCACCAAGGGGTCGGTCACGGCGCGTAACGGCCGTGGCGGCACTTCGCCGGCGCGGGTGCGCGAACAGATTCTCGCCGCGAAGAACCTCGCCGTCGAGCTTGGACATTTCGCCACATCGCGCAGTGACGGCAGCGCCTTCAAAGCCCCGGGTTCATTGGCCTGATATGCTCGACCGAATCCAGATCCAGCGCATCGTCGAGCGTCAGGGCGAGGAAATCATCCCGCATGAGCATATGCGCATCGAGCGTACCAGTTACCAGCATGGGTCGGTGACGACTTTCGCCCATTCCATCCGGGTCGCCTGCCTCAGCATCTGGCTGGCGGACCGGATGCATCTGTGGGACAGGGTCGATCAACGCGCACTGGTACGTTCAGCGCTGCTCCACGACTATTTCCTGTACGACTGGCATGAGTGGGACAACGGTACGCATCGTCTGCATGGTTTGACCCATGGGCAGACCGCGCTGCTCAACGCCTCCCGCGACTTCCAGCTCGGCGGCGTCGAACGTGACAGCATCGCGCGGCATATGTTCCCGCTGACGCCGATTCCGCCGAAATACCTCGAAGGGTACATCGTGTCACTCGCGGATAAGATCAGCGCCACTCGGGAGACCTTGTCGCCGACGCGATTCAAGCGCCGCAAACGATATGCCAGGCATTCCCGGCGCTCCCGGATGTCCCGTGCATGATGCTCGGCACACTCGAACGGCTGTTCCTGTGGTTCATCGGCTACAGCATCGCCGGGTGGACATACGAATCCATACTGGTGTCTGCTGCGAGCCGCCGCTGGGTGAACCGAGGCTTCCTCAATGGTCCACTCTGCCCAATATATGGAGTGGGAGCGGTGCTGGCCGTTTTGCTGCTTGGTGGCATCGCCAACCCGGTGGTCGTGTTCCTTGCGGCGGCTGGTGGCGCCAGCGTGCTCGAATACGTGACATCATGGGCGATGGAGCAACTGTTTCATGCGCGATGGTGGGATTACAGCCGTCGCCGGTTCAATATCCAAGGGCGGGTGTGCCTGCTGGGGGCCGTGGTGTTCGGCGCTGCAGGTGTGCTCATTGTCAAGGTGGCTCAGCCTGTGGTCGCGGGGCTGACGCAGGCGATTCCGCCTGCCGTGTTGCATGCGGTATGCGCTGTCTGCGCTGCCCTGCTCGTGGCGGATACTGTCGTGACAATCCGCGGTATGGCCTGTTTTGAGGAGAATCTCGACAAGCTCAAAGCCATGATTCAGGAATATGTCTCGCGGGCGGGGGAGAGTCTGCCCGTGTGGGACGGACCCACGTTGACGCGCCGAATGCGCGCCTGGTCGGAATCCTCCCAGGAGACGTTTACGCGGCTGCGCGACGCGGCGACGGGTGTGCTCAGCGCGCAGCAGCGTCGTATGATTGGCGCATTCCCGCATCTGACTTCCACCACATCCAGCATCTACGATTCACTCATCGAAACCGTTCGACACCTGATTGACCGCAACGGTGGCGATGCGACTGACGGCGACAATCGGTGAATATGCAAAATCGAACACGATGATGTGTGCGATTCGACGCGAATCTGTCAAAGCATGATGATAACTTGGTGAAAACTGGGAGAGCAGTGAGGCAAGGAATTTCCAAGGGAACCAGTCGGGCACACTTTGGAATCCTGTAAGAGAACGGGGAAACCATGGGTGGTTCTGTAACCGCGAGAGACAAGGAAACCGCCGCGTCAGAAGGATTCGTTCCAAGGGCCGCAGCCGTGCGTACAAGACGTGGCGCCGTCGCGGATTGCATGTTCAGACGGTTCATTCTGGTCTTCGCATTGTTGTGCGGCATGATTCTGCCCTTGGGCGGCTGCAGCGTCGATACCGGGACAAGCCCGGAGGACTTCTCGAAGGCGGCCCGGGAACACGGCATGACGGTCAAGGATTTGGGTGACTCGTGCTCGAATGCTGCGGACTTCTCCAGTGCTGATTTATCGCGTTTGCGCTCCGGTGAAATCACCTTCAACTCGTGCAGTTTGGCCACCGTCCCGAATAATGACGAAATCGCCGTGATCTATCTCGAGGCGCTGGACCCCATCGACGCGAAAAAGTCACTGTCCCGTTTCAACGACGATCTGAAATCCGATGCGACAGGGCTGACGAGTGTGCCCAACGGACTTGAATTCTCCGACCAAGGGTATTGGGGCGGCGTGTATGTCAAGCGGTATTCCATCCTCTTCGCCATGGCCAACAACGCGAACAAGGACCTGGCAAAGGAGTTCTCCCAGAGCATGGGCTACGGTGTCAAATCGATAGATTCCCATGATTTGGTCAGACCTGCCTGCTACGCGCTGGCCTTCGTCATCGGAGTGATTTCCTATGTGTGGAAGATGTTCCGCCAGAAGAGACAAGCAGCGCGGATGGCGAGACTGGCGTGGCAGCAGCAGGCGACCGCGCCCAGCATGCCGATGTCGACGGGGTCCGTCGCGATGCCGGTGATGCCGACGAACGCCATATTCGCCCCCAATGGCCCTGCCACCGGCGTTCCAGATGTGAATGTCCCCGCCACTAGCGTCCCTGGTGCCGGTGTCGGCATGCCGATGTCGCCGGATTTGTCGCAGACGCAGTTCGGCCCGTTCCAGCCGCAATATCCGGTACAGCCACAGTATACGGGGCAACAGCAGTTCCTGCCTCAGCCGCAGGCCGATGAACCGATGCGGGAGCAGTCGCAGAACGTCTATCAGCCGCAGACGTTCGAGCCGTTGCCGTTTGAACCGCAGTCGGCTGGGTCGCAATCGTCCGGGTCGCAACCTCTCGAACCGCAGTCGTTCGCCCCGCAATCGTCACAATCGCAACTCTTTACATCGCAGTCATTCGCCCCGCAATCTCCGGAGCCGCAGGCGTTCGAGCCCCAAACGTTCGAGCCGCAGGCCTTCTTCCCGCAGCCGAGCCCGGACCAGCAGTTGTCCGCATTGCAGTTTGGCCTCCCGTCCCAGGATGCCGGATCTGCCCCTGATGCCCCGCAGATGTTCCAGTCGCGGTCGTTCGAGCCGCAGTCGTTCACCGCTCAGCCATCTGGTATCCAGCCGGATGACGACCAGCCGCGATATCCTGGCCAGCCGCGATATCCCGAGCGGCAGTAGACGTGTCGGTTGGGCTCGGGCCGTGTCCGGCTGTCGGCATGAGCTGGCACAATAGATGAGATTGAGTGTGTCTGTGCGGCAGGGTCGCGGTACGTGCCGGTACAGCACACGGCACTGCATGACAACAACAGAGGGAGCATCATGGCCCAGGTAAGGAATTACAGGGATGCCGGCTTCTCCACACCTATGGAGGAGCTGGAGTGGCGCGGACTCATCAACCAATCCACCGACAAGGAACAGCTTGCGGCTGTTCTCAACGGGAATCCCATTTCTTACTATTGCGGCTTCGATCCGACGGCGCCATCGCTCCACATCGGCAATCTCGTGCAGCTCATCGTGATGCGTCACCTCCAGGCTGACGGGCATCAGCCCTATGCTCTGGTGGGCGGCGCCACCGGTCTGATCGGCGACCCGCGGCAAAGCGGCGAGCGTACGCTCAACCCCAAGGAGATTGTCTCTGGGTGGGTTGATCGTTTACGTACGCAGATTTCGCGTTTCCTTGATACCGAAGGCGACAACGGTGTGCGTTTCGTCAACAACTACGACTGGATCGCCAACATGTCGGTTATCGACTTCCTGCGCGATGTCGGCAAGAACTTCCGGCTCGGCACCATGCTCAGCAAAGAGACCGTCGCCCGTCGTCTCAACTCTGAAGAAGGCATCTCCTTCACTGAATTCAGCTATCAGGTGTTGCAAGGCAACGACTTCCTGTACCTGCACGACGAATACGGTGTGGTGCTTGAGACAGGTGGTGCCGACCAGTGGGGCAACCTCACGTCCGGCCTCGACCTGATCCGCAAGGTGCGGGGAACCTCCGTGAACGTGATGACCAGCCCGATCATCACGGATTCCCAGGGCAAGAAGTTCGGCAAGTCCGAAGGCAACGCCATGTGGCTGGACCCGACCATGCTGAGCCCGTACAAGTTCTACCAGTTCTGGTTCAACCAGCCCGACGACCAAGTTGTGAAACTGCTCAAGGTGTTCACCTTCCTGCCCAAGGACGAGATCGAACGTCTTGCAGGCGAGGTCGAAGCAAATCCTGGCGCCCGCGAAGCGCAGAAGACGCTTGCATGGGAGGTCACCAGCTATGTGCACGGTGAGGAAGCCACTCGGCAGGCCATTGACGCGGCGGCCGCGCTGTTCGGCCGTGGCGGCGATTTGCGGACCATAGGCGAAGACACACTGGAAGCCGCCATCGAGGGGCTGAAAGTCGACGACGGTGAAGGCGGCCGGACCTTCGCACAGGTCGCGGCAGGCGACCGTGTGGCTGAGGCGGGCGTGAAGGCTGGACTGTTCAAGTCGGTGTCCGAAGCCCGTAAAACCATCAAATCCGGTGGCGTATACATCAACAACCAGCGTGTCGAAGACCAGGATCAGCTGCTCGCCGAGGATGATTTCCTCCAGGGCGGCTACGCGCTGATCAGACGAGGAAAGAAGGCTCTGGGCGCGGTCCGGCGCGCGCAATGACACCGTCCCGGCATCTGCCGGGTACGCACAGGGACGGGTGAGTCCAATCACCCGCGGAGAACCGATAACGACAATTTCGGCAGACAACACACAGTATCAGAGCATTGGCGTCCTCATGACACCGGTGCATACGAAACACGGAAAGCAGACGTATGGCAGAAGAACATCACGGCAACGGCAAGCGCGGGGACGGAAAATCATTCGGATCTCGTCGTCCCGGATCCCGCGGCGGCAAGGGATTCAAGCCTCGCGGCAATGGAAAGGGACGGTCGTACGGCCACGGGCGTGGCGAGCGTGACGGTGAAGGGTACCATAAGGGCCCGCGCCGCGACGGGTATCGTAAGGATTTCCACCGTGACGGCGAGCGTCGTGGCGGATTCCACAAGGACGGCGAACACCGCGATGGCGAACGTCGCAACGACGGTGAGCGTCGTGGCGGATATTCCCGCGACGGGTATCGTAAGGATTTCCACCGCGACGGGGAGCATCGTGACGGTGAGCATCGCGGAGGCTTCCGCAAGGACTTCCACAAGGGAGGCTTCCATAAGGGCGGCTTCCACAAAGACGGCTACCGCAAGGACTTCCATCATGATGACCGCCGTGATGACCGTCGTGACGGTGATTCCCGTGAGCCGCGCGAGTATCGCGACCGTGACGGACAGCGTCGCGACGACCGCGGATATCGCGGCGACGGCAAGGATTACGGCAAGCGCGGCGGCTACGGCAACAAGAACTTCCATCGAGGCGACCGCAAGGGCGGATACGACCGTCCACGTCGTGACGGTGAGGATCGTCGGGAAGGCGGCAATCCACGCTATCGTCATGACGATCATCGCCGGCCGTTCGACGATCATCGCGGCGGCAAAGGTGAACGCCGTCCATGGCGCAACGACGACCGCAATGATCGCAACGACCGCAGGGACCAGCGCCATGATGATGCCGCCAAGCAGGGGGGTGAGGAGCGTCGCGAGTTCAACCGTGAAGAGCGCCAGCAGTGGCGTGAGCGCAAGCGTGAGGAGTATATGTCCAAGCCGCGGCGCAACTCGGACAGCACGGTGTCCTACCCGTCCCAGAATCCGTATACGGACCGTCGCCCGGGCGAACCGAAGATGCCCAAGGGCCTAACGTGGTCCATGCTCTCTTCCGACGAGCGTGAGCGTCTGCGCGGCCTGTCCAAGGAGCACGCCGAGAACGTCGGCCTGCATATTCTCGCCGCATACGCGCTTGAGCAGGACGATCCGCAAGCCGCTTTGGAACATGCCCAGTGGGCAGCTCATCAGGCGTCCCGCGTGGACTTCGCCCGCGAGGCCTTGGCCTTCGTTGCCTACCGTCAAGGCACGTACAAGCTGGCGTTGCGCGAGTTCCGCACCGCCTATCGTATGAACGGCTATCTTGATTATCTGCCGCTAATCGCGGATTGCGAGCGCGGCGTCGGCCACCCGAAGAAAGCCATCGAAATCGCGTTGTCTGACGAGGCGCGTGCACTGAGCGGCGAAGCGAAAGCCGAGATGTTCCTCGTGTACGCCGGTGCGCTGGGCGATCTGGAGCTTTGGGACAAGGCCATTGACATCGCCCATAAGCTTGGGCGTTCGCAGGGCCTGCCGGGCGCCTACCGCATGCGTGCCATCCAAGCTGAGCAGTATTTCCTCGAACAGGCCGGACGTGACGACGAGGCTGCGAAGCTTGACGATGTGCTTGACCGCCTTGAAGCCCAGTATGCTGAAGAGGACGAGGACGAGCAGTCCGCCGATGACATCGTCATCGACTACGATCTGGAGCATCTGCCGGAAGATCTGATGGAGGAGCTGGGTATTAGCGAGGACGATGCCCAGTATGCGCCCGAAGATCCCGAAAACGACGATGACGAGACTGAGTTGCCTGCCGAGGAGACCGAGGACGGCGTACAAGCCGACGAGGAACCCCAGCAGACGCAGGACGAAGCCGACGCGAACGCCGCGCAGGCCGATGCCGCCGATGGGCACGACGCGGAGCAGTCCGCTGATGATGGGCAGTCCGAAGCTGAGGCATCCGATGCCGAATCTGCCGATGAATCCGATGAGGCAGATGCAGGCGAAACGGGCGCGTCCTCTGATGCTGCGGATTCCGCGGATGTGACTGATGCCGCCGATACACCGGATGCACAGGCTGCGTCGGACACATCGGACGCGGATGATTCCGACGTCGAAGCGGCTGGCGAAGCGCCTGAATCCACTGACGAATCCACTGAAAACCCGGATGGCGAAGAGGCATGAGCAAGCTGCTTGGCGGCAGCGACAAGCCGCTCGCCGAAGCATACCGGCTCGCGCTGCTCGACCTTGACGGGGTCGTATATCGCGGCAAACTGCCTGTGGAACACGCGGCGGACAGCATCCGCCGCGCACAGGACGCCGGTATGACCGTCGAATACACGACCAACAACTCCTCGCGTTTCCAGCGCGTTGTGACCGACCAGTTGCGCGGTTTCGGGCTTGATGTCGAACCATGGCAGGTGATCACCTCGTCGGTGGTCGCTTCGCGTATGGTCGCACGCCATGTCCCCGCAGGCTCGCCCGTGCTGGTGCTCGGCGCGGATCATCTAGCTGAGGAGGTTGCGACCCAAGGATTGCAAGTCGTCCGGCGCGCCGAAGACCATCCAGTCGCGGTCATCCAAGGCTGGTACCCGCAGATGAACTGGGAGGAGATGGCGCAGGTCGCGTACGCCGTTGAACGGGGTGCACAATATTTCGTGACGAATCGCGATCTGACCATTCCGCGTGAACTTGGTGTCGCCCCCGGCTGCGGCTCGATGATTCAAGCGGTAATCAACGCCACCGGTGTCGAACCGATCGCATCGGCAGGCAAACCGGAATCGGCAATGTACGATGAAGCCAGACTGCTCGCCGCCCATGACGGCACCACACCCGTCGAACGGGAGCAATGCCTCGCCATCGGTGACCGCCTTGACACCGATATCGAGGCCGGCAACCGGGGCGGCTATGATTCGCTCGCCGTTTTGACAGGGGTGACTGACCCGCAACAGCTGCTGCACGCACCCGAACATCTGCGCCCGACGTATGTGGCGGCGGATTTGCGAGGACTGGTCGAGCCGATGCCCCAGCCGGTGCAGCAGACGGATGGCTCATGGCGGTGCGCCGGCGTCCTCGCACGCGTCGATGGCGGCGTATTGCGCATCGACGGCCCGCACGATATCAACGCGTTGCGTGCCGCCCTGTGCGCCGCATGGTCCTGCATGGATGCCTCGCTGCCTGTTGACACCTCAGACTTGAGGTTCGAGCTGGCATGAACGCGGACACCCTACGAATCCCCGGTGAAGGGCTGACATCGGCCAACGTCGGGGCACCGGTCGCGCACACTAAGTCTTCCGAGACTGACGCTGTCAATACAGGTGTTTCTGTCGTCGGCGTTTCTGACACCGCCGACGACACCATACCCCCGGCACTCGAATCACGGTACCCACAGTTGCGTGGGTGGCCGCAAATGGATGACGCGCAACGTATCGAAGCGCTTGGCGGTATACTCACTGGCTTGCAGCATGCCTTGGATGAGGGGACGGCACGTCGATGAGCGCATCAGCAGCGCCCGTCCGGCTTGATATCGCCATCGTCGATCGAGGTTTGGCACCCACACGCACGAAATCCAGCCGACTGATCAAAGCTGGGCACGTCACGGTTAACGGCAAGGTTCAGACTAAACCGTCGTTCGCGGTCAGGCCGAACGACGCCATCGACGTTGACCTCGGAGACGACTACGTGTCACGCGGCGCCTACAAACTGGTCGGCGCATTCGAAGTTTTCAAAGATCACGGCCTTCCCGAGCCGGTCGGCATGTCCTGCCTGGATATCGGCGCTTCGACCGGGGGATTCACCCAAGTGCTGCTGCGACGCGGTGCCGCCCGGGTCATCGCTCTCGATGTCGGACACGGGCAGCTCGATCAGCGGATCGAGGCCGACCCGCGCGTCACGGACATGAGCGGCGTCAATATCCGTGATGTGACGGGCGACGACCTGCCTTGGAGCCCTGACATGATCGTCTCCGACGTGTCGTTCATCTCCCTGACCTATGTGATTCCCGTGATCGCAAGGATTTCCCGGCCGGGCACGCATGTCGTGCTCCTGGTCAAACCACAATTCGAAGTGGGGCGCGGCAATCTCGGCAAAAACGGCATCGTCGACGATCCGCAGCTGCGAGAACAAGCCCTGCTGCGTGTCAGCGAGTGCGCCCAGAACCACGCGATGACCGTGTGTGGCACGGCGGTCTCACCGATTGAAGGGACCTTCGGCAACGTGGAATATCTGCTTTATCTGCGCACCGGGCAAGTTCGCGCCGCGCAGTGAACCGGTGTCGCGCCGCTGGACATCGCCCGCCCTGCGGGAAGCAGCTGCCCGTCGCGGCGTTCGAAGAAGCGGATGCGAGAACCTTCATCGACTGACAGATGGGCTTCAAGTGGTACCGTACGTACATCGCTGGTATCTTCGAGCATGATGCACTCGGCACTGATCTGGTCGCAGTGCAATCTGCGGGCTTCGACTTGGTGCGCTTCGATTCTACGAATCGTGCTGTGCGGGTCACGACAGCGCAGCGTCCGATGCGCCCACAGCCCGTCGCCCAGTGTGTCAATCAGAACTGAGTTGTTCGCCACAAGATGCGGGGCGTTCATCACCCCGGTCATGGCCAAGGCGGATGCGAGCAGCCCGCCTCCTGCTTGTAGCATGCCGGCCATTTTCGCTTCGCCGCAGCATGTGACTTGTCCCGCGCACCGGATGTCGCCGACGAAGTTGAGTTCGCAGCAGGCTGCCTCGCCTTGTACGACAATGGTGCCGTATCCGCTGATTTTCGAGACATGCAGATTGCCATCGCATACAATGCGCGCGTTCTCGCAAATCAGAGTGCCGCCGTCGATTTGCGGCGCATGCAGCCGTCCAAGTACCCTTGCCTGCCGGATGACGAGCGGCTCGTCGCGCCTGACCGTATGGATAATCGTCGTGTACAGCGGGTCATATTCGTGTTCTGGACCCTGCCCGTGCTGCCCGTGTGCGGAATGTTCTGTGGTGTCGTCCCCAATCGCGGGCCGTTGTATGTGTTGCCGTCTCTCTGTGGTCATCTTCGCCCTTCTGTGAGGTCGCCGGCGTCCCGGTATCCCCACCGGCGCTGGCAGTGCCCAGTGACTTAGGCCGTCCCTGGCCGAACGTCACATGATGAGCTACGAGTATAGCGAATCACAGGGAACGGTGGCAAATCCGCAGTTGCCGCGAACGACGGTGACGTCCGCGCTCAACCGCGCATGAAATGGTCAATCTGGTCCTGCTTGCCCGTGATAACCAGCTCGTCATTGCGGTGCATGACGATATCTTTCGAACCGTACTGGAGTTCCTGGCCGGGGGACTGGACAGCGACGACCGTAACCCCGTAGCGCGAATGGATGCGGGCGTCGTCGACCGAATATCCGACGACCTGCGCAGGCGTGTGGATCTTCACCACCGTATGAGGTCCTTCAAGCTCGATGTAATCCAGATAATCCCCGGACACCAGATGTCCGACGCGTTTGCCCGCGTCCATTTCCGCGTTGATGACATGGCGTGCGCCGATGCGTTGCGGGATACGCGCATGCTCCTTGGATACGGATTTCGCCCACAGATCCGTTATTCCGGCGTCCAGTAGATTGCCGGTGGCGATGACGGAAGCCTCGACGCTGTCGCCGATGGCGACAACCGCGGTGCCGAATGTACCCGCATCAATCTGTTCGAACGCAAGCACATCTGTCATATCCGCCTGGACCGTCGGAATGGTTGACGACCAACGGTTGACCAGCACGGGATCCTTGTCCACCGCCAGCACGTCCTGACCAAGCTCGTCAAGCGTGGAAGCCACCGAACTGCCGAATCGGCCGAGCCCAACCACCAGAACGCTTCGATTATTGTCTGCCATCAATCCATCCCTTTCCGACACATCCGGCGCATACGGCACTTCCTGATGCGCCGACATATCCGACGTTTTCACTCGCCAGCCGTCGCCTTCCACGGCTGCGCCACACTGCCCGACAGTATACCCGCACGGGTATTCAGCCCACGATAAGCGGCTCTTCGGGGAAGCGCACCGCCTGAGCCTCGGACGGCCGGTTGATCGCATACGCGATGGTCATCGGCCCGATCCTCCCGATGATCATCGTCATGGTGAGCAACAGTAACGCCGCCGGGTCGCTCTGGTCGGCGACGCCGACCGTGTATCCGCCCAGTCCGAAGGCCGAGCAGGTGTCGAACAGAGCGTTGCTCAACGAGCAGCCGGACACCGCCATCAATGCCAGCGACACCGTGAACACCAGTATTAGACATGTGGTCATGATACTCACCGCGGTCATCGTTGTGCGCTCGTTGATGCGCTTGTGGAAAACTGTGACATCGCGCTTGCCGCGGAACGCCGCCCGGCATACGAGCAACACCACGGCGAAGGTCGTCACACGGATGCCGCCGGCGGTGGAGGTGCTGCCGCCACCGATGAACATGACCGCGCTCATGAACACTTTCGTCGGATCGCTCACATCCGGCACCCACGAGGGGTCGAACCCGGAGGTGCGGGGCATGACCGCCGCAGTGAGCGCGTATCGCAGCCGCGTTTGCAGGTCGGCGTGTGAGAACAGGATGTGGTTGTTCCACTCGACGCACCGGAACCATAGCAGCGAGACCGCCACCATGCAGAAGGTACCGATCAGCGTGATTTTGGTGTGCAGAGTCCAGCGTTTCGGCGGCGTGTGCTTGCGCGCGGCGCGCATGAGGTTGAGCAGCACCGGGAAGCCGAGCGTGCCGCAGAACGCGCTGAGCAGCACCGGAAGGCCGACACCCCAGCTGTTGACATGCAAACCCGCGCCATCGGGCGTGAAGCCTGCGTTGTTGTATGAGATCACCGCGAAGAACAGCGCTTCCCACAAGGCGTGCCGCACATTGCCGTGATTGACGTGCAACAGTCCGGGGAACAAGGCAAGGAAGGTGATGACCTCGATGAGCAGGGTGGTCACGAGGACCGCGTTGAGTACGCCTTTTGTCTCGCTCAGCTTGGTCGCGCCGAGTTCCGTGGCGGTGAGCATGCGCTGCGATGCCTTGATATGCTTGTTGACCGCCAAAGCAATCAGGGACGCGAAGGTCATGACACCGAGGCCTCCGAACTGGACCACCAGCAGAATGACCGCCTGCCCGAACAGCGACCAGTGGGTGGTGGTGTTGACCGCTTGGATGCCGCATGTCGAAGCGGCTGAAACCGCGGTGAAAAACGCGACCACAGGATCAGTCACCATGCGGTTATGGGCGCTGATGGGCAGTTCCAGCAGGACCGTGGCCAGCGCGATCAGCGCAAAGAAGTACAGGATGGTCAGCCGACCGGGGTGCGACCACAGTTTCGCCGAGAGGTTGCGGCGCGGCGGACGGCGGTCCTGCGCAGCCTGACGTTCGAACGCGTCGCCGGAGAACCACCAGCTGTAACCGCGCGAGGCTTCGCGGTTCATGGAAGACTCGTCGAGGACGAGGTTCGACATTTTCTGCGCTCCTTACGCGTGCCGATACATGGGCTCAGCCGCTATTCTAGATGAAGTTCAGCTAGGATGGAGCAGTAGGACGGGCGCGCCCACCGGTGGCGGACCCGTGTTCGAGGTTGAAAGGGCGGCGTATGGCTTTGCAGCGGCGTGCTGTTGTCGTGACGCATACCAGGTTGCGTCAAAGCGGCACTGTGGTTTCCGAGGCGGTGGACCAATTGCGTGGCGCTGGGTTCGAGGTTTTGATCATCGACAATGTCGAAGCCCCGGGATTCGCGGAACCGACCACTCAGATCGACGACGATACCGAAATCGTCGTCGTCCTCGGCGGAGACGGGACCATCCTGCGCGCCGCGGAACTCGTACATTGCACGAAAGTGCCGATTCTCGGCGTGAACCTCGGACATGTCGGCTTCCTCGCGGAATTCGAAAGCTTCCAGATGAGCGACGCGATTCAGCGTGTCGCCGCCCATGACTATTCCATCGACGAACGCATGATCGCGCATGTCGATGTGTGGCTTCCGGGGGCGGACAGGCCGCTGAGCGATTGGGCGCTTAACGATATCACGCTTGAACGTTCCGACCGGGGCAAAATGGTTGAGCTGTCCATCCGCGTCGATGACGTGGAGATGAGCTCGTTCGGCTGCGATGGCGTCATCGTCTCCACGCCGACCGGTTCCACGGCCTACGCATTCTCCGCCGGCGGGCCGATCATCTGGCCGAACGTCGAGGCCTTGCAGCTGGTTCCGCTCGCCGCGCACGCCTTGTTTGCAAGGCCTTTGATCATCGGGGCCGGCTCGTCGTTCACCATGACCATTCTTGACAATTCGACGTCGGATGGCTGGATTTGCTGTGATGGGCGTCGTCAGCGGGCATTGCCCAAAGGCACGCGCGTCGAGGTGCGCGAATCGAAGAGCCGTTTGAGGCTCGCACGGTTGTCCGGCGTGCCATTCACCCAACGGTTGGTCACGAAATTTGACCTTCCAGTGGTTGGCTGGCGTGAGCATAGCCGCACCCGGCAGACGCACCATACGACCGGAGAAGACACGGCAGGGGAGGATGCCCGCTGATGCTTGAGGAACTTGAGATACGCGATCTGGGGCCGATTCACCACGCGCGCATCGCACCTGCGAGGGGTATGACCGCCATCACCGGTGAGACGGGTGCCGGCAAATCCATGCTGCTGAGCGCGATCCGCCTGATTTCCGGTGGTCCCGCCCAGTCGAGGCGTGTCGGCCCGGGAGCCCAGGAAGCGTGGGCACAAGGCGTATTCGTGGTCGCTGAGGACAATCCGGCCGTCATTCAGGCCAAAAACGCGGGCGTCGATGCCGCCGCGGATGAAGGCGAATTGTACCTGTCGCGCACGGTGCCGGTGGCTGGCAGGTCGCGTTCGGTGCTTTCGGGGCATACCGTGCCGCGTTCTGTGCTGCAGCATGTGTCGGAGCATCTGGTGACCATCCACGGGCAGGCGGACCAACTGCGTATCGCTTCTGCCTCCCGTCAGCGTGAGGTGCTTGACGCCTACGCTGGTGATGCTGCGCTGTTGGAGGCTTACGGCAAGGCGTGGAACGAGCTCAAGGCGATGGACGACCGGTTGGATGCGCTCGAGCACCAGCAGGCGGATGTCCGGCAGCGTGCCGATTATCTGCGCGAATCCATCGAACGGATTAACCAGGTGGACCCCCAACCGGGGGAGGACGAGGACCTTAAGGCCAAGCGTTCGCGCATCGAGAATGCCGCATCCATTCAACAGGGTATCAACGGGGCGGTCGCCGCATTGGATGCTTCGCAACTGGACTCGGACGGCGATTCGAATGGGGCAACCGATCTGGTTAGGCATGCTGCGCAGAGCCTGCGTGCCATCCGCGTCGACGGCGACGATACCTACGAGAAGCTCGCTCAGCGGCTTGATTCGATTGAAGCCGATCTGTCGGACGTGGTGTTCACGTTGTCACGCCAGACCGATGACGATGATGATGATGATGAAGGCGATCTTGACGCCATCAACACGCGTATCCATGATTTGGGGGAGTTGACACGGCGCTGGGGGCCTGGGCTCGCCGACGTGATCGCATGGCGAGACAAGGCCGCGTTCGAGGTGGAGGATCTCGATGCCAGCCCGGAAAAACTTGAACAACTGCGTGCCGACCGGGATCATCTGGCCGCCAAGGCCTTGGACGCTGCGCGCGAGCTAAGCGCCGCCAGGGTGAAAGCCGCAGGCGAGCTGGGTGAGCGCGTTACCGCCGAGCTCGCTGAACTGGCGATGGGCGGGTCCCGGCTTGAGGTCCGGGTCGTTCCGCGTGCCACAGAATCTGGTCCGGATGCTGGTGCCGGTGCCAGTGCCGATGTTACCCGGGTGCTCGACGCTCACGGTATGGACGACATCATGTTCGCGTTCACCCCGTTCCCCGGTTCCGAACCGCTGCCGATGGGTTCGAGCGCATCAGGCGGCGAACTGAGCCGTCTGATGCTCGCCCTCGAGCTCACAATCGCGGAGCGGCGTGGCGAAGCGGCCGATATGACCTTCATCTTCGACGAGGTAGACGCTGGCGTCGGCGGCAAGGCCGCGGCGGAACTCGGGCGTAGGCTTGCCAAACTCGCACGATCCTCGCAGGTCCTCGTTGTCACGCATCTGGCGCAGGTCGCCTCGTGGGCGCAGGAGCAGTACGTGGTGAGCAAAGGCCCGACAGCCCCGGACACCCCTGACGAGCCGGGCACTGCCGGGGTCACCACCACTGTGACCCGCGTGGACGGGGAAGACCGCGTACGGGAGATTGCACGCATGCTTTCCGGCAGCGAATCGGGAACTTCACTCGACCATGCCCGGGAATTGCTCGCGGCGAGTGTAGAGTAGCAATAGCGGTATGTCCCGCCGTAATGCTGCGGCGGGATTGACGAAAGGAGCCTCAAATGGGTGCCAACAGCGGCAAGGCGGCAATTTTCGACCTCGACGGGACGTTGCTTGATTCCATGGGTGTGTGGGATCAGGTTGATATTGATTTCCTCGGCAAACGCGGCATTGAGGTGCCAGACGACTACATGACGACCGTGTCCTCGATGCAGTTTCGGCAGATCGCCGAATATACGATCAAACGGTTCGACTTGGACGACACGCCGGAAGATCTGATGAACGAGTGGACCGAAATGGCTACGCACGCGTATGCGACCATCGTCGAGGCCAAACCCCACGCCTTGCAATATCTCGCGTATCTGCGGCAAAGCGGGGCCAAACTCGCGGTTGCCACGACGCTGTTGCCAAGCATGCGCGTCGCCGCAATGAGACACACCGGGCTGGACGAGTATTTCGATGTTGTGTGCAGCGTCGATGAGGTCGGTGACACCGGCAAGGAGGAGCCGGATGTGTATCTTAAGGCGGCGCAGCTTTTGGGCGTCGCTCCGCAGGACTGCACGGTGTTCGAGGATATTCTGATCGGTATCCGCTCCGCGAAGGCTGCCGGCATGCGGGCATGGGCGATGCATGATGACTCATCCGATGCGGACTGGCCGACCATCTGCGATGAAGCTGACGGCATCATGTTCGATTTCAATGATGCCCCGGTGCGTCTGTAGGCGTGAAGCCCGTGCATACCCGACTTCCGGGGTTCAGAATCATCTGCTGAGTGATATACTGATTATCAGAACAGTAGAACAGTTTGTGGCGGTGTGTACATCACCGATTGCGTGTGCGCATACGCACACCACCGCAAGCCGACGACACGCATGATAGGGAACGGCATGAAATTCTCGGTATCCGATGATTCAGACAAGCCGAAATACGAGCAGCTGAAAACCCAGATCAGGTCGGCGGTGTATTCAGGCGAGCTCACCGAAGGACAGGCCCTGCCGTCGCTGCGCAGGTTAGCCGCCGAACTCGGGGTGTCCGTCCTCACCGTCGCTCGCGCCTATGATGAACTCGCCAGCGAGGGCATCGTGCGCAACGAGCAGGGCAGAGGCACGTTCGTGGCGTTGCGCAGCGGTGAAGTGCTGCGCCGTCGCCTGCTGACCAAAACACGGGAAAACTTGGAGGAAGCATGCGCCGCCGCCCAGCGTGCGGATATCTCCATGCAGGAACTCGAACAGATGCTCGCCGAAATCTACGCCGACATCGAACAGCAGCGCCTCAGCTAGTCACGTGGATTCTCGCGGTCTTCCGCTGCTTCATCCGTAGGAGAGTGCGGGGAGACCGGACAAATCGGCTCACATGCCCCAGCCGGTGAGGTCGCGGCGGCGGCGCGACGATGCGCCCATATCCCATTCTCGCCAAGAAAAACAACGGCCCGGGACGAAAAACGCCCTGGCCGTTGTTATCGTGACCGTGTTACAGCCGATCCGCCGCCTGCTCCACGTAGGCGGGCATGCCGTCGATGTCCACGACGTCCGTGAATCGGACATCCGCATGCTCCAGACCGCGCAACGCCTTCGGGGCGGTGGTCCCGCTGTGTTCGGCGAGCACATCCATGCAATCGAAATCGGAGCCGGACGCATCCCAGCCCAGCGCCTCGTTGACCACGCGCGGGAACTTGTACGGGCTCGCCGTGCTCAGCAACACGCGCGGGGTGAGCGGATCGCGCGGCATCTGCTGCATCACGTAATAGCCGCAGGCCGTATGCGGGTCGATTACGTAATGGTTCTTCTGCCAGCAGTCGGCGATCATCGCGCGCACCTGGTCCTCGTCGGCCCAGCCGCAACCGAACAACTGCCGGATCTTCGTCAGCAGCTCGGCCGGCACTTCGTAGGCACCCCACTGGTTCAGGTCGTTCATGAGCATCTGGATGAGGCGCGTGTCCTTGTCTGACATGTAATACAGCATGCGTTCGAGGTTCGAGGAAATCAGGATGTCCATCGAGGGGCTGATCGTCTGGAAGAACGGGCGCTTGCGGTTGTAAGTGCCG
Source organism: Bifidobacterium thermacidophilum subsp. thermacidophilum DSM 15837 (assembly GCF_000426425.1). Classification (NCBI taxonomy): domain Bacteria; kingdom Bacillati; phylum Actinomycetota; class Actinomycetes; order Bifidobacteriales; family Bifidobacteriaceae; genus Bifidobacterium; species Bifidobacterium thermacidophilum. The sequence continues at coordinate 72,986 of NZ_AUFI01000013.1, forward strand.
GAGGTCAGGAAATCGAACAGCACGTTGTTCTTGTCGCTGGCGACCACCAGGTGCTTGACCGGCAGACCGAGCATCTTCGCGTAATAGCCGGCGAGGATGTCACCGAAGTTGCCGGTCGGCACGCAGAACTCGACTTCGTCGCCCGCGTTGATGACCTGACGTTCGAGCAACTGCGCGTACGCGGAGAAATAGTAGACGACCTGCGGCACCAGACGGCCCACGTTGATGGAGTTGGCCGAGGAAAGCACCACATTCGCCTGGTCGTCGATGCGCTTGGCGAGCTCATGGTCGCCGAAGATACGCTTGACGGCACTCTGTGCGTCATCGAAATTGCCGCGCACCGCGCACACGTTCACGTTCGCGCCCGCCTGCGTGGTCATCTGCAGCTGCTGGACCTGGCTGACCTTGCCTTCCGGGTAGAACACGGTGATGCCCGTGCCCGGCACGTCGGCGAACCCGGCCAGCGCGGCCTTGCCCGTGTCGCCCGAGGTGGCCGTGAGGATCATGATTTTCTCGTTCGGATCGCCGGTCGGGGCGGTATGCGCCATAAAACGGGGAAGAATCTGCAGAGCGACGTCCTTGAACGCGGACGTCGGGCCGTTGAACAGTTCGAGGATGTAATCGTCGCCCAAGGGCTTGAGCGGTGTGATCGCCGGATCCGACCATTGTTCGCCGTAGGCGTCGCGCACACATTGCGCCAGCTCGTCATCGGTGAAATCCGGCAGCAGCGCGCCCAGCACCTCCTGGGCGATCTGCTGGTAGGACTTGCCGGCAAGGGACGCGACGTCGATCTGCGTGTCGCCGAGCGCGTCGGTGACGAACAGGCCGCCGTCGTCGGCGATGCCCTTGCGGATGGCCTGCTTGGAAGTGAGTGAATCGGTGGTGCTGCGGGTGCTATGGAACGTGATCACGAATCATCCTTGCAAAGTTAAGTGGATCTTATGGGCGGTATTCTACCGGGAACCATGGGCATGTCGGCGTCGCCGTTCCCCGATATGGACACCGTCGTCGGCACCGTTAAGGACGCCGTGTCGGCCCGCCGCCGTCATCCTTTGGAATAATTGACCCGCCGTGTGAGCGAAATCAGCACGATGCCCGCGGTGTGCGCTACTGTTTTGGCTATGACGAACCAAGAAGACAGCGGGCAGGCCGGGCGCGTCGACGCGCAGGTCTTCAGCGCCGTATGCATGATGGCCGACGCCGCCGCCCGGGCCCAGCGTACGCTCGAACAAGCCGACACGGAAGCGAAGAACGAGCTGCTGCTCGCCATCGCCGACGCCCTCGACGCGCATGCCGACGACATCGCCGCCGCCAACGCGCAGGACATGCAGGAAGCCTTCGAATCCGGCATGGATGAAGGAAAACTCGACCGCCTGCGTTTCGACGTGGACCGCATCGCCGCCAGCGCGCAAGGCGTCCGGCATGTCGCCACGCTGCCCGATCCGGTCGGGCAAGTCGTGCGCGGGTACAACCTGCCCAACGGGCTGCGCCTCAACCAGGTACGCGTGCCCATCGGCGTCATCGGCATGATTTACGAGGCCCGGCCCAATGTGACGGTCGATGTCGCCTCGCTGTGCCTCAAATCGGGCAACGCCGCCATCCTGCGCGGTGGCCATGCAGCCGAACGCACCAATGCGGCCACATTGCGTGTCATCCGCGAGACCATCGCCGAACACAGGTTCGACCAGGCGCTTGTTGCCACGGTCGACGCCTACGGCCGCCAGGGCGCTACCGCGATGATGGAGGCGCGCGGCCATATCGATGTGCTCATCCCGCGTGGCGGGGCCGGCCTCATCCAGGCCGTGGTACGCAACTCCAAAGTCCCGGTCATTGAAACTGGCGCCGGCAACGTCCACATCTACGTCGACCGTTCCGGAGATCTCAACAAGGCCATTCCTATCATCCTTAACGCGAAAACCCAGCGTGTCGGGGTCTGCAATGCGGCGGAGAAGCTGCTCGTGCACCGCGATGTCGCCGAAACATTCCTGCCCCTTGCCGCGCAGGCGCTCGCCGAGGCGAATGTGGTGCTGCGCGCCGACGAGCGAGCCTATGGCATCATCGACGCCGCCGGCATCGAGGGCATCGACCTCGAACAGGCGGACGAACAGGATTGGGACACCGAATATCTCGCGCTGAAAATGGGTGTCAAGGTCGTCGATTCGCTGGACGAGGCGATCGGGCATATCAACATGCATTCGACAGGGCACACCGAATCGATTATTGCCGAGGACTATTCCGCAATCGAGCGGTTCACCCGGCTCGTGGATTCCGCCGTGGTCATGGTCAACGCCTCCACGAGGTTCACCGACGGTGGCGTCTTCGGTTTCGGCGCCGAACTTGGCATTTCTACGCAGAAGATGCACGCGCGCGGCCCGATGGGCTTGCAGGAGATGACCACCACCAAGTGGATTGGCTACGGCACCGGGCAGGTACGCCGGTAATTCGCGGCACCGCACTGAAAGGGGCGTTGGCGATACATCCCGGCATCCCGGTATGACGGCATCAGGGGCGGTTCGCAGGAACCGTGAAGGAAACGAAGGTGACACAAGTGGCAGTGAATGAAGCATTGGCGCGAGACCGCGGCATCGATCTGGACGACCCTAAGCTCGCCCTGCGGGTTGCGGCGGAACGGCTGAGTACCGTGAGGTATGTGTTCCTCGTGCAGATTGAGGACGGTATCGCCACCGCCGCCCAGCGGGCGTCGTTGGAATACGCGGATGCGGTGCTCATCGGGTGGCCGGAGAATGATGCGCCTGACGTGGTCGACCTCGACGAGCAACAGCAGGCGCAGGTCGCCGAGCATATGCGCGTCATGGAAGACCACATCCGCAAGTACGCCGCCATGGAGCGCGACGGGGATATCGACGGGATGACGGATACGCTGATCCGCATCACCGAACGGGTGGCGGAGATCCGGCGCCTGTATCAGCCTGATTTCCTGTTGCCCACCTTCGCGGAGATCCGGCGGGTCGTCCAGCAGGAATGGGACGAGGATATGGGCAAGATCGATCCCAAGGAGCCCGATCCGACCGCCGAACAAATCGAGGAACAGACCGAGGACGCCGACAAGCAGCAGCGCCAGATCGCCGAGCATGCCGAGCATGCCAATCGTTCCGGGCAACCTGAACAGGCCGGTCAGCAACATGCGGGCCATCACGGCGAACACCACGGAGACAAGGCATGACCGGCAGCGCATCCGGGACGAGCATGCCGGCGCCCGGCCAGTCCGATGCGGGCCGGCGTATGTCCGACCTGCTGCAACGCCCGCAGATTGACGTGCCAGGATCATCCTCACGCAGGTCCGCGCGTGGCAATTGGCATAGCCGGCCGCGTATCGGCATCATGGGCGGCACCTTCGACCCGATCCACAACGGGCATTTGGTTGCCGCCTCCGAAGTCGCATGGGTATACGACCTCGACGAGGTGATTTTCGTGCCGACCGGACGTCCGGTGTTCAAACTGGACAGGCATGTCACCAACGCCGAGGACCGGTACCTCATGACTGTCATAGCCACCGCCTCGAACCCAAAGTTCACGGTTTCCCGCGTCGATATCGACCGTCCCGGGGTCACCTACACCATCGACACGCTGCGCGACATCCACGCACAGCATCCCGACGCCGAATTGTTCTTCATCACCGGAGCGGACGCGGTCGCGGAGATTATGCGTTGGAAGGACGCCGACAAGATGTGGGATCTCGCGCAATTCGTCGCGGTCACGCGGCCGGGGTATACGAGCCCGTCCTCGCAGCTGCTTAGCGAAGGTCATGTGGACACCTTGGAGATTCCGGCATTGGCGATTTCGTCAACCGACGTGCGGCGGCGTGCGGCTCACGGCGAGCCGGTGTGGTACTTGGTGCCTGACGGCGTCGTGCAGTATATCGGCAAGCACGGCCTGTATCGTGGGATTGCCGGCGGCGGCGCCAAGGACACGCACGTGTCCGCCTGAGCCGGTCAATGCGGATGGCTACTATGAATACGTCCACTTCAGCGAACAACGTTTGGAGACACGGTGAGCGCAATCCTCGAAGGAAAGCCTGATAAAAACCTCATTCTCGTCACCGGCCGGGCGCACCCCAGGCTGGCGCAGGATGTTGCCAAGCAACTTGGCATCGACGTGCTGGAAACCACGGCATACGATTTCGCGAACGGCGAGATGTATGTGCGCTACACCGAATCGGTTCGTGGCGCCGACGTGTTTGTGCTGCAGAGCCACTGCAACCCCGTGAACAAGTCCATCATGGAGCAGCTCATCATGATTGATGCGCTCAAGCGCGCATCCGCCCGCTCCATCACCGCGGTGTGCCCGCTGCTGGGCTACTCGCGTCAGGACAAAAAGCATCGCGGCCGCGAGCCCATCTCCTGCCGTCTCATGTTCGATCTGCTCAAGACTGCCGGCGCCGACCGCATCATGAGTGTCGACCTGCATGCGGCCCAGTCCCAGGGCTTCTTCGACGGCCCGGTGGATCATCTTATCGCCATGCCGGTCTTGGTCGATTACATTCGCGACCGGTTCGCCAACCAGCTTGACAACGTCGCCGTGGTCTCCCCGGACGCAGGCCGTATCCGTGTGGCGGAGCAGTGGGCGCAGCGCCTTGGCGGCGGCCCGCTCGCCTTCATCCACAAGACCCGCGACATCACCCGGCCGAATCAGGTCGTCTCCAACCGTGTGGTCGGTGAAGTCGAAGGCAAGGATTGCGTGCTCGTCGACGATCTGATCGACACCGCGGGCACCATCGCCGGTGCATGCCATGTGCTGCGTGACGCAGGCGCCAAGTCCGTGACCGTTGTCGCCACCCACGGCGTGCTGTCCGGTCCTGCGGTCGAACGGCTCAAGAACTGCGGTGCGCGCGAGGTCGTGCTCACCGATACCGTGCCGATTCCGGAGGAGAAGCGCTGGGACGGCCTGACGGTCCTGTCCATCGCACCGCTGCTCGCCAGCGCTATCAAGGCGGTGTTCGAGGACGGCTCGGTCGCAGAGCTCTTTGACACCTATCCGGTGCATCACGGGCAGGGCTTCCTGTTCGCTTGAATTCTGCGGTTTGTCGGTCCGGCGGCGCTGAAAGACGCGCGGACGGATTGACGAAACGCCAGAGTATGGCATAATAGCAACTTGGCGGTGAAAACCGCCGATCCCCCATGGTGTAATGGCAGCACACGGGTCTTTGGAACCCTTTGTCTTGGTTCGAGTCCAGGTGGGGGAACCCGAAACGGTTCCGCGCACGAAACACGGAACCCACGCCGGCTGGGCCCGCGAGTCCGGGTCCGGCAACGGCATCACAAACGCACGAGGCCCAGCGGTCTCATGTGTTTTGCTTTCACCACCACCCTTCCCACACTCCCTACAAACTGTCTACGCTGAGAGGACTGCCAGCGTAGACAGTTTCGGGGTATCTGCCAACGTGGGCATCCGACGCTGACTTGTCCTTAGGCATCGGCAGAAGCGGAACCAAAGCCGCTTCCGCATTTGGCACTGCATCAGTCAGGCATGGATGACAGCTTGTGCTGACGCCCCCATGTCCGCCCCCGACGGTTACAATCCTCGAAGCATGGCGTGCCGCCGTCAGACGCCTCACGCATGGCCGTCCGGCGCAGCGCCGTTACGAAGAATTGGAGATTTCATCGTATGACATTGTCAGCCGCAATCATTCTTGCCGCAGGGGAAGGCACCCGGATGCGTTCCGCCACGCCGAAGGTGCTGCATACGTTCGCGGGCAAGACCTTCCTTGAGCGGGTCATGGCGTCCGTCGCAGGTCTTGATCCGGAAACCCTCGCCGTTGTCGTCCATTACCAGGCCGATCGTGTCGCCGAGGCGGCACGCTCCTACAATGAATCCGTCGAAATCGTCAACCAAGACGATCTGCCCGGCACCGGTCGTGCAGTCCAGTGCGCGATGAACCAGCTTGCCGCCGAAGGCAAGGCCGACGGCACCGTGCTCATCGCGGCATCCGACATGCCGCTGCTCGACACCAAGACCTTGTCCGGATTGCTTGACTACCATCGCACAAGCGGCAACGACGCGACCGTACTGACCACCGTGCTCGACGACCCGACCGGGTACGGCCGCATCATCCGCGACAGCGACGGCAGCGTGCTGCGCATCGTCGAACAGAAGGACGCCAACAGCAGCGAACTGGCCGTGCGTGAGGTCAACACCTCCGTGTACGTGTTCGACGCGAAGGTTCTCGCCGCCGCGATTGCCGGGCTTGATTCCCAGAACGCGCAAGGCGAATTCTATCTGACTGATGCCCTCGAAACCGCTCGCCACACCGGTCGGGTGGGGGCGTGGGCAGCTCCCGACCCCTTGAGCGTCGAAGGCGTCAACGACCGCGTGCAGCTGGCCGCGCTCGCCGCCGCTCACAACCGTCGCGTCTGTGAATACTGGATGCGTCAGGGCGTGACCATCCTTGATCCGCCCACCACCTGGATTGATGATGACGTGCGCATCGAACGTGACGCGCAGATTCTTCCAGGCAGCTTCCTGCAAGGAACGACCACCATCGGCGAAGGCGCGGTCGTCGGTCCGTACACCACGCTCATCGACGCGCGAATCGACGCCGAAGCGCATGTGGAACGTTCCCGTGTCCAGGAATCGCATGTCGGGCGGGCAGCGAATATCGGCCCGTGGACCTACATGCGTCCGGGCAATGAGCTGGGAGAGGAAACCAAGGCCGGCGCATTCGTCGAAATGAAGAAAGCCCATATCGGCAACGGCACCAAGGTCCCGCATCTGAGCTACATCGGCGACGCCCAGCTGGGCGAGCACACCAACATCGGCGGCGGCACGATTACCGCCAACTACGACGGGGTGCACAAGAACCGCACAAAGATCGGCTCCAACGTCCATGTGGGTGCCGGCAACATGTTCGTCGCGCCGGTCGAGGTCGGCGATGGTGTCACCACCGGCGCCGGGTCTGTCGTCCGTCACGACGTGCCCGACGATACGATGGTATACTCCGAGAACACACAACACAATATCGAGGGCTGGAAGCCCGCTTGGGAGCGCTGATATGACCGCATTGCAAAGTTCCATCGACGCCGTCCGCATCGCCGCAGCCGCGGCCGACCGCATGAAGGGCACAGATATCGTCGCCTTCGATGTGACCGGGCCGATCGCCATCACCGACGTGATGATGATCGTCACCGCGTCCAACGAACGTCAGGTGCTCGCCGTCGCTGAGGAAATCGAGAAGGACCTGTACACCAAGGGCGGCCATTTGCAGCCGCGCTCGCGCGAAGGCCTGCAGGAAGGCCGCTGGGTGCTGCTTGATTTCGGCGATTTCGTAATCCATGTAATGCACGAGGAGGAGCGGCGCTTCTACCGGCTGGAAAGCCTGTGGAAGGATTGCCCGGCCATCGACCTGCAGCTGCCTGAAGCACCCGAATCCTCTGGCGCGTCCGAACCCGCGTCCGCGGACGCCGACGAGCAGTGAGCATGGTGAATCGTACACCCGGTATGGGTGGGGAATACCAAGGTCCTGAGCATCGTCGCGTCCAGCCGACCGGCCCGCATGTCAGGTCGATTATCATCGTGCGGCATGGCCGTACCGCCTACAACGAGCAGCATCGCTTGCAAGGTCAGGTGGATATCCCGCTCGATGAAGTCGGCGAATGGCAGGTCCGTCAGACGGCACAGACCTTGCACGATTTGTATGTCGATGGTCGTCCGGATATCCCCAAGCAGCTGGTCGTCTGCTCAGATCTTGGCCGGGCCGTGCAAACCGCGCACGCCTTCGCTGATCCGCTCGGGCTTGACGTGCACCCGGATGCACGGGTGCGTGAACGCGGTTTCGGTGCGTGGGAAGGCCTACGGCTTGAAGAGCTTGAACGCGATTTCACCGAGGACTACCAGTCATGGCGGCATTTCGCGGGCGGAGAGCTCAAGCATGGCGCTGAGCCGAAAGGCGCGGTCGGGGAGCGTGGCGTCGAGGCGATTGACGACTGGTCGCATCGCGCCGGCCCGGACACCACGCTGTTCGTCTTCTCGCATGGGGCATGGATTTCCCAGACCTTGCAGACTTTGCTCGGCATGGCGCAAGGCAATCATGACTTCGGGGCGATGACCTCCATGTTCAACGCTCATTGGGCGCGTCTGACCGGGGCTGATCAGCCCGACGGCACCGTGCGCTGGCGGATGACCGAGTATAACCACGGCCCCGCGATTGCGGACACGGACCAGTGGGAAGCCCCGACGCTGCACTGATTGCTGGGCAATCTATCCTGCCGCCGCAGCCCCCTCTCCCTCACCAACTGGCTACGCCAAGAAGCAGTTAGGCGTAGCCGGTTGGTATGCGTACCCAAACTGGTGACGCAACGGAGGCCGTGAGCGTAGATAGTTTGAATAGTTACTCAAACTGGTTGCGCCAGGACCGCCGTGAGCGTAGACGGTTTGTGAATGGGCGCGCACCGGATCCGAACATCCGCGCGTCTTGCATGGCAACGGTTCGGTGGTGCCGGCCGTGTCGCTTTGCAGGCCGTGTGGTGATGTCGGCGGTGCATCAGTGCTTGCCGTGCGCCGGTCCCAGCCATGTCGCGTGCCGACCAGGTTGCGGGGCATACCATGCATTGTGTTCGCCGCTTGTTCATCTCTTGCCCGTCACTCGATTATCATCGAAGGGGAGAGGTGATCGCCATGACCACACCACATGAGCATATGCTCGGCAGCGACGTCGCGGCAGGAACAGAACGACGTAAGCCGCGCATACCGACGTGCACGAACCCGATCTGGCAGGGGGCGATCCGCCAACCCGCCGTCGCCGGAACGTTCTACCCGGCCGATTCGGACGCGCTACGCGGTATCATCGACCGCCAACTTGACTATGCGCGCACCTTGCTCGGCCACCATCACAATCTGCTCAGCCGCTTGCCTGAAGGAGCCCCGAAAGCCGTCATCGCACCCCATGCCGGGTACGTATACTCCGGCACCACCGCGGCACTCGCCTACAGTCTGCTTGCACGCGGCCGTGGACAAATCCGCCGTGCCGTCATCATCGGCCCCACTCACCGCGTGCCGGTATACGGCACCGCATGCTGCACCGCCGGTTCATGGCGTACCCCGCTCGGCACGGTGCCCCTTGACACCGAAGCCGAATGCGCCGCGCTCGACGCCGATACCCCCGGCTTCATCGTCAACGATGACACCCACCGGCGCGAACATGCCGTCGAAGTACATATCCCTTGGATTCAACGTGTCCTCGGCCCGCAGACCAGCATCATCCCGCTTAACGCGGGGGACACCACGCCCGGCGAGCTTGGTGCACTAATTGACCGGTTCTGGACGGACCCCGCGACCGTCGTCATCATCAGCTCGGACCTATCCCACTACCATCCAGAACACGTGGCGCGCCAGCTTGACGATGACACGATTGCGCGCATTGCCGGCGGAATTCTGCCGATTGTGCCCGATTACGCCTGCGGCGCCTACCCGATTAACGGGCTGATTGACGTGTGCCGGCGTCGCGGCCTTACCATCAGGCCGCTCGGCTGCTCAACATCAGGCGACGGGGGAGTGCTGGCGCTCGCGGATTCGGGATTGCCGATGCGCCGCCCGGACATGGCCGACCCCGATCAGGCGGTTGTCGGCTACGCTTCTTTCGGCGTGTGGGAGGGTGACAATGACGGCGACGGTGAAGACCGCGAGAACGATGGTGATTGCGAGCACAGCGGTCATGCCGCCCGCAATGCGGACAGCTGTGCCCGCAATACCGTCAATGCCTGCACAGACCCGCAGAATCAGCAAGAATCCTTGCCGCAGGAAGCCGCGGAAGTATTGCCTCGCCTCGCACGGGCGGTGCTCGCCAGCTATTGCGGCATCGATACCGACGAACCGACCGCAGCGGAAACAAGCGAAATCCACCCGTGGCTGAAGCATGACGGCGCCTGTTTCGTCACCTTGCGCGAGCAAGGCGATTTGCGTGGGTGCATCGGATCGCTTGAGCCGACCCGTCCGTTGGGCGAGGATGTCGCCTGTCATACCGTGGACGCCGCCTGCCATGACCCGCGCTTCCGCCCGGTGGAACCGTGGGAATATCCCTCCATCAGCATCGAAGTGTCCGTCCTGTCCCCGAAGCGGGCGTTGCCTGTGACCTCGCGTGCGCAGCTGGAAGCCTCGCTTGTGCCCCGGCGTGACGGATTGGTCATCGATGACGGGCGCGGGCACCGGGCCACGTTCCTGCCGCAGGTGTGGGATCAATTGCCGCATCCGCATGATTTCGTTGGTCATCTGCTGGCCAAAGCGGGCTTGCGCGCGGACACCACGTGGAATGATGCGCGTTTCGCGGCATGGACGTACACCGTCAGTGCCTACGATGAGAAGGGAATACAGGACACGCGAATCAGCACGTCGGAGACTGACACAGATGCCGCCGGTGCCGCCGCCCCCAACGCAGCCAACGCAGCCGACACCGATGCTACCGGCAAGGAAAGGAACCACCATGCATGAGCGCGAATCACAGCTATCACACGGATCCACGGATGCCGGGCAGCCGCTCGATCAGCCCCACCCGGACGAGGTCGCGGCATCGATGCGTGGGGGATTCCAACCGACCAGCCCGTTTCCGCACACCTATGAGGCGCCGTCCCCGCGCCCGGACGGCGGACGCGAGGTGACGACGGGTCCAGTTCCCGGCGATCCGGCGATCGGCAGATGGCAGCATCGTCTGGAGGACGGCCGTGTGCAATGCGACTTGTGCCCGCGCGGATGCAAGCTGCGCGACGGTCAGCGGGGCTTCTGTTTCGTGCGTTCCAACCATAACGGTGTCATCATGCTGGACACGTATGGACGCAGTTCGGGATTCGCGTTGGACCCGGTGGAGAAAAAGCCGCTCAATCATTGGCATCCTGGCACCGCAATCTTGAGCTTCGGCACCGCCGGATGCAACAGCGGCTGCCGGTTCTGCCAGAACTGGGATATTTCGCGGTCCCGTATCTGGGACACTTACGCAGTCGATGCTCAGCCCGATGACATCGTGTACGCGGCGAAGGGGTGCGGCGCGTCGTCTGTCGCGTTCACATACAACGATTCCATCGTGTTCGCCGAATACGCCATCGACACCGCCCACGCCTGCCGTGACCATGGCATCGGCACAGTCGCGGTCACGGCGGGGTACATGTCCGCCTGCGCGCGGCCTGAATTCTACCGGTACATGGATGCGGCGAACATCGATTTGAAAGGCTTCACCGAGGATTTCTACTGGCATGACACCGGCACGCACCTGGCCGATGTGCTGGCGACAATCGACTACGCGGTCAACGGCACGGACACCTGGGTGGAATTGACGACATTGCTCATTCCCGGTCATAACGATGACGACGGGACTTTGCACGCCGAATGCGCATGGCTGCGTGAACATTGCGGACGCGATGTGCCCCTGCATTTCAGCGCATTCCATCCCGACTACCGCATGCGTGACGTGCCCCCGACACCCAAGGAGCGGCTCTTGCACGCACGCCGGATTGCGCTACAAGAGGGATTGCACTACGTGTATACGGGCAACGTGTCGGACCGCGACGGCGGCACCACATACTGCCCGTCTTGCGGGGCGAGGTTGATTGAGCGCGACTGGTACGACATCACCGGATACCGGCTGACCGCCGACGGGACATGCCCTGATTGCGGGGCGATTATTCCCGGCGTATGGGATGAACATCCAGGCACCCTTGGCGGGATGCACGTGCCGGTTGACATCCGCCGCTATACGGGCCGATAGCGGGGCTGCGGCAGAAGATAAAACAACAAAAAGCGGCGGCAGACGGGTTTCCGTCATGCCGCCGCTCGCGTTCTTGCCCGCGTTCAGTCCTTTTCAGTCCTTTTCGATGACCGTGCCGGCCTTCGCGCCCATGGTCAGGTCGTCGATTTCGGTGACCTCCAGCACCGGCACGACCGCCGGCTTCTTGGTGCCGTTGCGCTCCGCGACCTTGACCTGCTCCTCATAGATCGCGTCATCACTGTGCAGCGTCACCTTGCCGCGGAACCGGTAGCCGGTCTTGGTCTCCAGGTCCGCGACGCCGATGACCAGCTCGCTGCCGTCCAGCAGATTCTGGTAATGCTGGCGGGCGGTACGCTCGTGGTAGGCGATGTGATGGTCATCAAGCACGAAGGTGGACATCTTCGGGCCGATGTTGAGCTGTCCGTCCTTGCTGATGGTTGCCACCCAAGGCAGGTGGTTGGCGATGAATTCCTTCATTTCCGGGGTGATGGTGGCCATGATGTTCCTTTCGCTTGTGGTTCATGGTACTGGTCTGCGTGTGCCGTTCGGGCGCCTTGTGCGCCGCCGCATAGCGGCTGCCGACCGGGTCGTCGGCGCTTGTACGAACCTATGATACCAGCTTACGGCAGTTCCCGGGGCATTGCAGGTATGACACCGCGGATTGTGAGGTATCTCACGAGGGTTTCGCCGCTGGCTTCGAGACCTTCGAGTCGACACAGGTCGTCGTCGGCTGGACCCGTTCGACATTGCCGAGACGCCCCGCTTCAAACGGCGGCGTGAGATTTCAACGAGGTGAACCTTGTGAAAAATCGGATGACTTCCGGGCGTGTTCTTTCCGCGCGGTGGCTATCGTGAGTACGGCGAAACCGACGATGGCCAGCACACCCACGCCGGAATCATCATGCCGAGCATCGAAGCCCTCGAGGCTAAGGAGAAGAGACATATGCGTGCACGCAGCCGCTTTCAGGAATTCCGCAGCCGTATGTCACGTACCTTCCCACCGAACCTTGCGCGTGTCATGCTGTTGTGCTGTGCCGCCCTGTGGGGTGGCAGCTATCTGGTCGCGAAGGTAGCGATGAGTGCCATTACGCCCCAATGGCTCATGGCTATGCGTATGACCGGCTCCTGCTTGATTATGTTCGTCCTGTTCCACCGGGTAATCATTCCCGCGCTCACCCGCGAGATCATCATTCCCGCGCTGGTTGTGGGCATCACCTACTACGGCACGATGGTCATGCAGACCGAAGGCCTGAAAACCATTGATCCTGGCCGCAGCGCCTTCCTGACCGCCTCGTATTGCGTGCTCACCCCGTTCGCCGCATGGCTGGTCGCCAAACAGCGCCCTAAACTGATCAATCTTGTCGCCGCAATCATCTGCCTGACCGGCGTGGGCTTCGTCGCCCTTAAACCCGGATCAGGCTCGCTTGCGCTCAGCCAAGGCGACTGGATGACCATCGCGAACGCGGTGATTTTCTCGTTTAATCTCACCTTCCTGGGGCGCTACACCCAGCACTTCCATCCGATTGCCGTCACTTTCATGCAATTCGCCGTCGCCGACGTGTTCTTCCTGATTGGCGCGCTGCTGACTGAACCGCTTCCGAACGCGTCATGGCTTGCGCCCGATGTCATCATGAGTTTCCTGTATCTGCTGATCGGAGCGACCACGATGGCGCAGATCATGCAGAATATCGGTCTGGCGCACGTGCCGCCGTCGAGCGCGGCCATCATCATGTGCACGGAAAGCCTGTTCGCCGTCGCATTCTCCGCGATGTTCTGGGGCGAAGCAATCGGCTGGACCTCAATCGTGGGTTTCTCACTGATTTTCGCGGCGGTCATTATGTCCGTGGTCACCAAACGCGAATGATCCTGCCGTCGGTCTTTGCGGCTGTTTCCGAAACTGGCCACGTTAGACGGGACTCGCATATCAGCGGTGCGGGAAACAAACCCTACAGTGTGTTGCGCGTGTGACCTTCTACCGACACTGAGGGACGCTTCAGCGTCGGTAGAAGCAGAACACCAACCTTCTGCCGACGCTGAAGCAACTCCCGGTGTCGACAGAAGATCGGCAGCCTTCCCGGTTGCTGTGCGAATCCAATACCGTGGCGTACTCAGCGGCGGCACCCTACCGGAACGCGAGGCAGCCAAGTCGTATCCAAGTCATATTGATGCGTGGGACCGGTATTCCCGGCAATCACTTCACGAGTGAACCGAGCTCCATGAAATTCGCCAGATCGTCGAGGCCAAGTCCCACATAATCCTTGATATTGGTCACCTGAGGGCCGTCGAAGACCACGCCTTCGGGCGTGAACCCGGTGATTGCGACGACGGTCGCGCCGCTCGCGCCGCCTGACTGCAAACCGACAGGGGAGTCCTCGAACACCAGGCAGTTGGCAGGGTCAGTGCCCACGATTTCTGCGGCGCGCAAGTACGGTGCCGGATCCGGCTTCGCGGGCAGGCCGTCCTCGCCGCACACGTATCCGACGAACGCGCCCTGGGGCGCCTGGCGGGCCATGTTGTCGACCATCGCGCGAGGGGAGGCAGACACAATCACGTTCGGGATTCCGGCCTGCGACAGCACATCAAGCAACTCGACCGCACCGGTCGCCCAGCAAGGCTTCTCGCGCTCGCGGTCAATCACATAGCCGATGATTTCGGAGCGCAGTGTATCGGGGTCCACATGCGCGGGAATGTACTCCTGCACAATCTGGAGCAGACGCGGGGTGGACTGGCCGCGCGCACGCAGCGGTACCTCGTCGCTGAACGTGCCGCCATACAGCTCGATGACATGCCGTTCTGCCGCCGCCCAGTAAACTTCCGAATTGATCAGCGTCCCGTCCATGTCCCAGAACACAGCTTCCGGAAGGCCTTCCGGTGCATCGAGTACGGCGGACGATTGAGAAAATGTCAAGGTGTCGTTGAAAGTCACCCGGCTTATTATTCCCATACGCGCGAACAAACAGCCCGGCCGTTGAACGAACCTGAGCCGACGTCGCACCGTGTATACGGCGGGAAGGGACGACAGCGCAACGACTTAACCGATACATCTGCCGTTTGCGACACGCATCCGCATTGTGAGCATGGCGCGATTTTTCAGCCCACGCCCAGCGTGTTCCTGCTTTTTCCGATACAGTCAGCAATGTGAAGAACTTTTTCAAGGGAATCTCTGTACCGCAACTTCTCGCCGGTGCGCTCGCGGCGGTCACCTCGTTCCTGCTGTCGGCCAGAATCGGCATCGCAGGATCGGTGATTGGCGTGGCTGTCGGCTCGATTGTATCCGCGGTGTCCTCGCAGCTGTACCAGAACATCCTCAAAGCGTCTTCGGAAAAACTCCAGGATGTCAAAGGCGGCGATGACGAGCAGATTGAGGGGGAGCAAACCGGCCAGAGCGCTGATGCGGACGGCGCGAGCGGGGAAACCGCTAGGCAGCCTCGTCGGATCAGCAGTGACGAGACCACCGTGCTGCCCGTGCAGGGCGACCAGAGTGCCGCGAACGCAAGGAATATCCAGGGTGAAGGGGAGACCAAGTCCGATGCAACGCGTGCCATGCCCACGGTTGGTGCTGCGGACACGACCACGGTGATGCAGCCTGCGGATGACGCCACTCGTGTGATTTCCGGTGCGCCCGTGGGTGCTCATGCTCATACCGGTGCGGACGACCATCAGGGGCGCGTTATTGTTTCCGGCAACGAGACCGGGACGACGGCCGCCCGGCACCTGTCAGGTTCGGCGAACACTGAACGCGCTCGCAAGACCAAACGCGTGGCGATTATCATCTCCGTGGTCAGTGCGCTGGTGGCGGTGGGTATCACCGCAGGCGTCATCATGCTGGTCACCCGCGGCGAGGGCACGGATAGCGTGGTGCGTGACATGGTCGGCAATGCGCGGGTGACTCCGACCCCCAGCGATTCGCAGACGCGGCGTGATGACGATCATCAGCTCGAGAAGCCAAGCGACAAGCCGTCCGCGACCGCGAGCCCATCCCCGTCCGCAAGCTCCAGCGCCTCAGCCTCGTCGACTGCAAGCCCGTCCCCGTCCGCGACCGCGAGTGCGTCCCCTTCGGCCAGCGCGTCGAGCAGCTCGAGCTCAACCTCGGGCTCAGATTCTGGTTCGTCGGCGGGTTCAAACGGTGGTGGGACTTCTGATTCCGGCACGACCGACGGATCTGATTCGGGTACTACTGGCACGGACTCGGATACTTCTGGAACCGGTTCGTCGTCATCCGGTTCGACTGATGGGTCTGGTACTGCGACGAAATAATCAATCGATCATATCGATGACAGCAATCTCCGGCGGGCGGTTACGCGTTTGCGTGCCGCCCGTTGTTGTTGTGTGGTTGTGCGGTTTGTAATCGATGGATGGCCAGTAGCCGACTGGGTGGCTTGCATTATCTATCGTCGGACGCAACGATTCGCCCCGGTTCGAGTATCAGCTCGGTCATATGCCGAACGCGTGCCCCTTGACGAGAATCACCACACCGAGCGCGATGAGCACAAGTGGGAACAGGTACCGGTCCGAACGCTCGAGCCATTCGCCGATTCCCGGTCGGGTCGCGATGAAGCGCGCGAGCAGCACCAGGACGGTGACCAGAACAAGGAATACCACGCAATACACGATGACCACCGGGAGGCTGTTGGATACGAATACCGGCACGTACACGCCGATATTGTCTCCACCGTTGGCGAAGGTGACCGCTGCGACTGTCGGCAGGGTGATGCTTTTGCCTTCGCCGGTGTCGTCATCGTCTTCGCCACGGATGCTGTCCCATGCGGCTTTGATGCCCAGTGCCAGCGGAATCAGGCCGAAATAGGGGACTGCTTCGGCAGGAAGCAAGGTCACGGCACCGTATGAGGCGACCGCGGCGATGACGAGGATGCCGAAGAATCCGAGATACTGGCCGAGCAGAATAGTTCGCGTGGTGTTGCGTTGTTTTGCTCCGCGGGCGAAGAACAAGGCAAGCACGATGATGTCGTCGGTGTTGGTCACGGCGAATAGCGCCACGGCTTGGATAATGGATGCGATCACGGTGGACCTTCCTGTTTGGTTGGTGTGTAGCTGATTCTTGGTGTGTGGTGTTCGGTGTGCGGTCGTCGCTGTTGGCTGCCGGTTACTGGCCCCTGCGTCGCTTTTGGTTTCGATTGATTGACATTTTAACTCTAGTGGACTTCAGAATTTCTGTCGGACTCTATTGCCTCCCCTGAACCGCGGCCCCGGAAGCACGATATTTCAACCAACAGCAACTCTTCAAGCGGTATTCCTGACGAGGATGTGCCGTCGTGGAATCAAGTGCGACACGCCGAGATGGGTGGTCGATTTTGATATCGGCCAATGGTGTTGTAATGTATACGAGGTTCGCGAAGAACGGACGAGATAACTGAAGACCGACCGGGGCTATGGCGCAGCTGGTAGCGCATCTCCATGGCATGGAGGGGGTCGGGGGTTCGAATCCCCCTAGCTCCACGGATAACCCGCATCGCAAGAGCGATGCGGGTTTTTCATTTCAGGTGACATTCCCGGAGTCGCGGATGTCGTCGTCCCGTCATCTGGTCATCTCGTCATCACGCCATCCCGCACGTGTCGTGCCATGTCGTCCGTGTGCGAAACGCGCGCATAGGAAACAGGCCGCATGGGAACCAAAGCGAACCAAGGCGTATGAGAGCCAACGGTGTTGCCCGAGACGTTCCATCTGGTTGCGTGTGCGGCGGCATACGCAACGCCGCAGATCCACGGAGATGATGCCAATAGCTTGCAGCAGACCGACGGGTTGCGTATGCCCAAACATACGCAACCCCGCGGAATGCACTGAAGAACGGCGGTGCTCCGTGACGACCGTCGTATTACGCATGCCGGGACATGCCCAGCTCAGCGGATGTTATCGGCTGTCGCCATCCCTTGTCAGGTTTTGCCCGATTGTGTATCCCACGGCATACGCAGCCTGACGAACCACCATCGACCATGGCAAAGCGGTGGAGACATTCGGCGGTTACGTATGCTGCGGCACGCGCGGCTTGACGAATCCCGCCCGCTGTCGCGGCCGTACACGGTGTTCCGCAGTGTTGCGCGCGCCCGGGCTCCCGGCTGTCCCATTTAGACACGCCTGTTGCGATTATCGCGAAATGTGGGTATGATGCGAACGTTGCCGCGATGGAGATGTATGAATCTCCCGTGAGCAGCGACTGCGCCAGTAGCCCAATGGATTAGAGCAGCTGACTACGGATCAGCAGGTTGCAGGTTCGAATCCTGTCTGGCGCACGTTCAAACCCTGGGAATAGTCCCGGGGTTTTCTCTTTCCTGCCGATTCTGATCTCGGGGGCTGCCGGTTGTCATTGTTTCAGGCGGACGGCTTTCGGTTGTCTGAAGTCCGAACAACTCGTGTCCGTCGGTCGTTTTGGCGAGATATTGAGATTTCTCGACGTGGCGAGGACAGGGGCGAGTCCTTCAGAAGCTTGGAATATCAAGGATTTCAGGCTGTCGGTTGTTTGAGATGAGAGTGACTGGTTCTTAAAAAACGCAGGAGGGCTCCTTCGTGGAGAGATATTGAGACTTTCTTCTCAATTTCTCGATGAAATCGGTCGTATCGGCGAGATGTTGAGATTCCATCCGACGGTCATATGGCGGATATCGCTGTGGTCGGTATGCTCGCAAGCCCGTGCACCGCGTAGCGTAACCGGTAACCCGCGGTTCCCTGCGGCGTGGTCTTGTGTGTTTTCTCCAAAACGCGCTTCGCGCAGCGCACCCGACAACCCGCGACCCAACCCCCGGGTGGCTGTGAAACAAACGCGCGCTGAACATCGCGTTACGTCATGGGGTGAAACCGCGGGAAGACGGTTTCGTCCCAGCCGTGAGGGATTATGCTTATTTGGGATTCTTCGGCGGTC
Organism: Bifidobacterium thermacidophilum subsp. thermacidophilum DSM 15837; assembly: GCF_000426425.1. Classification (NCBI taxonomy): domain Bacteria; kingdom Bacillati; phylum Actinomycetota; class Actinomycetes; order Bifidobacteriales; family Bifidobacteriaceae; genus Bifidobacterium; species Bifidobacterium thermacidophilum. The sequence goes on from NZ_AUFI01000013.1 coordinate 91,568, forward strand.
GCCGCGACTCGTTTGGAGTCAGGCCGCGGAACATCCACAGAAGGATGGTGGCTCAGGCGCACGATTCGCGTACGGCGAGAGCATAGATGAAAGGCAGGTGAGCGCATGCTGAGAATGTTCAGCACCATCAACGGTCAAGTGGAGCAGATCGAGAAACCGGAAAATGGCGCATGGCTATGTCTTTCGGAGCCGACCGACGTGGAGCTCGCCACGGTCTCCCAGGAAACCGGCATCGATCTGGCCGACCTGCGCGCCCCGCTCGATGACGAGGAACGTTCCCGCGTGGACGCCGAAGACGATTACACGATGATCATCGTCGACATCCCGACCGTCGAGGAACGCAGCGGCCGTGACTGGTACGAGACCATCCCGTTGTCGATTATCGTCACCCAGAACCTCATCATCACCGTGTGCATGCGGGACACGCCCGTCCTCCACCCCTTCATGGAGGGCACCATCCGCGGCTTCAACACATATATGAAGTCGCGATTCATCCTGCAGATCCTGTACCGCAACGCCACGATGTACCTGCGATACCTGCGCATCATCGACCGCGAAACCGACAAACTCGAACTGCGTTTGCGTCACTCGATGCAGAACCGTGAAATCCTCATGTTGCTCGAATTGAGCAAGACCTTGGTCTACTTCACCACAAGCTTGAAATCCAACGAAATCGTGATGGAAAAACTCACCACGCTCTCACGGATTAAGCAATACCCAGAGGACGAGGATCTGCTCGACGATGTCATCACCGAAAACAAGCAGGCAATCGAGATGGCGAACATTTACAGCGGGGTCCTCGCGAACATGACCGACGCCTTCGCTTCGATCGTGTCCAACAACCTGAACAATGTGATGCGCATCTTCACCATCATCTCCATCGCGTTGTCCATTCCGACGCTCGTGTTCTCCATGTACGGCATGAACTTCCAGACCGGCATGCTCGGTATGCCGCTGACGGCCAGCAAATGGGGCTTCCTTATCGTCATCGTCCTCGCCATTGCCGCGGGCGGCCTGACTGCGTGGTTCCTCGCCCGTTCCCGTCTGTTCAAGTGATGTGAGCCTGAGCCCGGGTGCCTGCCGATCGGCATACCGCCTAGGTAGACACCAGAAGGTAAGGTCAGACACCAGAGCTCGCCATCGCCGGCGGTGATTCGCAGGCCGGTGACACACGGCAGCGGCATATGGCGGCGACACTCGCAACGGCGACGCATACCACTGCGACACGCGTAGCCGCGATACGCACAACGGAGGTGATCAGATGCGCACACCACGACGAATACTTGCCACCGTGCTTTGCTGCGCCCTCGCGGCCGCATCCCTGACAGGTTGCGAAGATGCCTCAGACGCGTCCGCCAATCTGCCGGAAGGCCCGACCATCACCATCGGCGTCGCCGCAGACATGCCGGGATTGAGCCGCTTGCACGACGGCTCCTACTCCGGATTCGACGTGAATGTCGCCACCTACGTGGCCAACGAGCTCGGTTATGCGAAAAAGCAGATCATGTTCAGGTCGGTCACCGTCTCCGATTACAGCAAACGACTCAACGACCGCTTCGTCGACATCGTCGCGGCGCCCCTGCCGATTGGAATCACCTCCAGCGACGACGCCACAACCTTCGCCGGCCCGTATTTGAGCGCCGCGCAAGGACTGCTCGTCCGCGCCGACGACGCCGACACGATTGCCGGCACCGATGACCTGGCAGGCCATACCGTGTGCACCGTCACCGGGTCGGGAGCTTCCGACGGCATTCGCAGCCTCCAGCCCAAGGCGCGCATCCAGGAGCGTGCGACCTACCTGCAATGCGTCACCGCGCTGCTCGTCGGGGGGGCTGACGCAGTCAGCGGCGATGACGCGGCGCTCGCCGGTCTCGCCGCGAACGAAGGGTCGCAGTATCTGCACGTTGTATCCGGCCGATTCGGCACGTCCTTGCACGCCGTAAGCGTCAAGGCGGGGGAGAGCGCACTCGCCTCGAAAATCGACGCGATCCTCAAGCAGATGGTCACCTCCGGCACTTGGCGCTCTTTCGCCGATGAAATGACCAATCAGCTCGGTTACCACCCGTCCGCGAAGCTCAACCCGCCGACAATACGTTCGGATAATGGATAGGCACTCGCGTCGTGTCCCGTTGTGCGGCAATAATCCTTGTTTATGACCGACAACACGCAAGCACACGAAAGCGAGCCAGCGTACCGCTATAACGCGAAGCTCGCACAGACCATCGAGGAAAAGTGGCAGAAGACCTGGGACGAGCAGGGCACGTTCTGGGCAGCGAATGTCAAGGGTGACCTGACGGACGGCAACGGCAAGAACGCCGACGGCCGCACCCCCTACTTCGCCATGGACATGTTCCCCTACCCGTCCGGCAAGGGCCTGCACGTCGGCCACCCGCTCGGATATCTGGCCACCGACGTGGTCAGCCGCTACCACCGCATGAAGGGCGAGAATGTCCTGCATGCCATGGGTTATGACGCTTTCGGTCTGCCGGCCGAGCAGTATGCGGTCCAGACCGGCCAGCATCCACGCGTCACCACGGAGCAGAATATCGCGAATATGAGCCGCCAGCTGCATCGCATGGGGCTGAGCTTCGACAACCGCCGCAGCTTCGCGACCATCGACCCTGATTACATGCGCTGGACGCAATGGATTTTCTCCCGCATCTACGATGCTTGGTACGACCCTGATTTCGTTCGCCGCGACGGCGGCAAGGGTTCTGCCCGCCCAATCAGCGAACTGGTCGAGAAGTTCAAGTCCGGTGCCAAGCCGATTCCCGGCTTCGAAGGTAAGGCGTGGAGTGACCTCAACGCCCGCCAGCAGGCCGACGTGCTCAACGATTTCCGTCTCGCCTACATCTCCAAGTCCCCGGTCAACTGGTGCCCGGGCCTTGGCACGGTTCTTGCGAACGAGGAAGTCACTGCGGAAGGTCGCTCCGAACGCGGCAACTATCCGGTCTTCCAGCGCGAGCTGCGCCAGTGGTCGATGCGCATCACCGCGTACGGCCACCGCCTGATCCAAGATCTCGACACCATCGACTGGCCTGAGAAGGTCAAGCTCATGCAGCGCAACTGGATCGGCGAATCCCGCGGCGCCGCTGTACACTTCCCGGTCGCCTCGGAAGACGGCGAACAGGATATGGAAGTCTATACGACACGTCCCGATACCCTGTTCGGCACCACCTTCGCGGTGGTCTCCCCGGAGCATGAACTGCTTGAGCATGTTCCCGCCGCTTGGCCGCAAGATGTGCCTGAAGCATGGAAGGGCGGGTACGCGACCCCGAAGGAGGCTGTGCACGCGTACCGGCTTGCTGCTGAGGCGAAAACCGCCAAGGACCGTGTCGACGAGGGCGGCGAGAAGACCGGCCTGTTCACCGGCCTATACGCGACCAACCCGATTACCGGTAAGCGGCTGCCAATCTTCACCGCCGACTACGTGCTCATGGATTACGGCACCGGCGCAATTATGGCGGTGCCTGGCGGCGACCAGCGCGATTACGATTTCGCCGCCAAGTTCGGTCTGCCGGTCATCTACACCGTCAAGCCGTTGCCCGGCTCAAACGACGACCTCGACAACTATGAAGGTAAGGCCCCGTTCGTCTCCCACGACGGCATCGTCATCAACTCTTCGACCGACTCCACTTATGCGAAGGGCGACAACCTGTCGCTCGACGGTTTGCGTGTTGACGAGGCGATCGACAAGGTCATCGGTTGGCTGGAAGCCGCCGGTGTTGGCAAGGGTACGGTCAGCTACCGTCTGCGCGACTGGCTGTTCAGCCGCCAGCGCTACTGGGGCGAGCCGTTCCCGATCGTCTACGACGAGGACGAGGTGCCGCACTTGCTGCCCGACAGCATGCTGCCGATCAACCTGCCTGACGTGCCGGACTACAGCCCGAAGACCTTCGACCCCGAGGACGCCGAATCCAACCCGGAGGCACCGCTCAGCCGCAACGACGACTGGGTGAACATCACCCTCGACCTGGGCGACGGTCCCAAGCAGTACCATCGCGACACGAATACCATGCCGAACTGGGCAGGCTCCTGCTGGTACTACATGCGCTACATCGACCCCAAAGACGCCGAGCATATGGTGGAGACCGACGAGTTCAACTACTGGATGGGCCCGCATCACAACAAGACCGCAGGCGAATCCGGCGGTGTCGACCTGTACATCGGCGGTGTGGAGCATGCGGTGCTGCACCTGCTGTATTCGCGCTTCTGGCACAAGGTCCTGTACGATCTGGGATATGTCAGCTCGCCGGAACCGTTCCACAAGCTGTTCAACCAGGGCATGATTCAGGCTTACGCCTACACGGACGACCGCGGACAGTACGTGCCCGCCGACGAGGTCGAGGAAGGCCCGGCCGGCCCGGACGGCGAGCCGACCTTCACCTGGCATGGCCAGCATGCGAACCGCGAGTTCGGCAAGATGGGCAAGAGCCTGAAGAACATCGTCACCCCGGACTACATGTACGAGAACTACGGTGCCGACACCTTCCGCCTGTATGAGATGAGCATGGGCCCGCTGGACGAGTCCCGCCCGTGGAACACGCGCAACGTGATCGGCGGCATGCGTTTCCTGCAGCGCCTGTGGCGTAACGTGGTCGACGAGAACACCGGCGAAGTCAAGGTCTCCGACGATCCGATGGACGAGAAGACCCTGAAGCTCCTGAACAACACGATTGCCGACGTGACCGTGGAAATGGAGAACATGCGCCCGAACACGGCAATCGCCAAGCTCATCGTGCTCAACAACCACTTGACTGGTTTGAAGGCCGTCCCGCGCGCCGCCGTGGAGCCGCTGATCCTCATGCTCTCGCCGATCGCCCCGCATATTTGCGAGGAACTGTGGAACCGTCTGGGACACGACGAGTCGCTCGCCCACGAGCCGTGGCCGAAGGCTGATGAACGCTACGTCGGCCAGGATACGGTCACCGCGGTCGTACAGATCAAGGGCAAGATCCGAGCCAAGCTGGAGGTCAGCCCCGATATCGAGCCCGAAGAGTTGCGCAAGCGCGCACTCGAAGCGGTCGCCGACCGTCTCGGCGGCAAGGAACCACGCAAGGTGATTGTCAAGGCCCCGAAGATCGTGTCGATCGTCCCGGCGGAGTAATTCGCCGGCCAAAGGCGTTCCCGCATCAGGGAATCATCCTTTGACCACATTTGCCTTGACGGCGTGCAAAGCACCCATGTCCCCGGCATGCTGGAGACATGGGTGTTGTATTTTCCGAGTATGATGACGCGTCCCCGGGCAGTCTGCTTTCGCCGCCTCCGCCGCCTTGTAGAGCAGGGGCGGCGGCTGAGTCCGCCGGCGGGACCAAAACGAACACTGCCTCAGTGACCGCATCTGAGACAGGTCTGGCGCCTGCCGGCGAATCAGCCGGACCAGCAACCGGCACGGGGCATACCAGTCTCGCCGCGCTCGCTGGGGTGAGAAGCACAGACGCGGACGCGGCATGCCAAGACACGCCGGGGGAACGTCGCCCGCGACTGACCTGCACCCCCGGTCAGGCCGCCATCATCATGCTCATACTCATTGGTGCGTTATGCGCCAGTTTGGGGCTCCTGATTCGGCAATCCGTCAATCTTGCACGGCTTGACGCGCACGATGCCGCAACCCATATACCCGCCGCCCCTACCACGGGATCGGCTTTCGCGTCCCCGAACGACGCGACGCCAGATGCCGGCACGGTGGCCGGCGGGCAGTCGCAGGCAGGGGAAGACGGGCAGAGCGGACGATCCGGTGCCGTACAACAGTCCGACGCGCCTGCGCCGACACCGACTGCAACGGATGACGGGCGTATCGACATCAACACTGCGGATGTTGCACAGCTGCAAACCTTGAACGGCGTCGGTCCGGTCACCGCGCAACGCATCATCGACTACAGGAATGAGCATGGCCGGTTCTCCAGCGTCGACGATCTGCTCAACGTCAGCGGCATCGGGGCGAAAACCCTCGAAAAACTGCGAGCCCAGGCGGTCGTCCGATGAGCCGGACGTCAACCGGAATGCGGCTCGATGGCCGCCGCGATCTGAGACTGCTACCTGTCGCCATTGCCATGTGGGCGGGGGAGCTCGCCGCCTCGGCAGTCTGCAACCGTGCCAACCCCGTTGCTGGCGCCTCCCCGGGCGCCACGGTATGGACGGCGTCCATGATGCCCGTTCTTCTTGTGGTTTTTCCTGTCAGCCTCGCATTGCTCGCAGCGATGATATACGCCCGCCGTAGTCTTGGCCGCATTATCCGCACCGCATGGCGGGGCACGGTTCCCACAGGCGCAGGCATCGTGCTGCTGGTCATGGTCCTTACGGCGAGCGGGGCAGGAATACTGGTCTCAAGTGCCCACCAGCGGACGCAACAACGTGATCCGGCCATGCGTGTGGCCCAACAGGCCCCAGCGCCGCGACTATCCATGCTTGATATGCGTATCGACACGCCGATGACCGCATCATCGAGACGCGGGGCTGATTGCCAGGCGGATGTCACCATCATCGGTGTGCATGAAGCTGCGCGCGTGACACCCTCGCATGCGAGCGCACGGCTGTTTGCCAATGGCGACACCTGTATCAGCCTCGACCACGGCATGCAGATTCGCACACAGGCAAGCGTGAGCCCAGCCGCATTCGGCAGTCGACCGTTGTGGGTGGATGACCTTACCCACACCGGGATTACGCGCGCGCCGCAACCTGCCCGCTCTCTTGCCAATCGGATGCGCCACAGCTTCGCCGCCGTGACCGCGGGACTGTCGGATCAAGGCCGGATTCTCGTGCCGGGATTGACTTGCGGCTTGCTTGGTCAGGATTACATCGGTCCGGGCGCCTTGGAACAGCCGGACACCACGTATGCGGCACGGGTCGAACAGGAATTCCGCACGAGTGGCATCATGCACCTGATGGCCGTGTCCGGCGGGCATTTCATCCTCGTCGCCCAACTGGCCCAATGGCTGGGCGCCGCCATCCGCCTGCCACGCCCTGTTGCCGCAATTGGTGTTATCGCAGCCTATCAGGGGCTCGCCATCCTCGTGTACCCGTCGGATTCCGTGCTGCGCGCCCAGATCATGGGAACGTTCAGCGCCATCGGTATGCTTCTCGGCCGTCCCCCGCAGACTGCCAGCGCGCTCGCATGGACCACGATTATGGTGTTGGCGCTCGCTCCGGGAAAATCCGCAAGCTACGGGTATGCGCTCTCCAGTGCGGCGGTGCTCGGCATCACCCTGTGTACCCCGCCGTTGCAACGGCGATTGGATCGCCGACTGCCGCACACGGCAAGTCAAGCGGTCGCAACGACCCTGTCCGCGCAGATATTCACCTTGCCCATACAAATTCTTATGGAACCGCAGATTCCGCTGCTGTCCGTCCTCGCCAACATCATGGTGGCGCCGTTTGTCAGCTGGGCCACCATCACCGGGCTGATTGCGCTGATACTCGCGCCTTTCGTGCCGGCTTTGGCGTTCGCTGCCGCATGGCTGGCTAGTTGCGGCACCGCCATCATGGCGTGGACCGCCCATGTGTGCGCGGCCCCGACATGGACGGCGTTGGCATGGCCGTCCGGCATCCCGGGGGCGCTACTGGCACTCACCGTGCAAGCGGTCATCATGGTGCTGCCCGGCATCATCCGTTCGGGGGCGCAGGCCATCGGCGACTGTGCAATACGCTATGGTCGCCCGCGAGCGGGCCGGGAACAATCCGGGCAGGATACATACCGCACCTTCATGAATCCCGGACACGCACGACGGCCGCGCCCGCCGATCGCGGACAACAGCCGTGCGGGTTGCACTCCGGTGGGACGCCCATGGCGGGCATGCGGGAAGATTGGGGCATGGCTTACCGAAACACGCGGTATGATCGACGACCAATGGCACCGGCACAATCGATGACTTGTCGTATCCCGATACCTCACACACCCGAAGATGTCCACCGATGCAGCGAGATTGGAACCATGGCAGCCACGAAACACACTTTCCCGCCGTTCTGCATCGTCTGCGGCGGGGATTCCTACCTCAACGAGGAAGCCGTACGCGATATGCGCCGACAGGCCTCAGCCGCGCGGCCCGACGCCGAAACCGTGGAGCTCGATGCCTCAACGGCAGACCGTTATGCCTTCGACGAAGCCGTCAGTCCCTCGCTGCTGTCACCGGTATCCATCGTGACCGTCACCAATATGCAGAACGCCGACGAACAGCTCGGCGACAGCATGGTCGCCTACTGTAAGCAGGCAATCGCCGATCCCGGGCAGGCAAGCATTGTCATCGCTCAGCATGAAGGCGGCCCCAAAGGCAAACGGCTGCTCGACGAGCTCACTCGCGCCGGAGCGCGTGTCGACAAGCCAGCCGACCTGAAAAATGCGAAGGCTAAAGTCCAGTTCGTCACCTCGCAATTCGAACAACGGCACCGGCGGATTGAGCCTGCGGCCGCGCAGCAACTTGTCGCGGTCCTTGGAGAGCGTACTGGCGAGCTCGCCGCCATGTGCGAACAATTGTGCTTCGATTTCGACGATGACCCCATCGGGCTTGATCGTGTGAACCAGTATCTGACCGCCAACCCGCAGGTCACCGGCTTCACCGTCGCCGACACCGCCATGGCGGGCAACACCACACAAGCCATCATCGCCATGCGGTCGGCTGTCCAACAGGGCACCGATCCGATTGCGCTTATCGGCGCACTCGCCTTGAAACTGCGCACCATCGCCAAGGCGTCAGCCGTGCGAGCGGGCACCATTTCCGTGGCTGAAGCGAAAACCAACCCATGGGTCATGCGCAACACCATGCGCCAGCTGACCGGTTGGACCTCCGCAGGGCTGTCCGCATGCATCCAACAGCTCGCCTGGGCCGACGAACAAAGCAAAACCAACGGCGGCGACCCCGTGTACGCGCTCGAACAAGCCATCCAGCTCATCGCCCGCAAAGGCAGGCCAGTGGCCTGAACAAGAACCGGACACACCGAACAACCAGACATCGAGAACACACCATGACACACACCATCAATCCAAACGCAAGTTATACCGGTACAACCCATACCAACGTGGGCGGCGCCGACACAGCCCACAGCGAGACTGGCACGACGCTGAGCGTCGAAGTCCCCACCGCCGACGCGATGCGCGCGCTCGGCATCCGCATCGGCAGCATGCTGCACGGCGGTGACGTCCTGCTCCTGTCCGGGCCGCTGGGAGCCGGGAAAACCACGCTTGCCCAAGGCATCGGCGCCGGACTGCACGCCGACGAGCCCGTCGTGTCGCCCACATTCACCATCGCACGCGAACTGCACGGCCGATTCTCCGACGGTACGCCGGCAACCCTCATCCATGTCGACGCCTACCGGCTGGGTGGAAACGCGTACGCGCCGGGACAAGACAGCACGGACCGGCTGCTTGACGAGCTCGAATCCATCGGCCTTGACGAAGAACTCGACAACCCGAGCGACAACACCGTGATCCTCATGGAATGGGGGGAACAAATGGCTGCCGCGCTCGCCGACGAACGGCTCGACATCCACATCGGCAGGCCCTTGCCAGCCGCCTCGCACCATGACAGGGGAGCGGAAAGCGCCACGCCGGAACTGACCAGCGACGGCATCAGAACCGTCGAACTCATCCCCGTCGGTCAACCATGGCGGCGACGGATTGACGTCATCGCCGACCTCCGGTAAGCGCCGTTCACGTCCTTGCTCGGGCGCTGCAAGTTTCAACGCCCGAGCATCACCCGCGCGACAAGAGTAAAGTAACTGAGGATCCGCAAACACGCAGGAGGCACCATGACGCATACGCTGGTCATCGACACATCATATGGTTCGACGGTGGGGCTCGTCGGGTACGAGCCCATCATCGAAACCGACTCACGAACCCATGTCGAACGCCTCCAAGTCAATATCAGTCGCGCCTGCGAGCAGGCGAACATCCAGCCGCAGGACATTAGCCGCATCATTGTAGGCACCGGTCCGGGGCCGTTTACCGGGCTCAGGGCGGGAATCGTCACCGCCAAAGCGCTCGCTTTTGCGACCGGTGCCCAGCTGATCGGGCAGAACATTCTCGACGCGCAGGCGCTACTCGGCCTCCTGCGCAAGGAAGACGGCAGCCTCGCATCCATCACCGGCGAACAGACGCAAGACAGCGACCCCGATTCGGACGGGCCGCACAGGCTCATTCTTGCCGTCAACGATGCCAGGCGCCGCCAACTGTACTTCCAGCTCGTCGACTCGGAAGCCTACCTTAACGCGTTGCGCACCTCGCAACCTGTGGAAGAACGCGGCCGTATCGCCACGTTGATCGGCATGGATATTGACTACCCGGACAATATCGTGCAACGGGTGAACGCCGTCGTCCAACAGCTGCGGGAGACCGACGGGCCCGGCAGACAGATTGACATCATCGTCGACGTCATCGGACATGGTGCCCAACGCTACAGCCAAGCTTGGAACCAGCTCGAACACCTAGGCACCGTCCTCGATGCATCCCTGCCGGAACAAGGCGAACCAGGGTTGCGGGCCCTCGCTGAACTGGCCCTGACCCAGCTCAACGCGGGAGCGACCCCGGCAAGCGCAGAACCCCTGTATCTGCGCCGGCCCGATGTGTCCATCCCCAATCCGCTCAAACACGTGCTCAATCACGGCGCCGCAACCGCAGCCGACAGCCGTTGACCACGTAGCTGAACCGGGACACAAGACATACGGACCGACAGCCATGATCGTCGACTACACCACACTCGAACGCGAACCGCTGATCGCTACCCTCGCCGGGCTCGAACGCGACCTGTTCGGGCGTGGATCGTGGACAAGCACCATGATTCGCCAAGAACTCGACGCACCCGCGCGCACGTATCTGATTGATATCGTTTCTGATCCCGACATCGACCATTCGATGGCGGCACAGCCCGGAACCCTGCCTATCCGCGGATATGCCGGCTACTGGTACGACGGTGACGACGCTGAGATCATGACCATAGGCGTCGCCCGCCCATACCAAGGCCAGGGCATCGCCACACGGCTGCTGGGCGGGCTGATCGGCCGCGCGCGAACGCAGGGCGCCCGTCGCATCCTGCTCGAAGTGCGCGTCGACAATGAACCCGCACTGGCGCTGTACCGGCATCAAGGGTTTACCACGCTCGGCAGGCGCAAACACTACTATCAGCCGGACAACGTCGACGCCTACACCATGGCGCTCGATTTGACGCCGCATATCGCCGGATTTGCGCTTCCCAGTGATGACGCGACGGGCGGCATGCGACATGACCCGTGAGACGCCTTGAGAAACGTACGAACAGCACGAAAAAACAGCAAGCGTGAACGGCATGCAGTGCAACGCATATGATCAGCATCCAAAGGAATCAACCATGAACCAGCCAACCATTCTCGGCATTGAATCCACCTGCGACGAAACCGCCGCAGCCATCGTTCGAGGCAACGCTCTGCTTTCCAACGTCGTCTCCTCATCCATGAACGAGCATGCACGCTACGGCGGAGTCATCCCCGAAATCGCCTCACGCGCTCATGCCGAAGCCTTCGTCCCGTGCGTCCAGCAGGCGCTCGCGGATGCCGGGCTTGAACTTTCTGACGTCGATGCGATCGCCGTGTCCGCAGGCCCAGGCCTCGCCGGATGCCTCGCCGTCGGGGTTTCCGGAGCCAAAGCGCTTGCATGGGCTGCGCACAAGCCAATTTACGGTATCAATCATGTTATTGGGCATATTGCGGTCACGCAGCTGCAATTCGGCGCATTTCCGCCGGACACGCTCGCGCTGATTGTTTCCGGCGGGCATACGTCACTGCTGCATGTCGAGGATGTCGCGCGGCATATTGATGTCGTTGGCACCACGCTCGATGATGCGGCGGGGGAGTGCTTCGACAAGGTTGCGCGCCTGCTGGGATTCCCGTATCCGGGTGGCCCGCATATCGACCGGCACGCGCAGCAGGGCAATCCACATGCCATCCGCGTGCCTCAAGGGTTGACGCAGGGTAAGGCCGGGCGGGAGCATTCGTACGATTTCAGCTTCTCCGGCGTGAAAACCGCTGTCGCCCGGTGGATCGAGGAGCAGCAGGCCGAAGGACGTGCCATCCCGGTGGATGACGTGTGCGCGTCGTTGGCGGATTCCGTGGCGAGCGTGTTGGCCCGCAAGGCGATGCACGGGTGCGAACAATACGGGTCGAAGACACTGATTGTCGGAGGTGGTTTTTCAGCAAACTCCCAGCTGCGAGCCAAGCTGCTTGAAGAAGGAGAGCGTTGCGGGGTGGAGGTTCGTATCCCGCAGATCAAGCTGTGCACAGACAACGGGGCGATGGTCGCGATGCTTGGTGTAAATCTGGTCGAGGCTGGAGTCAAGCCGTCCGACCCGGATTTCCCGATCGACTCGGCCATGCCGCTGACGACGATTAGTGTGTGAACGGATTCTCGCAACTCTCACAATTGTGTGTGTGGCTTGGCTCAGGGGATTGGCTTGGGAGACTGACTCGTTCGGCTTGTTCGGCTTGTTCTGCTTGTGCCGCTGGGCTCTGTGTGAGCCATCCTCGCATGGATTGTGCCTTGACCGGTCATGAGGCTGATTCTGATTGAAATATCCGCTGTTGTGTGAGCGAGTCCTCACATGGTGGTGCATGGATTGGCCAAATGGGTGATTACGGCCGTCGGATGGGCCGTTGTGTGAGTGGGGCCTCACAAGGACAGGCATTGAATTCGTCCGATTGGTTTGCAGATAAACCCGCCTGCGGTGCGATTGGATGTCACACCGCAGGCGGGTTTATTTCATGATGTTGCGCCTTTGTAATCGGCGTACTGAGGACGATTTTCGTTGAAACCACAGGCGACACGCCGAATGCTCGCTCGATTTGCGTATCTGCTCGCCACGTGTAAAATATATCAATTGTGCGCGGGAGTTAATCCCACGGACAAAGCGAAAGCAGATATTCCTGCGTAGCTCAGTTGGCAGAGCATCCGACTGTTAATCGGACGGTCGCTGGTTCAAGCCCAGCCGCAGGAGCTCCATCAGCCCCCGGGTCACCGGGGGCTGTTTCTGTTTCACCCCCATGAACCTTGCGCGACTGCTCCATCAGCGTGTCATCCAGCAGGGCCTAGTTAATGACAAAATGTATGTTTTGGTCCGGCGTGTCGGGGTGGCGTCATCGACGCATCGTGCTCGGTGGGCCCCGAGTTATAGGCCAAAATGGGATTATAGGCCAAAATGTGTGTCTGGTGGCGGGTCAGTCGGGGGTGCCGTGGTATTCGGTTGGGAAGCTGGATGCGGATGTCGGAGCATACCGGGTGGATTACGTCCATCATGTTTCCGATGTTCCGGTAGCCTTATACCCCGCAGATGATCAGTTTGATCTTGTTGTTTCTCGCCTCGACCCTCGCGTTGTCCACGTCCCGGCGGATCGTGTCCGGGATGTGCTCCTTGTGGCGTTTGATTTTGACGTACGGTTCCTTGAACGCAGAAATCCCTTCAACCGGTACTCCCGGTACGGTTTCGGGTCTTCTGCGTTTCAACCGCGCGCCCCGGCGATCCTCCCGGCCTGTTCGCGAGCGGCGCGCAAACGGTCCCTGCGCGCCTCGTCGAGCGCGTCCATCACCCATTCGATGACATGGAACGGGCAGACGCAACGCTCACACCCCTGCGTGGATCCGTCGACGCAATCCGTGATCTAGCGGACCCCGTCCCCGGCCGCCATCCTAATGCTCGCGAGCCGTTCGTCCGACAGGCTCCTGTAGAACCCGTCATATCATCCGGCATGGTGCGCCTCAACCGAACATGCAGTCGATCCGCGCGGGCAGGGCTGCGCATGGCCACCGCCTGTACCATGGGTGACCCTGATGGCGACGCATGTATCTAGTGGTGAAATGGCGTCGAGACTACTACATGTACGGAGTTTGTTTCTTTGACGCAATGGTGTTTGACCTGTTAATCTTATTTACGTTAAAAGCCACCAATGCCTCTCACTGAAGCACACTAGGGTGGCATTTTTCTTATCGGAGGGGACCATGGACGACGACGGTATCCAGCAGTTGCACCACTATCCGCAACGTCAGCGTCATCGATGGAGGCGGAGATGGGGAACTGCCAGCATATGTGCAAACTTCAGGATTTTTCGTCGCTGTTTGACCAGCGGATTCTCGACCGTGCGTATGGGTACCGTGATGCCGGTATGGTCACCGATATCAGACAATCCACGGATGACACCGATTTGTGGCATGCACAGGTGGCAGGCTCGCTCGGATTCTATGATGTCGATATCCGCATTCACGGTAGTGCGGTCATGTCGGCCGCGTGCACCTGCCCCTATGGCCAGAAACACTCGTATTGCAAGCATGTGGGTGCGGTGCTTTTGACGATTGCGGACCGGCAAGATGAGCGGCAGACCGATGCCGCTCTTCCGAACGATGCTTCAGAGGCCGTTCGTTGGTATTGGAATGATCAGTTTCCGGGCGCGAATGGTTGGAAAGCCGTGGACGTGCTGGACGAGCAAGATTGGAAAGCGGTTCGCCGCGTGCTGGAAAACGCTTTGGGATTGCCTGATTCACAGTTGCACTTGGTGTCGTTGATTCGCGCGAACGATTCATACACCAAGCGGTCATCGACTTCTGCCCAGCGGGGCAATCAGACGAATGCCAACATGCGGTTGCTGGTTCCGCTGTTCCACCCCCACAGACGTTGCACAGCTGCCTCACGGTTGGTTCACTTTCCTTGAAGCCGCATATGAGCGTCTTGGCGATCGTGAGGGACTGCGGCACGTGTACCGCAGGTACATCCTCATGGCCCGCACCCTGCCTGAGGCGGTGTATGTGCAACGGCTGCGCCAGGTCTCGGGGGAGCATTGGCAGGAGGACCGAGACGCCATCGTCGACTTCGCGTCCCGGCATTCGCTGGAGATTTCCTATGGTGGCAGGAACCCGGCGTATGAACGATTGCTGCGGGAAGAGCACTTGGCGCAGGCTGCCGCAACGTATTGCCGGCACAATGCGAATCCCCGAGTGTTGCTGAATCTGTTTGATCTGGTGGCGCCAACCGATCCGGAACGGTGGAAGGACCGGGTGCGCACGATGCTGCTGCAACCTGATTCGGAGTTCTACCGAGTGAATGACGATGCCTCGGTGCGTTATGTGGTGGCGTGGGTCAGCAGGATTGAAACGGTGTTCGGCGAGGAGATGGCCCATGAATTGGCTACTCAGATTGTTTGTATGTTTCCGCAGCGCGAATGGTTGCATACGCGGTTGCTGCCGTACTGCGGCATCACGGAGAGCAGGCAAGAGCCGGAAACAACAGTTGAAGATGCCGATGACGCTGACGGCGAGAATGAGGAAAGCAATGAGCAGGAATAATGACTTCCATGATGAGAACTTCATCGAGGAGCGGCCACACAGAACTATGGAATCGTTGCTTGCTGCGACGATGAGCTATCGGTTCGGGTACCGTTTTCTCCAGCAGGATCCGCTAACCGATCCCCAGTGGGAAACGGTCAGAGATATTCTTGAACGCTACTTCGGGATGAAGGATGTCACCACCGCGTTGCGCTACGCAGCTGAGCGCGCACATGATGGGCTGCAGCGAAATCCAGGCGTTCATGTGAGTGCGAGTTCTCGGCAGGATCTGGACTCGATGCTTCGCGCTGGCGGGAATGATCATCGCGAGGGTACCGGTGGCGGCGTTGCCGGGAATGACAAGGATGGCAATACCGCGGAAAATACTGTCCCTCCAAGTCCGGATGAGATTGCCAGGCGCGGCCTGCCCGGAGGAGTGTTTGACGTCTTGGAGGCTGCGTATGAGCATTTCGACGACAACCAGGGCTTGCTGAGAATCGCAGTGTACGCGATTGTGTCCGATATCGTTCCTGCGCACCGCTACCTTGCCATGGCGAAGGACCTCGCCGGCGATGAATGGCCGCAAATTCGCGATCGCATTGTCGAACTGTTCGAAGAATTCGACAACAAGGTATTCATCGGGTATGACGATCGCAATGTCGCATACGAACAGCTGCTTGTGCAGGAGCAGCTGGGTGATGCCGCGTGGAATTATCTTCGTCGGCGGAAGCCTCCCGTCGGTGGATGCGAGCCGATTTTCATGAGTGATAGTGCCAAGAACTGGGATTCTCTGTTCAATACGCTTGCGCCGGTTGTGTCGCTATCTCAGCGCGATGCAGTGATCTCGATGCTGATGCATCCGTTGCAGGACGCCGATGGCAATCTGCTCCATGAAGATACCGAGAAGAATCGGGCGAAGATTCAGCGTATCTTCAGGCAGTGCATATGTTTTGGTGCTCGTGACCGCGCGGTACGGGAGCGAGAGCGGTTGCGGATGATGTACCCACGCCGCCCGCAACTGCAAATGATGCTGGATGATGTGCTCGAGGAGCATGATGACGACGTTTCATGGGAGCGGGACAGCAAGTGACAAGCCCGCATTGCTGTATTGCTGTAATGTAATACAATAATACAGTATGCTGCTTGCTGACAGGCAGTCCTGCTTGTTGCCTCAACTGGTATTCCGCCCGCACAGTTAGCCAGCTTCCCCTCTCTCGTAGTGATTCCTCGACGTTCAACTTGTTGCCATCTCCTGTTCGCGACGGGTAGGTTTTCATGCCTTAGCCTGCCAGCAGGAGGACTGCATCTCATGTATCAGACTGTTGAAATTGGGTATCATCCGAAAGCCGGCGATATGGCTGCAGCGATCGAGCACGCTGCGAATGAACTTGCCGCGCAAGGCCATCGTGTTGTGCCGTTTTCTGTGACGGGCAGCGCCAAAGCCATTGTGCTCGCTGAAAGAGAGTCCGATGATGCCTGCACGGGGAAGGATATTCATCATGAATACTAACCTGCGCAGGGCACTGCTCATCATCGGTGTCATCGGCATCGTCTTCGGGGTCGTCTGTTATATCGGCCTTCTGATTGGCGGCAACTTCGGTGCGTTCGTCAAGGGTATGACCCCTGGCATCCCGCTTGGTGTCTCTGCACTGGTGATTATCGTTGTCGCCGGCAGGGGGCAACGGCACGGCGACTGAGTTTACAATCACCGGTGTGTGGGTTGAAGCACATCAGTGACTCTTGCTCTTCGCATGTTTGTGCTAGTGGAACTGTGCGATGTCGACAAACCTTGTGGCAAACTCCTCTGCGGTTGTTGTCGCTTGTCAATGATGGACGCCATGATCATGAGCCCCGCTTGGGTGAAACCAGCGAACCTATATTGCCACGGCAAGCAGGTTCGGTCGTGACCGGCTTTCGGGCTGTCCGAATATACGAACACCTTACGAACACCATGATGGCTTTCAAGCCGGTCAAACCGCTGAACTTCATACGGACTGTATTGCATTGCCCCCTGCTTCAACACCGAAATGTATTATGCCATGTTACGGTTTTTCAGAAGTATGATCCATAGGTGTTCATCTCGACCACTACTCTGTCCCCATCAACTGCGTATTTCCCCTCGACCGAGAAAGTCTCGTACCCTGTCCACATTCTGCGTATTTCCTTGTTGAAGTCATCCGGTGCCTCGAACGTGCGTTTCACCCTTCCGTCGTATCTGGTGCTGTAAGTCCCATCTATGCCGACATTGTCGATTGTCGGATAGAAATCCATCGACCAGCTGATGTTGCTGATGGCGGGATCTTCACCTGACCAATAGATCGGTGTGAAACCGAAAGGACATGCTTCGCTCCTCAGCGTCTTCATGGTCGCGCATTCATTCAATGCGCTTCGCATCTCCTTTGAGATTGCGACTTCCAAATCCGCATTGGGTTCCACGTCAATCTCCCTGTCAAACAACAGGGTGTTCTCGTTCGTACGAATGGTCACCGTACTCGTATTGAAATACCGCCCGACATCGGCTTTGACGACATACGTTCCCGGATAGGCGGTAAAAGTCAGCGTCCTGTCATCAACGACATGCCCTGTGGTTTCAGCTTGTTCCGCGTTAAGCTTCACGTCGTTGACAAGATAGTCGTCCTGTCCTTTGGGCGCACTAAAAGAGACCTGCTTGAGTAGCGGCCTGATGATTTTCCAATTGTCGAAGACCACATATCGTGAACCATCCGGGGCAAGTATAATTTCGTCACTGCAGGTTTCCCCGTTCAATTCATATGAGATATCTACAGCCAATGTCTCGTCGGAACGTGGACGAATCGAAACGACGCGAGGCTCGGAGATTCTCGAGGATTCAGCCCGCCCAACCTTGTCGGCGAGCATCGCTCGCTTGTTCGCTTGAAGCCTGGGCTCTGCGAGTTGTGTAGCACGCTGATAGTTACCAGAGGCAATCGCTGCCAGGTATTCATTGACAAGGGTGTTTGGGCTGAAAATCGTGCGAGACAATACTGTGTAGCATCCGTAACCAGCAGCAGCTACTACTGCGAGAACAACCATGATAATCACCATCTTGTTCCTGAACAGTTGGTGCAACCGTGACCGAGTCGTGGTGAGTAGTGCTGATAAACGTCCGGGTATGGATTGCTGCTGCCCAACATCACCGATGGTTGTCGGCGAACCGCATCGCGGGCAGGACGATGTTGGATGATCAATTGAGAACTTACATGTGTTGCAAAGCATATATTCCCCCTGGCCATTATCATGTATGGATCATTCCATATGGTCGCGGGCGGATATCCGTCCGACGATGAAGAACAGCTTATCCAAAATCAGGGACCCATGGGAGGAACAGATCTGGCACAGTGCGATAAATGCGAATAGAATACTCGAAGATATCGGCGTGTCGGGAGGATGAGAGGTTTTGGTTGTTGTTTTGGTTGGTTGTGTGTGGTGTTTTCGACACGCCGGTGTTTGGGTGTGTTTTGTAGGGTTTGTGGGGTGGTGGTTGGGTGGTTGGTTTGCGTGGGTGGGGTTGGTGGTGTAGGTTGTTCTCTTGCTGCCGCTCGCGGGCCGGCTTCCTTTGGGGGGTTGGTTTTGTCGGGTGTGTGGTGGTGGTTTGAGAACTCAAGAGCGTGTCTGTACTACTTTTTTATAGTCAATGATTGCCAGTCCGGTCCCCGCTTCCGTGCGGGGTGTTTGATTGTCCTGCGTGGGAGTCCGCGAGGGCGGT
>NZ_AUFI01000014.1:0-78042 GCF_000426425.1 Bifidobacterium thermacidophilum subsp. thermacidophilum DSM 15837
AATAAGGAAAGGCGACTCGCACGAAAACCCCGACCCCCATCAACCGCCCTCGCGGACTCCCACGCAGGACAATCAAACACCCCGCACGGAAGCGGGGACCGGACTGGCAATCATTGACTATAAAAAAGTAGTACAGACACGCTCTTGAGTTCTCAAACCACCACCACACACCCGACAAAACCAACCCCCCAAAGGAAGCCGGCCCGCGAGCGGCAGCAAGAGAACAACATACACCACCAACCCCACCCACGCAAACCAACCACCCAACCACCACCCCACAAACCCTACAAAACACACCCAAACACCGGCGTGTCGAAAACACCACACACAACCAACCAACAACAGCGCGCCGCACCCAATAACCCAAAAACAACACGGCGCCACACACACCGCGCAACAACAAACCTCACCGTGTCACGCACGCCGACTACGTCCGTTACCTGCCCCATCCCCCAAATCGAGCAGCTCGCATGCTGAACCACATCGTTGAAACCATCAAGTGCAGCATCGCAACATCACCAGTAACGATGAATCCGGGTGCGGTGAGACGTTTCAGTCCCACTGCACCCGGATTCATCGTCGACCAGTATCAACACATGGACCCATGCAACGCGCCGGCATGCGACCTAACGCCAATCAGCAACGCTTTGCGGCGCTTGGCCGTCGCGATACCAGCAACCGTCGTAAAGTCCAGACGGGCGCGCGTCAGTAGAGTTCGGTGAAGATCTTCAGCACGCGGTCGTAATCCAGCGGCACAAAGTTGTTGCGCATCAGCCGCTCCTGGGTGGTCATCACACGTTCGGCGAATTCGGGCAGATCCTTGCGGGTCACACCATACTCATGCAGCGCCTTCTTCGGTAGGAGCTTGTTGATCAGCTCCTCGAGCCGGTCATAGACCACGGCGGCATCGCAGCCAAGGATCTTCGCGAGGAAGGCGTTGAGCGTGGCGATTTCTCCGTCGGATTTGATTTCCATGTAGTTGCGCAACACGCCCGTGAACATGGCATAGTTCGATTCGCCGTGCGGCACATGGTATTTGCCGCCCAGCTGATAGCTAAGCGCGTGTACCGCGGCGCATCCAGCGGTATCGAAGGCGATGCCGGCGAAATCGGAGGCAATGAGGAAGTCGTCCATCAACTCGTTGCGCTTCGCACGACGTTCGGCCGACCCCGCCTCGCCGGCCTCGGTCACTTTCCGATATCCGCCGACAATCATTTCAATCGCCTTGTAGCTGAACATCTTCGTGTATGGGGTGGCGTTCGGCGACAGAGCAGATTCGACAGAGTGTACAAGCGCATCCATCGAGCTTGTGGCGAAGACATGATCGGACAGGCCTGTGAGCAGTTCCGGAATCAGCACGGCATCATCGGCGAACATCTCCGGCCCGGCGATGCCCGCCTTGCAGCCCAGACGCGTGCGGTTCACCGCGGCGATTTCCGTGACTTCGCTGCCTGTACCGCACGTGGTCGGCACGAGCACCAGACGTACCTTGCGGCGGTGGTCCGCAAGATGGTCGATGACGTCATCGATACCATCACCACCGGCGACGGCGACAATCTTCGACATGTCCATGACGGCACCGCCGCCGACTGCGATGATGCGGGAATACTTGAACTTGGAAGCGTCGGAGATAAGCGCATCGATCATCTCATCGGTCGGTTCCTGGCTGCCGTACTTGTCTACGGTGATCACATGGGCGCCGTTGGTGACGCCTGCGAAGAACGTATCATGCATCACGTCCATGGTGACCAGCAGGTCGTCAGGCCCAAGATTGAATTCCTTCGCAAATTCCGCGACTGTGGGGAACTTGTGGATCACGGGACCAACGGTGAGCTGCTTCATACGAACCTTCTTTCAACGGCCCGCAACCCATTGCGGTATGCGGGAGCGATACGCGCATTATCGGACCGGACATTTCACCTGATATGTCCGGCGTGTTTCCTACATGTGACAGTGGTTCGGAATCGTTTAGATTCATGGATAACGTTCCGTTGCCACCATGATCATGATGTGGACATGCCACTTCGCGACACCCGCTTCCAAGGACCGCGGCATGCGGTATGGTTGGTTCACGCGCATGCGGGGCGAACCGATGGACCCGCAATCGATACGGAGGATGTCATGGCACTGACCAAGAAACAAACCAAGCAGCTGAGGGCGATGGCCAATCAGCTCAACCCGCTGCTGTGGATCGGCAAGAACGATGTGACAGATGCCGCTATCAAGCAGGCTGATGAGACAATCGACAAGCATGAACTCATCAAATGCGCGGTCCAGGACGGCTCAGGTCTGACCGCCCGTGAGGCTGCAGACCAGCTTGCCCAACGGCTTGGGGCCGATGTCGTGCAGGTGATTGGTAACCGATTCGTGCTGTACCGCGAATCTCGCCGGGACGATGTAAAGAAAATCGTGCTAGTGCGCGAGTAGGCGTTTCTGAGCTGTATCAATCAATCGAATAATTCATTCAATCCGTTTATCTGTCTGCGGTGAAGCATCCGACGCTGTATGCGACGCCGCAGATTCGGATTGCGGTGAAGCGTGCTGCTTTTTCGATGCCGCCTCGGACTCGGTCTGCGGTGCCCGACCGGATTCTGACAATCCCGGCCGGGCACTGGCTCCGGCGGTTCCGGCGGCCTCTGCGGTTCCGGTAGCCCCGATTCCATGGAGAATCGGCTTGATTCGCGCCAGATTCTCCTTCACCTGACGCTCATACCCACGGTCGTTGGGACGGTAATATTCACGACCGACCAGTTCGTCAGGCATATACTGTTGCGGCGCGACGGCTCCCGGATAATCGTGGGCGTACTTGTAGCCCTCGTGATTACCCCAGCTTTTCATGAGTTTCGTCGGGGCATTGCGCAAATATAGCGGAACCTGGCCGATATGCCCGGCATCGATGTCGGCGAGCGCCTCATTGATCGCATTGTAGCTGGCGTTGGATTTCGGGGCGGTGGCCACGGCGATAGTCGCTTCGGCGAGGATGATGCGCGCCTCCGGCATGCCGATCATGGCGACCGCCTGCGCGGCGGCTACCGTGACCTGGAGGATCTGCGGGGCGGCCATACCTACTTCCTCGGCCGCTGCGATCATGATGCGCCGGGCGATGAATCTCGGGTCCTCTCCCGCTCTGAGCATCTGGGCGAGATAGTGGATGGCCGCATCCGGGTCAGAGCCTCGCATGGATTTGATGAACGCAGAGATGACATCGTAATGGTCGTCGCCGTGCTTGTCATAACGCACGGTCGCCACGTCCATGACACTGCTGACAATGTCCGGGGTGATGACCGCAGGCTTGTCTGAATCCTTCGCGTGCTTGCCGCCGGTGACCGCACCTGCGGCCGCCTCGAGGATGGTCAGGGTTTTGCGCCCATCTCCCCCGCCCATGCGGATGATCTCGTCACGGGCGTCATCGTCGATGGCGACGGTGCCTTCCAGTCCGCGTGGGCTGGCGATGGCACGGTCGATGAGCGTGCCGAGGTCGGTGTCGTCGAGCGATTCGAGTTTGACGACGACAGAACGGCTGAGCAACGGTTTGATGACCGAGAAGCTCGGGTTTTCCGTAGTGGCCCCGATGAAGGTCACGTCACGGTTCTCGACGCTGGGCAACAGGGCGTCCTGCTGGGATTTCGAGAAACGATGGACCTCGTCGATGAACAGGACGGTCTCCTTATGCGAGGTGACAAGCCGTTCGTGGGCGCGTTCGAGGACCGCACGCACGTCTTTGACCCCTGAGGTCACCGCAGAGAGCTCTTCGAAGGCGCGCCCGGATTGTTTGGCAACGATGTAGGCGAGCGTGGTTTTGCCCACTCCCGGAGGGCCGAACAAGATGATTGAGCTCGGAGCGGTCAATGAGCCCTGCGATTGCGGGTCGGCAAGCCGACGCAGCGGCGAGCCCTCCCCCAGCACATGCTGTTGGCCCACCACCTCATCGAGGGTCTCGGGACGCATACGCACGGCGAGCGGACGCAGCACGTCGTCAGGCGCGGCGGCCGCGGCGAACAGATCATCGGTCATACTTCCACCCTACTCCAATTCGAACAATCGTTCGACTCCGGCGATGCGCGATCGCCCCACGGT
The DNA here is from genome assembly GCF_000426425.1 of Bifidobacterium thermacidophilum subsp. thermacidophilum DSM 15837. Lineage (NCBI taxonomy): Bacteria > Bacillati > Actinomycetota > Actinomycetes > Bifidobacteriales > Bifidobacteriaceae > Bifidobacterium > Bifidobacterium thermacidophilum. The sequence continues at coordinate 4,078 of NZ_AUFI01000014.1, forward strand.
CCGATCAGTCCTCGATCTGGCCGTCGGAACCGATCGGGCCGACATGATAGTCGACGAACACCGTCTCGCCAGTCTCCTGCGTGGCATCGAGATCGACCGTGCCACCGATCGCCCAGTCATGGTCGCCATCGGAATCATCGATAATCTGTCGGACACGCCACGTATGCTCCTTGCGTTCGTTCGCGTCATCGATGATGAAGAATTCCGGCGAGCGGGCGGCAGCGTCGATGCCGACATAGTCGTGCTCGTCATAGTAGTCTTCGAGCGCATCCTCCCATTCGTGAACGCCGTAACCCCAGTCGTGGTCGAGGTCACCGAGCGTTTCGGGGCGGTCGAGGTCCATAAGCTGGATGTGGCGGAACATGGCGTTGCGGATGAGCACAGTGAGCCCGCGACGGTCGGAAACCACGGCGTCGCGATCACCCGGAGCGGTGGTGTCAAGCGCGGATTCATCGTTCTGGCCGGCATGCTCCCACTCGTCCACGAGGCTGGAATCGACGGACCGGACGACAAGGCGAAGCCAGGAGATGACGTCGCGCAGCTGGTCGTCAAGCATGTCCTGCGGAACCGTGCGTGCGAGCGAACGGTAGGCGTCCGACAAGTAACGCAACAGGGTGCCCTCGCAGCGGGCGATATTGTACCGGGCGATGTACCCGTTGAAATCGGAGGCGGTTTCGACCATGTCACGCAGCACCGATTTGGGTCTGAGCATGTAGTCGCCCGCCCACGGCACCGACTGGCGGTACGTGTCAAAAGCCTGATTCAGCAGATCTTCAAGCGGCTTGGGATAGGTGATTTCCTGAAGGCGTTCCATGCGTTCGTCATAGTCGATGTCGTCGGCTTTCATCTCCTGCATCGCCTTGTCGCGGGCTTGCCGTTGCTGGGCTTTAAGCACCGGCATCGGGTCGTCGAGCGTCGCCTCGACCATCGAGATGACGTCAAGCGCATACGTGGGCGAATCCGGGTCGAGCAGGTCGAGCGCGGCAACAAGGAACGGGGACAACGGCTGGTCGAGCGCGAAATCATCAGGCATGTCGACGTCAAGCACGTAATCCGTGGTGTCGTCGTCACGCGGAACGGCTTCGATGAAATGCTCGTCAAGCATAGTGCGGAAGATGTCGTCCGCCAACTGGTGCAGATGCGCTTTCTGCTCGTCGCTCTGCGCGGAGTCGTCGATGAGCTTGTCGACGCGGGCACGGGCGTCACCGCCTTGGGCGACCTCGTTGAGCACCATCGAATGCGTGATTTTCAAATGCGGGACTAGAGTCTCGGGGGCCGCTTCAATGAGCTTGTTGAAGGTGTGCTCGTTCCATGTGACGAAGCCCTCCGGCGGCTTCTTGCGCTTGACTTTCTTGAGTTTCTTCGGATCATTGCCGGCTTTGGCCAGCTGATGCGCGTTCTCGATCTCGTACTCCGGAGCCTCGGCGACCACCAGCCCTTCGGTATCGAAGCCCATGCGGCCGGCACGACCGGCGATCTGGTGGAATTCGCGGGCGCGCAGACGACGGGTCTTGACACCGTCGAATTTCGTCAACGCGGTGAGCACCACGGAATGAATCGGCACATTGATGCCGACGCCCAAAGTATCGGTACCACAAATCACCGGAAGCAGGCCCTGCTGGGCGAGCTGCTCGACCAATCGGCGGTATCGCGGGAGCATGCCGGCATGATGCACGCCGACACCGGTGCGCAGCAAACGTTGCAGGATCTTGCCGAAGGCCGTGGTGAACTTCGTGCCCTTCATCGCCTCGGCGATGGCCTGACGCTGCTCCTTGGTGGAGACATTGCTGTTGGCGAGCGCCTGCGCGGTGGTCAATGCAGCATCCTGCGAGAAGTGAACGATATAGATCGGGGTGTCGCCCTTGCCGACCAGCAGCTCGATGGTCGCCGGCAGCGGCTTGTCGGTGTATTCGTAGGTCAGCGGGACCGGGCGCGGGGCGTCGGCGATGATGTCGACATCCGTGTCGGTGGCGTCTTCGAGCCGGTCGGCGATCGCATCGACGTTGCCGAGCGTCGCGCTCATGAGCAGGAACTGCGTGTTCGGCAGCGTGATCAGTGGGACCTGCCAAGCCCAGCCGCGCTCAGAGTCACCGTAATAGTGGAATTCGTCCATCGCCACGCAACCGATGTCCGCCTGGTCGCCTTCCCTGAGCGCCTGGTTCGCAAGGATTTCCGCCGTGCAACAGATGATTGGCGCGTCGGCGTTGATATGCGTGTCACCGGTGATCATGCCGACGTTTTCCCTGCCGAACACCTCGACCAGGTCGAAGAACTTCTCGGATACCAGTGCTTTGATCGGCGCGGTGTAGTACGAGCGGCGACCGGTGCACAACGCTGCGAAATGCATACCGAGCGCGACCAGCGATTTTCCGGAGCCGGTCGGGGTGTTGAGGATCACGTGGTCGCCCGAAAGCAGGTCCATGATAGCCTCTTCCTGGTGGGGCCAAGGGGTGATGCCCTTGGTGTCCTCCACCCAGCCGAAGAAGCGATCGAAAATCGCGTCGGCGTCAAGGTTGCGCCGCTCGCCGTCGTGCGGGGCCAACACCCCGAGTGACCCGTACCCGTTCGTTCCGTCGGCATCCAGCCGTTGCTCGTCCTGCGTCATACCCCTGAGTCTAACGCGTGGCGTGCCTTGCGGGCGATGGGGGAGAGCGGGATGCCGACAATTTCCACGAACAAGAAGAAGATCACTGACCACCGTGCGACTATCAGATTGCCCGATGACGGAACACCTTCGGATTTCAATATCGGACAAGAGACACTCCAATGGGATGCGACTTCTCAAGGACACAACGGCGAGATACGGAGAGTCTCGCAGAACAGACGATAAGTACTGGGAAGCGGTGCTACCGAGTTGTCGCACAACGGGGAAATACCACGGGAATCGGCGAGGCGGGCGGCGGTACCGGGCAACAGTGCAACCGGAAAGTCGCACGGCGGCGGAGTTACCCAAGCACCAAACACCACGCGCCGAGCCACTCCCCGGCCGTTACTCCTCGTCGAGCCGGCGGCGCATCGCATCCGCGTCGCAGTTCAGCGGCGGCCAGCTCAGGCCCATATCCCGCAGCGACGTGCGCAGCAGCTCGCTGACAACCGCCCTCGAATACCAACGGTTGTCCGCTGGGACCAGGTACCACGGCGCCTCCGGGGTGCTGGTTTTCTCGAACACCTCCTGCCATGCGGCCATGTAGTCATCCCACCGGGCTCGGGCGTCCAAATCACTCACGTCGAACTTCCAGTGCTTGGTCGGATCACTCAGACGCGTAAGGAAATGCTCCTTCTGCTTGTCTTTGGTGATTACGAGGAAGATCTTGATGACCGTGCAGCCGCTGTCCACGAGCTCATGCTCGAACTCGTTGACCTGGTCGTACCGGGCGCGCCACACATCCTCAGGGAACGTGCCGTAGATATGCGGCATGACGATGTCCTCGTAATGGGACCGGTCGAACAGCGAAATCCAGCCGGGTTTCGGCAGCTCGCGGCGGACGCGCCACAGATAATCATGCGCTTGCTCTTCTTCCGTCGGAGCGCCGAAGCCGTGGTAATGGATGCCCATCGGGTCGGTCTGGCTGAACACATGCCGCACGATTCCGCCCTTGCCGGAGGCATCCATGCCCTGCAACACGATGAGCATGCGCCTCGGAGACCCTTTCGTCCCGTTTGCGTACAGCAGTTGCTGGTATCTCGCGATTTCACCGAAGCTGATGGCGATAAAACGTTCGCCTTGTGCCTTGTTGCCTGGGAAGCCGGGAGTGGAACCGCCATCGACGTCCGTCAGCTGGTCTCCCGGATGGAATTGCAGAAGCTCAGAGGGCGACTCATCCCACACTGAACTGAGCAGCCTGGACGACGCGTCGGCACGTTCCAGACGGCGTTCGATATCATTATCCGGGCCCTTGTCGAGGTTCTCGATATGATGCTCGGCCTTGCGCAGCGCCTTGCCGACCTGCTTGGCGCCGTCCTTGTCCTTGGCTTTATCTTTATCCTTGTCGTGGCCCTTGTGGTCGTGGTTGCGCTGCTTGCCGCCTTCGGCAGCATGTGGTGCCGTGTCTGTCATCGTATGCCTCCTGATACGTGCGGAAGCAGGCCTACCGGCGAATCACCGCGCTTATCCGCGAGGCTTGCCAAGCCCTTCGATGACACGCACACCGGGAAGGTATGCGAACAGTGCGCCGTTGACGACCAGTTTCGAAGGACGTATGCCGCTTCCGATAAACAGTGTAGGCGTTTCCAGAATGCGCGCGTCAACCAACACGGGCCATTCTGCCGGCAAACCAATCAGCGACATACCTCGGACTCCATACCGGTGGCGGCTGTGGCGTCGGCCACAGGGGCAAATGAAACCTTGCTGACCTGTAGCGTGTGCTTGACCAGACCATTGAGATCGGCCCGCGTGTCGCCGTTGACCAGTGCCGCGGCGAATTGCGGGGGCGCCTTGCGCGTCTTATGAGTGTGGACGATGACGACATTGCCGGCCTGCGCGAGATCGAGCCCATGCCGTAGGCAGAAGATATCCGTATCCGATTCCTCGTCGAGGTTTTCGCTGACACCGAGGATCTGGGCCGGATCGATGATGCCTTCCGAAGTGAACCGCGTCAGCGCATCCAACACAGGCTGGGCGAGCAGCTTGCTGCCGTGCCAGTCGTGAAGTACCAGATCGCCGGTCGCCGCCTTGAAATCCGCGATGGAATCCTCGCTTTCATGTCCGTACCTGTTGTTGCCTACGCTCTATTCGCGAGCGATTGTGGTTGCGAGCATAACGCGGGGATGTGTGGGGAAACGCCTGCCGGGGCCTTCAGCATATACGCTTTGGTTATGGCCGGTGTTCATGGCCACAGACACCGCCGATATTCGACGGAGTCAGGCACGGGCAAGGACGGCGTCCACAGTGGCATCCACTCCCCTACGGACACCGCCGCTCAACTGCACCGGTCCGGCCGGCGGGATATCGAATCCGCCGACCGGGCCGGTGCCGGTATGTTCGGGCATACTGATGTCAGATGTCGGTCAGTCTGCGCGTCTGGCGTCGTCGCGACCTTCACCACCTTGCCCCGCATCACTGTCCCGCTTCTTGTGGGTACCTGGTATGCCGGGCAAGGCAACCTCGAGATGATGGCGCTGCTGGGCCACATCCGGGTGTTTCTCGTCGTAGCCCTGCATGTACCGGGTCTTCTGCCATTCATGGATGGACGCGTTCGACCCGCGGTGATGTTCATGATAGGTGCGAGGCGCACCGCCGCGCGGCAGTTCGTCCGATTCCTTCGCCACCGCGATCTGGTTGACATTGGATGGGTCCATGATTGCAATCGGCGCAACCACTTCCGGCTCGGCGGGGGCCGCAGTATGGCGCTGCATGCGCGAGGGCAGCCATTCGGCGAGTCGAGACAGCAGCCAGCACAACACGAAGTAGATGACCGCGGCGACCACGAGCGTCTGCAGGATGTTGAAGTACATCGAGCCGAGACGACGCGATTCCTGGAGCAGATCGGTGTACATGATGATCGAGCCGAGCGCGGTATCCTTCAGCACGACCACCAGCTGGGTGACTGCCGCGGGGAGCATCGCATAGATGGCTTGCGGGACCTCGACTTGCATGAGGGACTGCGTGCGGGTCAGACCGAGGGCGAGCGCCGCCTCATGCTGCCCGTTCGGCAGGTTGCCCACGCCGGAGCGCACGAGTTCGGCGACCACGGAGCCGTTGTAGAGCACCAGTCCCAAGACGACCGACCAGTAAGCAGGATTTTCCATGCCCATGAAGGCGAATAGACGCCAGAAGAAGATCATCATCATGAGCACAGGCACCGCGCGGCAGAATTCGACGATCACCGCGGAAATCCAGCGCAACGGGGCCGCCGGCAGCAGACGCCCGATACCGAAGACGATGCCGAAGAGCACTGCTCCGATCACTGCGACGAATGCAGCCTTGACGGTCATCCACAGTCCCGGCAGATAGAAGTCGGTCCACGCTTCTGCGTCGAGCGCAGGTTTCCACAGCTCCCAAGAGAGCTGGTTCTCGCCTTGTGGCGGGTTGTGCAGGCGCATCAGGATGAGCACGAGCACAAGGGCAAAGACGACGATCGCCACCGCGTTGGCAATACGGATGCGCTTACGTCCGCGCGGCCCTGGGGCGTCGAACAGGACCGAAGTGTTGGTGTCGTTGTTGCTTGTTGCGTTCGCCATACCGGTCACCTCCGTACCGCGAGCTTGTTGGACAGATACGTGGTCAACGCGCCGAACGGGATGATGAGAATCACGTACCCGAAGGCGAAGGTCAGGAAGATCGGCACGATGAGATCGGCGTGGTATTCGATCATCTCGCTCATCATAGTCGAGGTTTCCGTCGCCACCGATGCCGCCGCGGCGACGGTGGAGTTCTTGAGCAGCGCGATGAAGGTGTTGCCCAACGGCGCGACTGAACCGCGGATGGCCTGCGGCAGGATGACCTGCGTGGCCGCCTGCCAGAAGTTCAGTCCCAAGGCGCGCGCGGCTTCGGCCTGTCCGACCGGCACGGTGTTGATGCCCGAACGCAGGGACTCGCACACGAATGCCGCCGTATACAGGGACAGGCCGGTGATGGCCAGCCAGAAGAAGTTCGTGGCGAAAGTATTCGAGAAGCTGAGTTTGAGCTGCGCGTACACGCCGAGCACCATGAACACCATGATGATGGTCAACGGCATGTTCTTGAACAGCTCGACGTATCCGCTGGCGACCCGGCGCAGTGAGGAAATCGGCGAAATCCGCATGAGTAGCAGAATCACGCCGAGAATCGTGGAAAACAGCGCCGACCACAGGGTCAGCTCGATGTTCACCAGAAATGCGCCAGGGATGTCATATTGGCTGAACAGCTGTGCGAATGCGTTCATTGCTTCTCCCCTTCCGTAGGTGTCGGCGGGTTGTATTTGGCGTTCGGCGTGTAGGCGACGCCCTTGGTGTTGTCGTCAATCGCGCGTTTCCAGGAGCCGTCCTGGATCATCTGGGTGATGGCGTTGTTGATTTGCGACGCGAGTTTCGTATCGCCCTTTTTGATGCCGACGCCATAACGCTCGACGGTGAACGGCTTGCCGATGACTCGCAACCTGCCGCGGGACGCCGAGGCGAGACCCGCGAGGATGATGTCATCCGTGGTGACCGCGTCTACGATGCCTGACAACAGCGCGGTCGCGCATTCGGCGTACCCGGGCTGCTCCATAAGCTGCACCTTGCTGGCGAACCGCTCTTTGACCGTGACAGCGGAAGTCGAACCGGTCACCGAGCACAGGCGCTTGCCGTTGAGGTCCTGCGGCCCGTTGATACCGGTTTCGCCTTTGCGTACCAGCAGGTCCTGCCCGGCGACGAAATACGGGCCGGCGAAGGAGACCACGCGTTTGCGGTCATCGGTGATGGAATACGTGGCGAGGATCATATCGACATCGCCGTTCTGGATCATTGCCTCGCGCTGCTTGGACGGCGCTTCCTTCCAGATGATCTGGTCCTCGGAATAGCCGAGGCTTTTAGCGATGTATTTCGCAACATCGACATCGAAGCCGACATACGTGCCGGACTTCTTGAAGCCCAAGCCAGGCTGGTCGAATTTGATGCCGATACGGATCTTGCCCGCCTCGTCGTCCGCGCCGCAGGCGGCGACGGACAGCACACACGCGACCGTGCATACGGCCGCCACGGCCGTGCGCGCGATACGCCCGGCCATACTGCTCAATCTCTTGTTCATAATGCCTTTTCCTTGGTGCCACCGGCGTCTGCGCCCTCATCCCCGCAGGGCGGCCCCGCACCGATGGAGCGTGATGGTCAGTGGGTGAGGATCTTCGACAGGAAGTCCTTGGCCCGGTCGGTCTTGGGGTGTTCGAAGAACTCGTCCGGCGTGCCTGATTCAAGGATCTTGCCGTCCGCCATGAATACGACACGGTCGGCCACGTTGCGGGCGAACCCCATCTCATGAGTCACGCAAATCATGGTCATGCCCTCATGAGCCAGTTCGGTCATCACATCAAGCACTTCATTGACCATTTCCGGGTCGAGCGCCGAGGTCGGCTCGTCGAACAGCATGACCTTCGGTTTCATCGCGAGCGCCCGGGCGATGGCGACGCGCTGCTGCTGGCCGCCGGACAGCTGCGCCGGCATCTTCTCAGCCTGCGAGTCCACGCCGACGCGTGCGAGCAGGTCCATGGCGAGGTTCTCCGCCTCATCCTTGGGCATATGACGCACTTTGATCGGGGAGAGCGTGACATTGTCGAGGATCGTCTTGTTGGCGAACAGGTTGAAGGACTGGAACACCATGCCGACCTCGGCGCGCAGGGCGGCAAGCTCCTTGCCTTCCTGCGGCAACGGTTTGCCGTCGATGCGGATATCGCCCGAATCGATGGTTTCGAGACGGTTGATGGTGCGGCACATTGTGGATTTGCCAGAACCTGACGGCCCGACGACAACCAGCACCTCACCTTTGTTGACAGTGAGATTGATGTCCTTGAGCACGTGCAGGTGACCGAAATGCTTCTCGACATGGGTCAATTCGACCAGCGGATGCGTGTCCTGCGCCTGTGGAACGGCAGAATTCGCGGTTTCTTGTTCTTGGATTTCTAACATGCATGCCAGTCTAACCGGTTCAAGGCACAAAGTCAGGAGGCGTCCCGCAAAATTGTTCCCGCACCTGCTGGCGGTGCTGCCGTTCGCTGGAACGCAGATGCCCTGTTCCGCACCATTGCGCGGAACAGGGCATCATGTTTCTTGGACGTTAATTTTTCGCGCCCACAGCATCACCACCCGTGGTATGGGCAGCCGGCGGACGTATTCGCCTGCCTGCTGCCGTCCAAGGCTCAGCCGGGCACATGCCGGATGCGAGGGCTCAGTCCTCGTCCTCCTCGGGGTCGTAGTCGACACCTGTTTCGGCGCGCTGCTCGTCCGAGATCGGGGCAGGGGCGCCGGTCAGCGGGTCGCGGCCGCCACCTGCCTTCGGGAAGGCGATGACATCGCGGATGGAATCGGCACCGGCGAGCAGGGACACCGTACGATCCCAGCCGAGCGCGATACCCGCGTGCGGTGGGGCGCCGTACTTGAAGGCCTCGAGCAGGAAGCCGAACTTCTCCTCGGCCTCTTCTTTGCCGATGCCCAGCACGTTGAGCACACGGTCCTGGATATCCACGCGGTGGATACGCACGGAACCGCCGCCCATTTCCTCGCCATTGCACACGATGTCATACGAATCGCTCATCGCATGTTCCGGATCCTTGTCGAACTTGTCGATCCAATCAGCGCTCGGCATGGTGAACGGGTGATGCATCGAAGTCCACTTGGAGTGGCCGACTGCCACATCATCGTCATCCGGATCATCGGTCGGCTTGAACAGCGGGAAGTCGACAACCCACGTAAACGCGAACTCGTCCGGATGCAACAGGCCGGCACGACGGGCAAGTTCGACACGAGCCGCACCCAGCAGCAGCTGGGAGGATTCACGGGCGCCAGCGGCGAAGAACACCGCGTCGCCGTCCTCAGCGCCCACAGCCTCCTTGAGGCCATTGCGCTCCTGCTCGGACAGGTTCTTGGCGACCGGCCCCTTCAGCTCGCCGTCTTCGGTGAACTGCACATAGGCAAGGCCCTTCGCGCCACGCTGGCGCGCCCACTCCTGCCACGCGTCGAACTGACGGCGAGGAGTCGAAGCACCGCCCTTGAACAGCACCGCGCCGACATACGGGGCCTGGAACACGCGGAACGGCGTGTCCTTGAAGTAGTCGGTCAGTTCGATGAGCTGATTGCCGAACCGCAGATCAGGCTTGTCAGAACCGTACTTGTCCATCGCATCCTTCCAGGAGATGCGAGGCAGCGGAAGCTTGATGTCATAGCCGCGGGTCTTCCAGATCGCCTGGATGACCTTCTCAGCCATCGCGATGACGTCTTCCTGGTCGACATAGCTCATTTCCATATCGAGCTGGGTGAACTCCGGCTGACGGTCCGCACGGAAGTCCTCGTCCCGGTAGCAGCGCGCCAGCTGGTAGTATCGCTCAACACCGCCGACCATGAGCAGCTGCTTGAGCAGCTGCGGGCTTTGCGGCAGCGCATACCAGGAGCCCGGCACCAAGCGGGCAGGCACGAGGAAGTCGCGGGCGCCTTCAGGAGTGGACTTGATGAAGGTCGGGGTCTCCACCTCGGTGAAGTCCATGTCCTCAAGCGCGTGGCGCGCGGCCTTCGTCATATCGGAACGCAGCTTCAGGTTGCGCTGCATCTGCGGGCGGCGCAAATCGAGATAGCGGTACTTCAGGCGCACGTCCTCGCCCGGAAGCTTGTTCTCGGACTCGTTCTCGAGCGCGGTGGACACCTGGAACGGCAGGGCGTCGGCCTTGGCGAGCACCTTGAGATCCTCGACGACGACCTCGATCTTGCCTGTGGCCAGATGCGTGTTCTCATTGCCGTCCGGGCGCAGGCGGACCTCGCCGGTGACCTGGATGACGAATTCGCTGCGCAGCGGACGCGCGATTTCCTCATCATAGATGACGATCTGCACGAGACCGGTGTTGTCGCGCAAATCGATGAACGCCACACCACCGTGGTCGCGACGACGATCGACCCAACCGGCGAGCGTGACCTTCTGCCCGACCAGCGCCTCGGTCACTTCCGTGGCATGATGTGTTCTGTAAGCCGTCTGGCTCATGCTTCCTCTATTCTTGTCAAGTCCTCAGAAATCGGCGGAAAACCGGGTTTTCCAAGCATTTCAGTCTTGTTTACAGGTTGACAGTTTGCCGGGCATACACAGTATCCGGCTCCCACGACTTGGCATCGGCCGGGGTCTGGTCGCCGGTGATGATGTTCTTGACCTCGTCGCCCTTGGCTTCGCCGTCCTCGCTCGCCGCCGCAGGGAACCACACGTACGGGATGCCCAGTTTGTCGGCGTACTTGATCTGCTTGCCGAGTTTCGCCGCAGTCGGCGCGACGTCGGCCGCGATGCCGCGGGAACGCAGCTGATTGGCGATCGCGTTGGCGGCCGGACGGTCGTCCTCATTCCACACCGCGACCATGACCGCAGCCGGGGAGATGCGTGAGGCATGCGCTCCCGCTGTGTGCAGCATGTAGGACACCAAGCGGGACAGACCGATGGACAGACCGACGCCCGGGTAGCGCTTGCTGCCCTGGGAGGCAAGATTGTCGTAGCGGCCGCCCGAGCAGATGGAACCGAGCGAATCGGCGCCGTCAAGGAAGGTCTCGTACACGGAACCGGTGTAATAATCCAGACCGCGGGCAATCTTGAGGTCGGCAATAACCGAGCCGGGACGGATGCGAGCCGCCTCGTCGACGATCATCGCAAGCGTATCGAGCCCCTGGCGGGCCAGTGCGCAAGCCTCGCTGTCAGTCGCGATGCCATGCTTGGCGCACAGCGCGTCGAACTTCTCGGCAAGCTCCTTGCCATCGGCTGCCGTCAACTCGGCAAGCTCCAGGCAGGCACGCGCCTGAGCCTCGTTCGCGCCACAGCCTTCGACCAACAGACGCGCGACCTCGTCGGCGCCGATCTTGTCAAGCTTGTCGATCTCGCGCAGCACGCCTTCGATGTCAGTCAGACCGAGCCCACGGTAGAAGCCTTCAGACAGCTTGCGGTTGTTCGCATGCACGATCGCTTTCGGCAGGCCGAACTCGCGCAGCTGCTCCAACGCGCTGACCATGACCAGCGGCAGCTCGACCTCGTAATGCTCAGGCAAATCGCCATTGCCGACCACGTCGATATCAGCCTGGACAAATTCACGGAAGCGGCCCTCCTGCGGGCGCTCGCCACGCCAGACCTTCTGAATCTGCCAACGCTTGAACGGGAACGCCAGCGTGCCGGAATGCTCGACCACATACCGGCTCAGCGGCACCGTCAAATCGAAGTGCAGACCAAGACGCTCCTCAATCGGCGTGTCGGATTCATGGCCGACTTCCTGAAGACGCGACAGCAGGTAGATCTCCTTGCTGGTTTCGCCTTTCTTCAGCAGACTCGCGCCAGTTTCAACGGCGCGCGTCTCAATGCCGATGAAGCCATTGAGCTCGAAAACCCTACGGAGCGTGTCGATGACACGCCGCTCCACAACACGTTCAGAGGGGAGCCACTCTGGAAATCCTGAAATTGATGCGCCTTTAGCCACGATTCCCTATAATAAGTGAAGTTGTGGAAAACATGCGGCACCGTCTCATACGACCTCATGCGACCCGCGACACCTCACTACATGAGCTTAAGGAGCTGGCCATGGCCGACGAAAACGTCACCGAACCAAAGAACACCACCGAAAACGCGGGGCAGACGACGAAGACTACCCCGCAACCGCAAACCGGCGCCGAGCCAACAGCGGTCCCCTCTCCTGCCAACATCAAGCATCACGCGTTGTCGCCCGCGGCGTTCGCCAAGAAGAAGCCGGCACATCACAACGCGGCTCCCGCGGCGCACGTTGCGTATTCGGATGAGGATGTCAAGCAGGCCGAGTCCTTCGGACATGTTGACGACAACGGCACCGTGTACGTCAAGGACGGAGACGGCGAGCGCGAAGTCGGCCAGTTCCCCGACGCCTCAAAGGAAGAGGCACTCGCCTTGTATGCCCGCCGGTTCCTCGATTTGAAGGAGAAGCTCGATGTCTTCGCCAACCGGCTGAAGTCCAACACCATCAAGCCCCACGAGATCGACGAATCGGTCAAGCTGCTAGGTGAAGAGACCAAGGAACCCGCTGTCGTGGGCGATGTCGCCGAACTGCGTGCACAATTCGAGCAGCTCAAGAAGGACGGCGACGCGAAGAAGGAAGAACTCGCGAACCGCCGCAAAGAAGCCGTCGCCAAGGCGGTCCAGGAGCGTACGGCAATCGTGGAGAAGGCCGAAGCCGTCGCCGCCGGACTGGGCGACAACACGAACTGGCGTTCGACCGCAGACAAGTTCCGCGCGCTGTTCGACGAATGGCAGGCCCATCAGCGCGATTCTGTGCGCATCGACCGTGCCGATGCCGACGCGCTGTGGAAGCGCTTCTCCGCCGCGCGCACGACCTTCAACCAGCAGCGTCGCAAGTGGGCGCAAGCTCGCGACAACGAGCGCGCGCATGCCAAGACCGAGAAGGAAGCGATCATCGCCGAGGCGAACGAGATCAAGGATTCCACCGACTGGGCGGAAACCTCCCGCAAGTTCAACGAACTGATGGACCGTTGGAAGAAAGCCGGTCGCGCAGGCCGCAGCGATGACGACGCGCTGTGGGCGAAGTTCCGTGAGGCCGCGGACACCTTCTTCAACGCTCGTCAGGCCGATCGAGACCAGATTAATTCTTCCGAGAAGGAGAATCTCGCAAAGAAGGAAGAGCTGCTAAAGAAGGCCGAGGCGCTGGTGCCGGTCGCCGACGCGAAGGCCGCGAAGCAGGCTCGTCAGAAGCTCGCGGAGATCCAAGGCGAATGGGACCAGATCGGATACGTGCCGCGCGAGGACATGCGTCGCATCGAAGACCGTCTTGACGCAGTCGATCGTCAGATCAAGGCCGTTGAAGACGCTGCATGGAAGAAGAGCGATCCGGAGGCGGACGCCCGCAAGTCCAGCTTCGAAGAGCAGCTCAACGCCCAGCTCAAGGAGCTTGACGACAAGATCGCCGCGGAATCCGACCCGGCCGAGAAGGCCAAGCTAGAAGCCGAGAAGGCAACCAAGGAGCAGTGGCTGAACGCCATCAAGTAGTCGGCTGCCAACCGAACGTGCGCGAATCGCCGGAATCCCGCAAGTGTCGGGATTCCGGCGATTTGCTTATCAGCCAAGCAGTCCTGCCCTCCACTGCCCTACCCTATTCCACACGATAGCCTGGTCGAGATGCCTCGGAGTCACCGGTTCGATGACGACAACGAGGTGACGTGACTGTTGCCATTGGCGCTACGCGGCGGCACAACGCAGTGAGACAACGCAAGAGGGGTGGCCCTGCAAACCGTGCAGGACCACCCCTCAACAGTGGCGACAATCGCGGACAGATTTACGACAACGACGGCATGTCTCCGTTGCCCTCAGCTCCGGTATCGCCGGATTGTGCTGACGCATCCGTTGCCAGTGCCGGCGTGGCGCCGACCAGCTTCGCATCCGGATTGCCGGCGTCGTCACCTTCAGAGAATTCCTCTCCGGTGAAGGTGAAATCGCCGAGAATGCCTTCGCCCTCGCCGTCCACGACCACACGCTGGCCGTCGTGCAACTCGCCCATGAGAATCTTCTCCGAAATGGCGTCCTCGATGTCGCGCTGGATCACACGGCGCAGCGGACGTGCGCCGAGTAGCGGGTCGAAGCCCTTCTCAGCAAGCAGGTCCTTGGCCTTGTCGGTCAGTTCGAGCGACATATGACGGTCAAACAGACGGTCGTTGAGCTGCTTGACATCCAGATCGACGATCTGACGCACCTGCGGCTCGGTGAGCTGACGGAACACGATGATGTCATCAAGGCGGTTGAGGAACTCGGGACGGAACTGTTCCTTGAGTTCGCTGTACACCTGCTCCTTCATGCGGTCGTAGCTCGTCTCGGTGTCCGAACCGAGGTTGAAGCCCGTGTTCGCTGCCTTGGCGATATTGCGTGTGCCCAGGTTGGTGGTCAGGATGATGATCGTGTTCTTGAAGTCCACCTTGCGACCCTGGCCATCGGTCAGATGACCATCGTCAAGTACCTGAAGCAGGGTGTTGAAGATGTCGGGGTGAGCCTTCTCGATCTCGTCGAACAGTACGACGGAGAACGGCTTGCGGCGCACCTTCTCGGTGAGCTCGCCGCCCTCCTCGTACCCGACATACCCCGGAGGCGCGCCGAACAGACGGGATGCGGCGTACTTCTCGGAGAACTCGGACATGTCGACGCGGATCAACGCGTCCTCATCATCGAACAAGAACTGCGCCAAGGTCTTGGCGAGCTCCGTCTTGCCGACACCGGTCGGACCGGCGAAGATGAAGGAACCTGCCGGACGCTTAGGATTTTTCAGGCCGACACGCGTACGCCTGATGGACCGGGCGAGCGCGGAAACCGCTTCGTCCTGGCCAATGATGCGCTTGTGCAACTCGGCTTCCATGTTGAGCAGCTTCTTGGATTCCGCCTGGGTGAGCTTGAAGACCGGGATACCCGTCGTGCTGGCCACGACCTGGGCAATGACCTCCTCGTTCACTTCCATCTTCACGTTGGATTCGCCTTCGCGCCACGAGGATTCCTTCTCTTTGCGCTCGGCTTCCAGCTTCTCCTGACTGTCACGCAGTTCTGCGGCCTTCTCGAAGTCCTGCTTCTTGATGGCTTCGTCCTTCTCAGCGGACACCTTGGCGACCTGCGCGTCAAGATCCTTGAGCTCTGGTGGGGCCGTCAGACGCTTGATCCGCAGCCGCGCACCGGCCTCGTCGATCAGATCGATCGCCTTGTCCGGCAGGTGACGGTCCTGGATGTAGCGTGCGGACAGCTCAGCGGCGGCCTGCAACGCGCCATCAGTGATGGTCACATGATGATGGTTCTCGTACCGCGAACGCAGACCCTTGAGAATCTCGATTGTCTCGGCAATCGAAGGCTCGTGGACCTGAATCGGCTGGAAACGGCGTTCCAGCGCCGCGTCCTTTTCGATGTACTTGCGGTATTCCTCGGTCGTTGTCGCGCCAATGGTCTGCAGTTCGCCGCGCGCGAGCATCGGCTTAAGCATGTCGGACGCGCCCAAGGCACCGTCGGCACTACCGGCGCCGACAATCGTGTGGATTTCGTCGATGAACAGGACGATATCCCCGCGGGTCTTGATTTCCTTGAGCACTTTCTTCAGGCGCTCTTCGAAATCACCGCGATAGCGCGAACCGGCCACCATGGAGCCCAGATCAAGGGAATAAACCTGCTTGTCCTTAAGTGTTTCAGGCACATCGCCCGCGACGATCTTCTGCGCAAGCCCCTCGACGACAGCGGTCTTGCCGACGCCAGGCTCGCCAATCAGCACCGGATTGTTCTTGGTGCGGCGGGACAGCACGACCATGACACGTTCGATTTCCGCGGAACGGCCAATCACCGGGTCAAGCTTGCCTTCCGCGGCTTCGGCGGTCAGGTTGCGGCCGAATTGATCGAGAATCGCTGAGCCGGTCTGCCCACGCTTGTCCTGGACGCCGCCGGCATTCGCCAGTTCGCCCTTGTTGTCGGTATCCGGGCCGGTTGAATTGCCGCGGATCATATCGATGACCGTGCTGCGCAGCTCACCCAGATCGACATCCATCTTGATGAGTACCTGCGTGCCGACGCCCTCGCCCTCGCGAATCAGGCCGAGCAGGATGTGCTCCGTGCCGATATAGCTGTGCCCCAACTGCAGCGCCTCGCGCAGACTCAGCTCAAGCACCTGCTTGGCGTGTGGGGTGAATGGGATGTGGCCGTTGGGCGACGCATTGCCCTTGCCGATCATCTCCTCAACCTGCTTGCGGGTGTCCTGCAGATTCACGCCCTTGGAGGCGAGCGCCTTTGCGGCCACGCCCTCGCCCTCGCGAATCAGGCCGAGCAGCAGATGTTCGGTGCCGATGTAGTTGTGCTGCAGGGAGCGAGCCTCTTCCTGCGCCAACACGATCACGCGCCGTGCACGGTCTGTAAACCGTTCGAACATGCTTGTCCTTCCACTGTTGTTTGTCCACTTCACTTTACAGATTCGCGGTGACGTTTCTTCCCTCATGCGTGGCAATTGCGCTATCAACGCAAACAAGACGATATGCTTGGCAGTGTAAGCTTCCTCATAAGCCGCCTCAAGGAGGATGAAATGACGGACAATCTTGGACAGGTCACCGGCCGCGAGGCCGACATCGTCGTCGGCGTGGACGGTTCTGACGAATCATTCGCCGCGTTGCGCTGGGCCTTGAGCGAAGCCTCACTGACTGGACAGCATGTCAATGCGGTATTCGGATGGACCCATTCGTGGGATATGGGCGCGAAACCTGAAACCGATGACGCGTGGAAAGACGCACGCGAGCAGATGACGGCCCGGCTGCGCGACTGGGTTGACAGGGCGGGCGCTGACATGGATTTCGATCCTGAAAAGCTCAAACTCACTTCGGTTCGGGCCACCGGCACGCATGCGCTGCTCGAGCTCGGGTCGAACGCGCAGCAGATTGTCGTCGGCCGCCGGTCGCTCAATCGTGTTGCCCGTTGGTTCCTGGGATCGCTGTCCGCTTCGCTGGCGGAGGAAGCGAAGGTTCCGGTCACAGTCGTGCGGTTCGCCAGCGACGAGGAAGCCGATGTGCAGGACGCCATTGCCAATTCGCTGACTCCGGGAGATTCGACCGTGCACTACGCGCAGCCGCCGGTTGTCGGTGACAACCGCAGCAAGCCGGTTGTCGTGGGTATTGATGGCTCCTCCATCTCGAAACGCGCGCTGGCGTTCGCCGTCGATGAGGCGCGCATCCATGGGGCGCCGCTGCATATCCTGTTCTGCTGGCAGCTCAAGGATCTGGACACTGTTCCAGGCTATGAGAACGCGGTCGCGCCGATGTCGGTGGACCAGCAGCGCGCGCAACAGTTGCTTGACGATGTCGTCGCGCAAGCGCATATCCCTGACACGGTGGACGTCCATGCGAATGCGTTCCACATCCCCGCAGCGAAGGGGCTCATCAGCGCTTCACGCTACGCAAGCCATCTGGTGGTCGGGTCGCGCGGGTTGAGCGGTCTGGACGCCCATTTCCTCGGCTCGGTTTCTCGTCAGCTCGTGAATTTCGCCGAATGCACGGTGACGGTCGTGCACTGAGTGTTCCCGGCCGCGCGCTGTGCGGATAGACCGTACAGATACGACAAGGGCCGCCGGTCCGCAGGATTCACATTCCTGGGCGGAAGGCGGCCCTTACTCTAAGCGAAACGGTCAAGCCGGCTCAATCGGCGCTTTGGGGGTTGCCCCCGTTGCCGTCGGCGCCGGTAGCATCAGTCGGATTCGCGGTATCGTCGGTATCGCCATAGGCGGCGGACTTGGCGTTGCCGGTTTCCGCGGCATCATCCGATGTCTCCGTATCGTCGTTTTGCTTCCTGCCGTCGGATGGTACAACTTCCGCTGTCTGAGCCACATCACCGGCGTCAGTGTTTTCCGCGTTCTGAGCGGTGCCAGCGTTGCCAGCGGCTTCGGCGGTGTCAGCGGTGTCGTCAGCCGCATCGTCATCATCGTCACCGTCGTCACCGTGATCGGTCTCGGGGAACCCTGCCGCTTCCAAATCGTCCACGGTGATCACCGATTCGACCTGCGGGGTCTGCTGGGTGTCATCGCGTTCCTCGCTATCCGTCTCGTCATCCTCGACGGTGTTGTTGTCGATATCGACTTCGCTGGCCTCTTCAAGCAGCTCGACCTGGCCACGCTCCTCGCGCGGAGACTGAGCGATGACATCGATATGCATGTCGTCGTAGGCGGGTTTGGATTGCACCCACAGATGCGACGGCTGCGGCGGATCGATTTCCGAATGCTCCCCGCACCCGTGGTCAAGCGAGACGACACGGCCGTCGTCGGGGCTCCACTTGTTCGCGCAAACGCCGAACATCCGGTCGAAATCACCTTTGAGTGGTACGAAGAACCCGCATGTCGAGCACAGATTGCCGGCCGCCGTTTTCGTGGACAGCGCCTTGGGGCCGTGAGGACCTTCATACCAGCGTTTTGCGGTCTGGTCTCGTCCCAGCGGGCTGAGTACGTGACGGCGGGACAACATGAATTCCTCGACGCTGTCCTCAAGGTCCTGTGCGGAAGTCACCGATGCGTCCTCGGGGTTGTCCGTCGTATCCCCAGTTTGTACGGATACATCGTCTTCGGCTTGTGTCCGCCCATCTTCACCCTGCTCCTTGGCCTGTGCCTGATCAGCATCGGGTGTCGGCGCAGCCGCGGACGGCTCAGTACGACGGAAACCGTCCTCGAGCCGGGAATCGTCCGGCTCGGTCCCAATCGAATCGGTCACCGACAAGTCGGTGGGCAGCAAACGATCTTTCCACGGCACCCATGCCGGCGGCATCAAGGCTTGATCCGTAGGCACGAGCGAGGATTCGTTGACCGTCCACTCGTCGATATCGGTGTCGTGATACAGCGTCACCGACCATTCCCAGCCTTCGTATCCCCGTTTCTTGGATTCGAAACGGAAATCCGTGACATGATCGTCCTCGTCGATTGAACGAGTCAACCGCCCGACCTGGTCCGGCTCGTCGGCCACGGTCATGGCCACCGACCGGGCGAGCGACTTGGGGTCAATCCGTGGCGTCTCAGGCTCGTCCTGCGGATTCTCAATTGTCTGCATGCTCATCATTCCTGTACGTCGAAGTCGTCTGCAACCGCACGCATCACCGTCGCGAGCTTCTTGCTGTCCGCCGGCGAAGGATAGTGGTGACGCCGCAAATCGTTGCCCGCCTTGTCAAGCAGCTTGATCAGATCCTCCACGATGGCGGCCATGTCGTCAGGCTTCGGCCTGGTGGCCTTGACCAGCGACGGGCCCGCGGCAATCGGCTTGACGCCCATCGCCTGCGGTCCCTTGTGCCCGTCGATCACGGAGAATTCGACCTTCACGCCCTTGCGCAGCGTCGTCGTACCTTGAGGCAGCGCCGCGGCGGGCAGGAACACGTCCTTGCCCTGATCCGTGGCGATGAAGCCGTAACCTTTGTTCGCATCAAACCAACGCACCCGTCCCGTGGGCATAAGCACACCTCTCCTACTCCATACCAAGGCAAGCCGCGCCTGCCGTCATTGAACCAGCATATCAGTTTACCGCATAGCCTTCCGTATCGGCTGTGGGCAATGTCACTTCTCGTCGGACGGCGATGATTTGTCTTTCCGGCCCTTGGACGGCTTGCGTTCTTTGCCTCGTTCGCGGGTCTGCGCCGGCTGCTGCGGGCGTTGCATCGGCGTTCTGGTTTGGTTGGGGTCAATTGGCAGAACCACCGTCAGCGTCAAGCCGCCTCCGGGCGTCGTGGTTGCGCTGATCAGACCGTGGTGCGCTTTGACCACTGACTGCGCGATCGCCATGCCCAGTCCGGTGCCGCCTTTCTGCCTCGCACGGGACGGATTGGCGGTGTAGAACCGCTCGAAAATCTGCGATTGCGAGGCTTCCGGCACGCCGGGTCCGTGATCAGAGAAACGAATGACCACATAGAGCATGCCCGATTGTACGCTTTGCCCGACTTCAGCCGCCTCAAGGAAGGATGTGAGTCCCTTGGCGTTCGACGACAGATGGGCCAGCTGCTGCGGGGTGATGGACGCATGCAGCATGCTCAACGCGACTTCAACGGGCGAATCGGACGGCGTGTACCGATGGATGTTGCCCACGATATTGGTGATGACCTGCCGCAACCGCGAACCGTCGCCCGTAAGGGTGATCGACGGCATCTCGCCGGGGCTGAACGCGAGCCATGTACCCTGTCTGTCGCCGCCATGCCTCAGCGCAAGCACGCCTTTGGTGATGCCACGCTGGGGGTCGAGCGCATGCAAGTCGTCGCACGCGTCAGTCAGCTGGGACGTGATGTTCACCTGCTGGGTGACGTCGATGCCACGGCCTTCATCAAGCCGTGCAAGCGAAAGCAGATCCTCGACCAGCACGGTCATGCGGGCGCTTGACGCCTCGATATGACTGATCGACTCGTCGGCGCGTTCCAACGCCCCCGGCATGTTGCGCTGCAGCGTGTACAACTCGGCGTACCCGTGGATCGCGGCAAGCGGGGTGCGCAGCTCGTGGCTGGCGTCGGAGACGAAGCGTTTCATCTTCTCGGTCGTTTCCTGCTGCTCGTTGAAGCTTTGCTCGATACGCGCGAGCATGGTGTTCAACGATGCGGCAAGGGAGCCGACTTCCGTGTTCTCCGGGGCACTCGGAACGCGCTGGCTCAAATCACCTGCAGCGATTTTTGCTGCGGTTTTCTCGATGCGTTTGAGCGGTGCGAGCGTACTTTGAATCAGGATGGTCGCGATGACAGCGCCGATCAGCACGATGGCAATGCTCACCAGCGTGCAGTATTTCGTGAGGGTATTCACGGTGTCGATCTGGTCGCTCAGCGACAGGCCGATATAGATCACGCCCTTGATCTGCGCGCTGCCGTCCTCGGCTTTCTTGCCCCACGACAGGGCGAGCACCCTCCACGGGGCGTTGGCCGCCTGCAACGTGGTACGGCTGACCGAGCTGGTACTCGTGCGCACGATGGCAGAGGTGGTGAACGGCTGACCGATTTTCACATCGCCCATCGACCCGTCCGGCGGCAGATCAGGCACCGAGATGACGTTCTCCCGCATCACCGGAACGAGCGGCGTGTTGAGGATGTGGTAGTTTGTGTCGCGAATCTGCATGAAGTAGTCGTTCGGGCCTACGCTGCCCTGTTCGCTGCTGTCCTTGCTGCGCAACCCGTCGATGTTGTCGTAGACCAGTTGCGCCTGCTCTGCGAGTTGGTTGTCGGTTTTCTGCAACAGATAGTTGCCTACGAGCTCCTTGATCGAGAAGGTGATGCCCGCGGCGCATACGGTCAGCAGGACCATCATGCACGCCAGCAGTTTGGTGCTCAGCGGGATGGCGTCGAAACGATGGACCAGCATGTCGCGCACGGTGTCCATTGCGCGTGCGATGGCCGCAATCGGCTTAGGAAGCCTGCTGTATCTGGCCTGGCTGGCAGGCTGTCCGCTTTCGTCCCGTGTCGTGCCGGACGCGTCGCCGGGCGCACTTGTCTGCGCTGAACTTGCGGGCATAGCAGGTGCCTTCCGTGTTGTCGTTGACGCGGAATCCCCGCCTGCGGCTGCAACGCATTGCGGGGATTCCTTCGGTGTGTTTCCTGGATGGAGCGGCATCAGGCGTCTTTCTTCGCCGTCTTGGGCGCGCGAATCATGTATCCGATGCCTCGCTTGGTCTCAATCAGCGGGGTGACCTTGTGCTTCTCGCCGTTTTCATCCTCCACGACCACGCCGTCGATCTTCTTGCGCAGGTAGGAGATGTAGGATTCGACGATTGCGGCGTCCCCACCCCAGTCGTACTGCCACACATGGTCGAGGATCTGGGTTTTCGACAGCACGCGCCCCTCGTTGTCCATGAGGTAGCGCAACAGCTTGTATTCAGTCGGGCTCAGGTCCACCTGCACTCCGGCGCGGGTCACGTCATGGGAGTCCTCGTTGATTTCGAGGTCGCCGACGCGGATGATCGGGTCATCTGCTTCCTGATGGCTGGTGCGGCGCAGAATCGCGCGGATGCGCGCCACAACCTCCTCGAGGCTGAACGGTTTGGTGACGTAGTCGTCGCCGCCGACGGTCAGGCCCATGACCTTGTCTTGGGTGTCGTCGCGTGCGGTGAGGAATAGCACCGGCGAGTCGATGCCCTCCTGCCGGATGCGGCGCGTCACGGTGAATCCGTCGATGTCAGGGAGCATGACGTCGAGTACGATGAGGTCGGGGTGCACTTTCTCGATGGCCTCGATCGCCTCCGAGCCCGAAGCCGCGGTGTTCACTTCGAATCCTGCGAAATGCAGGGAGGCGACGAGCAAGTCGCGGATGGAGGGCTCGTCGTCGACAACTACGATGGATGCTTCAATTGGTTTGCTCATGCTTCCTAGCATTCCTCTTTTGTCTTCGTGTTTCCTGAGAATGTTCTGCAACTTGCTGAGAAAATCGCTTCAGATATTCATCCACCGCCGGGAGCCCGATTCCGATGCAGCTGACGTGTGGGCTTCGGCGCCGGTGTCACCAAGGTCAGGTCGGCGTTCGGCGCGGTTTTCTGTTCGGTTCTCCAACGGTGCTTCCGATTCCGACGCCTGCGGATCTTCTTGCGGTTCGCCGTCGATCAT
Source organism: Bifidobacterium thermacidophilum subsp. thermacidophilum DSM 15837 (assembly GCF_000426425.1). Classification (NCBI taxonomy): domain Bacteria; kingdom Bacillati; phylum Actinomycetota; class Actinomycetes; order Bifidobacteriales; family Bifidobacteriaceae; genus Bifidobacterium; species Bifidobacterium thermacidophilum. The sequence continues at coordinate 26,780 of NZ_AUFI01000014.1, forward strand.
AGAACCCGTGTGGCGGTAGGAGGGACGCACATGCTTCGATGTATCGCTATGACGATTCGATGGCGTTCGCCGCTCTGATCGCTTCCCCCGCTTTAATCGCTTTGCGTCGCGGCGGCGCATCGCCTTGCGCGATCGGTCCTGCTTGCCTCCCTTGCTGTGAGCGCCTTTCGCATTACGTGCAAGCACGATAATCACCACGACCAAGGCGACCAGCAGCAGCGCCACACCTACAAATAGCCCGATGGAGAAATCCTTCGTGTCCCCCGACGTCGATGTCTCCTTGAGCTTGCCGATTTCGTTCATCATCGCAATGGCCGAGCCCGACCAGTCAGGGGCACCTTTTTTGGCGGTCAGTGGCCCCAGGGCGGCTTCCGACAACGCATCTACGGATTTCTGATCTTTGAGCCACTTATCCGAATTGTTCGACACCGCGACGACGAGGTTGCCATCCGCGCTGGCGACCGCCAGCAATACAGTGTTAGGCGACGGACTGGTCGACTGCAGCAAGGTGCTCGCCCATGTCGTGGGCTTCGTTTTTGTCCCGAAACTGTCCAGATACAGCAAACGCACCGAAACGCCGTATTCGTTCTTCGTTTTCGTAATCATATCGGTCACGCTGGTGGCGTTCTCGCCGAGCAGGTTGTTCGGGTCGGTGATGTCGGCGCTCAAGGTGGCGCCCGATGAGGTATCCGACGAGGATGAGGAAGAGGAAGACGACGATGCGGATGGGCTGGGGCTCGACGCGTCATCTGCTTCGGCGCACATCGGCAGCGCCGCCACCGCGAAAACGAAGAACACCGCAACGAGCGTCGCGAGCGCGCGCTGCCACCATATGGCCGTCTGCTGCGGCTGTCGTCTTTTGACCACATTTGCCGTACGGACGTGAGACATGTTCAAAAACCGCATATTGTCCACTGTAGCGGTCGGCTGCACCAAACGGGGGACGTACGGTCCGCCGACCGCCAACGCCGCAAGGCGTGAATCATGTCAGGAAAGACAAGAAAGGAACGTCCATGGCACAGTACCAAGTCGATTCGGAACAGATTCAGTCCTCAAGCGCAGCGGTGCGCTCTTCCATCGAGCAGATCAGACAAGCCGTCCAAGGCATGTACGCGAATCTTGAGGGGCTCAACAGCGTGTGGAGCGGCTCGGCGTCCGCACAGTTCGCCGGGGTCATCAGGCAATGGCGGGCCGCGCAGCAGCAGATGGACGCGTCGCTGGAGGCGATCGGCATGTCGCTGACGCAAGCGTCGAACGTATACGCCGATGCCGAAGCTCAGGCTTCGCGATTGTTCACGATATCGTGACGGCGCAGGACTGTAGCGACGGCTTGCATCGCGAGAGGCTGCGCTACACGCGGTGAGTGTCACGATTGCGTGCGCGACGGTGTCTAGTGTCGTCGTCTGCCGCGCAGTATCGCCGACATTGCAGCGAAACGCATGGCTACGGCGGTGTCGAGGGCGTATCACCGGCAGCGTACGCTCATCGCCGGTACACCTTCGACAGCTGCTCCATAACGCTTCAGGGGCGCCGGCGGTTTCCCGTCGACGCCCCTGAAGCATCCATATATATCACTTGCGTCGTTTCACGTGAATGTGTGACGCTTGTGACCGTTTGGATCAGTAGCCCATGTCAGCGCCCTGGGCAGGAGCCACTGTCTTCGGCTCCGGCTTGTTGGCCACCACAGCCTCAGTGGTCAGGAACAGGCCGGCAATGGAAGCGGCGTTCTGCAGAGCGGAACGGGTGACCTTGACCGGGTCGGTGACGCCGGCGGCCATCAGATCTTCGAAGGTGTTCGTGGCGGCGTTGAAGCCCTGGCCTTCCGGCAGCTCACGCACCTTGTTGAAGACCACGTCACCGGAGACACCGGAGTTCTCGGCGATCTGCTTGATCGGAGCCTCGACGGCACGGAAGACGATGGCCGCACCGGTCGCCTCTTCGCCGGTCAGCGAAGCCAAAGCCTCGCTCTTCTCGGCCTTCTTAGCGGCCTGCACGAGCGCCACACCGCCACCGGGCACCAGACCCTCTTCGACGGCTGCCTTGGCGTTGCGCACGGCGTCCTCGATGCGATGCTTGCGTTCCTTGGCCTCGACTTCGGTCGCGGCGCCCACCTTGATGACGGCCACGCCGCCGGCGAGCTTGGCGAGACGCTCCTGCAGCTTCTCGCGATCATAATCGGAATCGGTGTTGTCGATCTCGGAACGAATTTGGGCGACGCGGGCAGCCACGTCTTCCTTGGAGCCGCCGCCGGAGACGATGGTGGTCTCGTCCTTGGAGACGATGACCTTCTGGGCGGTGCCGAACACGTCCATGTCGATGGAATCGAGCTTCAGGCCCAGCTCATCGGAGACGACCTGGCCGCCGGTGAGGATGGCCATATCCTGCAGCATGGCCTTGCGGCGATCGCCGAAGCCAGGAGCCTTGACCGCGCAGGTGTTGAAGGTACCGCGGATCTTGTTGAGAATCAGGGTCGGCAGCGCTTCGCCGTCGACGTCTTCGGCCACGATCAGCAGCGGACGGCCGCTCTTCATGACCAGGTCAGCAAGGTGGACGATGTCCTGCTGGCTGGACACCTTGCCCGAGGTGAGCAGGATGTACGGGTTCTCCAGCACTGCGGTCTGGTCGTCGGCGTTGGTAACGAAGTACGGGGCGATATAGCCCTTGTCGAAACGCATGCCCTCGGTGAACTCGAGGTCCAGGCCGAAGCGGTTGTTGTCCTCGACGGTCACGACGCCATCCTGGCCGACCTTGTCAAGCGCCTCGGCGATCTTCTCGCCGACCTCAGGATCAGCAGCAGAAATCGTTGCGGTGGCTGCGATCTGGTCCTTGGTCTCCACATCCTTGGCGGAAGCGACCAGTTCCTTGACGATTTCGTCGGCGGCCTTCTCGATGCCCCGGCGAAGAGCAATCGGGTTGGAGCCGGCGACCACGTTCTTCAGGCCTTCATGGACCAGGGACTGGGCGAGCACGGTAGCGGTCGTGGTGCCATCGCCCGCGACGTCATCGGTCTTCTTCGCGACTTCCTTGACCAGCTCGGCGCCGATGCGCTCGTAAGGCTCTTCAAGGTCGATCTCCTTGGCGATGGAGACGCCATCGTTGGTGATGGTCGGAGCACCGTAGGTCTTGTCGAGCACGACATTGCGGCCCTTCGGACCCAGCGTGACCTTGACGGTGTTGGCGAGCTTGTCGAGACCCGCGAGCATTCCTTGGCGAGCTTCCTCGTCGTATGCAATGATCTTTGCCATCGTTCCTCCACATATGGCTACACGGTATGAACTTCCACCCGAGACCTTGAGTAAGCCGACCGTCAGCTGCCGGTTATCACTCTCGGCTTCCGAGTGCTAATTGGGAGATTAGCACTCTCGGGCGTCGAGTGCCAACATCGCCGCATGTATTGCGCTGTTGGCATGAAATGCGTGTCGCGAGTGTCGAACGGGAATAATCCCGGCGCACTGACCCCTCGCCGCTTCGATGCTGCGCCGTATGCCGCCGTTCACGCCTGGAATCCTGCGTGGCGCGGGCGCCCCAATCAAGGCGTGCCGCAAGGCAAATCCGTCGGAATGTGGGCCCAATGCCGCGACAGGCAGCGAAATCATTCATCCCTGCTTCTACCGGCGCTGAGTCACCCGTCAGCGTCGGTAGAAGGTTGAACGATGCGAACAGTTCGAAGTGCGTGCCCGACCAATCGTCCACAAACCAGTTACGCCTTGAGCCACCCCAGCGTAAACAGTTTGGGGAACCACACGAAACAGTTACGCTTACAGCGGCCTCAGCCACGGCACGCGATATGCCGAAACAACAACAGGCGCCCCGTCGGGGACGCCTGGAGTGAGATGGTGCGCCTGTCAAGCTGGTCGGCGAGGCCGGTCAGGATGACACGCGCATCATAAGGTTCAAGAGAATCGCCAGATCACAGCTTGGTGACGGTGGTCGCTTGGAAACCCTTCGGACCACGCTCCGCCTCATATTCGACGCGATCGCCCTCATCGAGCTTCTTGAACCCCTCCTGTTGAATAGCGGAGTAATGCACGAATACATTATCCCCACCCTCATCCGGGGCAATGAATCCATATCCTTTGCCTGCGTTGAAGAATTTCACCGTGCCTTGTGTCATTTCGATCATCCCTCGCATGGGCCGGCCCAACGTAACCATTCACGCCGGCTACCGCCCACTTGGTGCCCCATTGTAGCAAGACGAGATAACGAAACGCCGAGAAGTCAGTTCATCAGCACAACGACGACCGGCGCGGACAGATTGGTCACCTTGCTGACATTGGAAATGCCCAGCTTGGCGGCAACATCCTGCGCCGTGGCCAGATCGGACTCGTTCTGATACCACACCACGGATGCGCTCGGCAGGGTACCCGAAGGATTGGCCGCCACGACGTTGGTGTACCCTGCACCGGTGAGTACCGCCGCCTGTTTCGCGGCATATCCGGTCTTGCGTGTGCCATTGACCACGCGCACTTGGGTGGACAGGTTCGCCGAGGACGAAGACGCCGGTGACGAGGTGGATTCCGACGGCGACGCAGACTCAGACGCCGACTCGGAGGCGGAGGCCGAAGCCGAGGCAGTATCGCTCGCGCTGGCAGACGCCGATGCAGACGCAGTTGATTTGGCCGAGGGGCTCGAAGATGACGAAGCACTGCTGCTACTGGAGAACAACTTGGCGCCTTCACCCGACATGGCGGCCCACGCACCAACGCCCGCAACAGCGGCGACGATGATGACGATCAGGAATGGCACCAAACGCGAGGCTACCGACCGATTGCCGCGGTGCACGCCGATTGGCCCCTGCGGCGGGTTGTCGAACACGTCCTGCGCGTACGACTCATCAGTGTTACGGTCTTTGCGTGCCATATGCCGTCCCTTTCGAATAGATTCATCATCGAGTGTACATGCACGGCCGGGCAGCGCCGACACAAACTGCGGCCTATGTGTCGGATATCCACAGCTTTGTCACGTCCTGCCGCGCTTTGCCCGTCTCCACGACGTACGCTAATCAGTTAGTGCGCCGATTAGCGCCATACGTCCATCAACGCCTCCATCAACGCCTTAGAGTAGTAAACATGGAACATGCTCATGTCAAACCGCTGTCCGAGATCATTGACCCCGGGTGGGCCGCAGCGCTGGCCGACGTGGAACCGGATATCCATCGGATGGGGGATTTTCTGCGGGCCGAAATCGCGGCGGGACGCCATTATCTTCCCGCGGGACGCAATGTCCTGCGCGCGTTCACCATCCCCTTCGACAGTATCAAAGTGCTGATTGTCGGGCAGGATCCGTATCCGACACCCGGTCATCCGGTGGGACTGAGCTTCTGCGTCGCCCCTGATGTCAGGCCGTTGCCGAAAAGCCTGATTAATATCTACAAGGAACTCAGCGACGATCTGGGTGTTCCCACACCGTCCAACGGCGATCTGACCCCATGGACGCAACGCGGGGTCATGCTGCTCAACAGATGCTTGACCGTTCAAGTCGGCCGTCCCAACAGCCATCAGGACAAAGGATGGGAGCATATCACCGACGAGGCGATCCGCGCTCTCAACGCCCGTACCGACCAAGAGGGCAAGCCGAAGCCTTTGGTCGCGATTCTGTGGGGACGCAATGCGCAGACGCTCAAACCACTGCTGACGAACGCCGCGATCATCGAATCTCCGCATCCGAGCCCCTTGTCTGCCTCGCGCGGTTTCTTCGGGTCATGCCCGTTCTCTCGGGCCAACCAGGCACTGGTCGCCATGGGTGCGCAACCGGTGGACTGGGCGCTCCCGCCCGCCGCATCCCCTGCTTACGGACAGCTGCAACCTACGGTCTCCAAGCCGATACCGCCGCTTGTGTCCCGAGCCGACACCCCGGCAGCCCCCGCACCGCAAGCGCCCACCATGACACCTCTGCTGTAAGCGAGGCATCCTAATCCGCTACTATGCTGGGATACCGGTCTGCGGCCAACCGGCCGCAACCCGACCAGCCACCAATCGTTGGAGCACACCATGGCACTTTTCCCACCACAACCGAACATCCCGCAACAGATGCCGCCGATGCCGCAACAACCGGCGACCCCGACATCCGCGGGCCTGTCGCCCGACGATCTCAACCACGCACGGCAGCTGGCCGACCGCATCCGTGCACGGTTCGCACAGACCCTCGTGGGCCAGGACAACCTGCGTGAAGCGCTGATTGTCACCATGGTCTCCGGAGGGCATATCCTCATCGAATCCGTCCCCGGCCTGGCCAAAACGACCGCGGCGCAGACGCTGGCGACATCAGTGTCGGGCAGTTTCAAACGCGTGCAATGCACCCCCGACCTCATGCCATCCGATTTGGTCGGCACCCAGGTCTTCGACTTCTCCACGCAGCGGTTCAGCACGCAAATCGGCCCGATCCATGCGAATTTCGTGCTGCTTGACGAAATCAACCGTTCCAACGCGAAAACCCAGTCCGCGATGCTCGAGGCGATGGCCGAAGGTGCCACGACCATCGGAGGGGAACGCATCGCGCTGCCGCAGCCGTTCATGGTGATCGCCACCGAGAACCCGATTGAGGAAGAAGGTACGTTCAATCTGCCTGAAGCGCAGATGGACCGATTCACGATGAAGGCGGTCATGGGCTATCCCAGCGCTGACGAGGAGCAGCGCATGCTCGCCATGCTCACCAAACGCGGTTCCGACACCGTCGACGCCAAAACACTCGAAGGCGACGTCCTCTCGCTCGCCGACATCGAGTTCCTGCGCGCCGCCGCCCGACGGGTTCACGTCTCCAAAGCGATTATGGGCTATGCGGTCGATATCGTGGCGACCTCCCGAGGCGCCGGAACCCACCCGATTGCGGATTTGTCGACAAAGGTCCGTCTCGGCGCCAGCCCGCGCGCCTCCATCGCGCTCATCCGCGTCGGACAGGCAGCCGCTCTGCTCGCCGGACGCGACTATGTGATTCCTGAAGACATCAGGATGTTTGCGCATGAAATCCTGCGCCACCGTATCCTGCTGACCTTCGAAGCGCTCGCCGACGGGGTGACCAGCGACCAAGTGGTCGACTCCGTCGTGGCGACGGTGCCGGTGCCATGATCGACGGCATGACAGCCACCGAGAACGGCAGCATTGCCGGAGACAAGACCGGCGGCGACGCGATTCGCAGGAAAATCGAAGCGCTCGCCACCACGCTCAGTTTGCCGACCGTCCGGCGGGCGTTGGGCACCCTTGAAGGCGAACACCCATCCCACCGGCGGTTCGGCAGCGACGACATCATGGATATCCGCCCGTACGAGCCCGGGGACGAGGCGCGGCGCATCGATTGGCATACGAGCGCGCGCAGCGGCAGGCCAATGGTCGTCCACAGGCAGCGGCGGGTCACGTCTCGCGTATGGATGCTGATGGACACGGGCCGGGAGATGACCGGCTCGTGCGAGTCGGGGGAAATGGCGTGGCAGGTTGCGGCGAACGGTCTGCGAATGTTTGCCGCGTTGAGCTTGCGCAGGTCCGATGACATCTCCTTGGTCTGCGCTGATTCGGCGAGTATCACCAGAGTGCCGTTCCATGGCGGTTTCGCACAGTTCGAGCACACACTCGACCGCGCGCTGGAACGCCCTTGGGACCATCCGCGTAATATGGATGCTCTGTTGGATTATGCACGGCGCATCAACGACCGTAACGCCCTGATTGTGCTGGCGACCGACGAACATGCGCTTGGTGAGCGTCAGCTCGGCGCAATCCACGCCCTCGCTCGAACCCACCCAATGGTGATTGTCGACGTGGAAACCATCAACCCGTTCGCCGCCCGCCAGCGTACGGTCGCCGACGCCGATACCGGCAGAAGGTTGCCGGCGTTCCTCATCGACGCCGTAAGCAAGCGTGAAGTGGACACTCACCGCAGCTATCTCGCCGCCCAGCTCGAAGCCCAGTTGCATGCCGGGGGTTCGACGCTGATGCGCGCCTCATCGAGCGAAGCCATGTTCCGTACTTTCGTGCGCACGGTATCCGTGACACTCGCGCGCACCGGCTTCTCGACCCATCCGGTGGCTCCCCCGAAGGCCCTTGGCACCACCGGCAAGGCAGGAGACCGCTTATGAGCACTGCTATCACCGACATCGTCCGTATCGTCGCGGCGATCAAGCTCGACGACCTCAAACCGGAGCAGGCGTACACTGGCGCCGGAGCAATCGCCGCCGTCCTTGTGGCTTCACTCGCCCTGGCGTGTCTGTTTGTCGTCTTGGCCGTTGTGCTGTCCAAACCGCGTCAATCCCGCCCACAAGCCAAGCGAGCGCATCGCGGAGTGCATCACCAGACCAGCGGCACCCGGATCTGGCACCGGCGCATCGACGAAGTGGTGGACCGATTCCATGCGGGCGACATCAGCCGAGACCAGGCCTTCGCCCAACTCGCCTCGCTGGCCCGCGCATACGCGTCCGGCATGGCGGACGACACCATGGAAACCCGGACCTTGTCCGATCTCAACCGCACGATACCGACGTCCACAGGCAATGAGAAAGCCGGATTCATGCTGCTGCGTCAGACCATCGCGGCCTTATATCCACCGGAATTCGCCGACGAACGGTACAATGACGCAGCCCGGTCGACAAGCGTTGAACAGGGGGCCGAATGGGTATCCACACTCGTTGAAAGGTGGCGCCGATGAGATGGCAATGGCCTTGGGCCGCGCTGATTGCCTTGGGCGCCGCCTGCGTGATTGCGGCGGGCGCCTCGATGCTCGCCGCATGGCGGGAACGCAAGGCGTCCGGGCGCAATCCCGACCTCAAATCGTACAGTCTTGACGAAGACCTGAACACCGAGCACGCCTCAGAGCTGTTCCGCCAATGGCGGACTTTCAACCGTATTGCGGCGGGCGCGCTCGTCGCCGCGCTGATCCTGTCCGTCTCTCTGGTCGCCCGGCCATCGACCATCAACGAGGAACAGGAACGCTCGGCGAGCCGCGACATCGTCCTCTGCCTTGACGTATCCGGCTCAACACTCCCCTACGACCGGCAGATCATCGACACGTATCTGAAACTCGTGTCGAATTTCCAAGGCGAACGCATCGGCATGAGCATCTTCAACTCGACTTCACGCACAGTGTTCCCGCTGACCGACGACTATGCGCTGGTGACCAGCCAGCTCAAATCCGCCGCATCGATTCTCAAAGGCGTGCAGACACAGGACGACATCGACAAGATGAGCGACGAAGACTACCAGAAGGTCTCTGATTGGCTGGACGGCACGCAAAACAAGACCAACGCGACATCCCTGATCGGCGACGGGCTCGTCAGCTGCGCGGCGATGCTGCCCGGTTTCGTATACGGCAATGCTGCGCAGCAGACGTCCTCCACCAAGGGCGCTGCACGCCGGCGTTCGTCATCCATTGTGCTGGCCACCGACAATGTCGTGTCCGGACAGGAGACCTACACGCTCAAGCAGGCGCTAGACCTGACCCGCACGGCTTCCATCAGCGTGGACGCGGTGTATGCCGGTGCCAAGGAAAGCCTGAGCGACACGACGACCACCAGCCTCAAACGGCAGATCGAATCGCACGGCGGCACGTTCATGTCCCAAGCCGACGGCTCATCGATCGAATCCATGGTTCGAACCATCGAAGAGCGCCAAAGCGCGCACAGCAAACGCGACGCGCAATCAGCCGTCGATGACGCCCCGGGCTGGTGGACGCTCGCCCTTGCAGTGTGCATCATCGTATGGCTCGCATTCGCTTGGAGGCTGAGACGATGAACGGATGGACACTATCCCCCGCACTCGGCTGGCCGGCAGGTGTCGCGCTCGCCGTGATCATGACGGCATGCGCAATCGCCGAGATCGTCATCCACATCCGGCAGCGCTCCGCAAGCGACGAAACCGTGGCCTCATGCGTGCGACGGACGCTGATCTGCCTGCTGACTGCCGTCGCGGTGTTGACGCCGAGCACCGTCGCAGAGACCACCAGCAAAGCAGTCAACGCCACCGACATCGTCATTGCCATCGACACCACGAGCTCCATGGCGGTCAAAGACGCGACCTACGGCGACGCGACGACAATCAGCCGTCTCGACGCCGCGAAAGACGCCGTCCACGACCTGACCAAAGCCTACCCCGCCGCCAGTTTCTCCGCGATGAGTTTCGGGGCGAGCGCCTCGCTGGACGTCCCGCTGACGCCCGACACGCTTGCCATCGACAATTGGGCGGATACGTTGAGCGCCGAGCCCACGACGACATCGTCAGGATCGTCGCTGGACACTCCGCTGGACAAACTGCTGCTCACGCTCAAAGACATCCGCAAACGCCATCAGGACGACACCATCGTACTGTTCCTGATCAGCGACGGCGAGCAAACCTCGACCACCACGCGCAGAACATACTCGTCGTTGCGCCGGTATCTCGATGATGCACTCGTGCTGGGCGCCGGATCAACCACAGGTGGGCAAATCCCCGCCGACGGTTCAGACGACAGCCCTGACGGCCAAGAAACCTGGGTGACCGACCCGACCACCGGCCAACCCGGTATTTCAAAACTCAGCCCAGATACGCTGAGCACCATAGCCGACGAGCTTAGCGGCACCGCCGTCATGCTGGACGCCACCCACACCGCGACCGATTCGCTGCCGAAGGCGTCCAAGACGTGGAGGACCACCTCCACCGCAAAGACACGGCAACGCACCACACCCGTGGTCTGGCCGATCGCCATCGCCATCGCCGCGCTGCTGGCATGGGAGTTCGGTGCATGGGTAGGAATGTCAAGGAGACTGCTATGACCGCCACGAACGGCACATCGAACTCGCTGCCTAAACCTCCTGTCACCGGCACGAAACGCGCTGCACTCGCGGTCCGCATCGCACTGGTTGTGTTCGCGTGCCTCGCACTCATTCTGGCCTTGGTTGCGGCGGCTAATCTGCAGGCCCAGAGCTCCTACAACCAGGCCACCGCAAGTCTCAAAGCCGATCTGGCGGCGTCAGCGAAAGCCACCGCGGACTGGTCGACGCTCGCGGCACGTCAAGAGCAGACCGACGATCAGTTCGCCGAGGCAGCGACATGGAACGCCGTACTGCTGCCTGAGCTCAAACAGCTCATCGCCGCCAACAGTGCCACATCGCGCACCCTGACCAAGCGCATCGCTGCGGAACTCAAACAGCAGCAGGGCGCGGCTTCGTCCTCTTCAGCCGATTCCGGGGATGGTTCTGCACAACAGCCGTCGGCTTCTTCGTCCCCATCACCTTCCCAGGACGGGTTGAACGATGAACAACGTCAACAGGTGCAGGATCTGCTCAAATCCAACCAGTCCGCCTCGCCATCGCCATCGACGAGCTCCACCACGGGAACGACAACCCCCACCCCCAGTGGGAGCGTCAAACCATGGTGAATGCTGGTCAGGCTTGCGCCTGCGGCGACAAAACGGCGACAGCACAAACCTGATCAACTTTTGACCACATCGAAGCCTCAGACGTGCATCTGGTCGCGTCATACGCTTCGATGGAAGCATGACATCATTCACACCATTTCATACTTCACCGCTCATGGGCGAACCAGTGACATGCACATGTCGGCGTGCCGCCACCACAGCGATTGACGCGCTCGACGCCGCGTATTTCCACACCCGCGAGGGCGCAACGGCACTCGACGAATGCACGGCGCTCGCCACCGCCGCACACTGGCAAGGCCAAGCAGCGACACTGATGAGACAATCACTCAACATGCTGATCGCTCAAGCCGACACCATCGGGCAACGCGCACGCATCATACTCGCCAACCGCCGGGAGGACGCACAATGACATGGCAGGTTACATCCCGCATCTCAGGCGGCCCGACGTTGAGCGTTCCCGATGCGCAGCAGTTCCAAGCGCTGATTGCCTCACTTGAGCAGGCTTCGCGCAGGATGACGCTTCAGGCAAGGCTATGGTCCGAGGCACGCGAACGCATTGTCTCCTCCCAGCTTCAATCCGGATGCTGCCCGGCCAATCGACAGATCAGTCCCGGCAGCCACAGCAACGCCATCAACGCGTTCAGGCATATCCCCCTGCGGCACCGCGAACTGTCGCACTGGTGCGATGAACAGACCCACGACTGCCATGCCGTCGCCGCACGGCTTGATACGCTCTCCCGGCTCGTGGCGCGCGCCCACGGCCTATATTTGGATGCCGAACACCGCGCTTCGTCGTACGGCGGTTCAATCCCCACAGACCCGCTGGCCACATCCGCACCGAGTCTGAAAGGGCTTGCCGCCTCGATTCTCGAATCCATCGGATCGATACGCGCAGGCGGCGACGCGCGGCAGGCGGCGCTTGAAGCACTGCATTCCACTGCCCCCTATCATGAGGCAATCATGGCGGGGTTCAGCGCGATGGTCCTCGGCGGCATAGCAGTGACACGGACCGCAGGCGGCTACGCACCAGGCGGCGACGACGGGACGGGCAGCGGAACGGGCAGCGCCCGGAGAGCCGACGACCTGTTCCAGGGCATGCTCACCAAGCAACGCGTCAACATCGCCGCCGGGCAACTCGCCTCACTCACCACCTCACTCAACGACAACCGGCAAGGCAACCGTCTCGATCTGACCCGGAAGCACCCTCCCGGGCAAGTCGTGCAACCGGTCGATGATATCGCTGGGGCCATCGCGCAACTGCGTTCCCTCGCAGAAAGCCAGTACGGCACCGGAACAGACAACGGCTTGTCATATGCGACAATTGCCATCCAACGCTACCGGCGTGACGACGGGAGCGTTGGATGGCTCGTCATCGTACCCGGCACGGACGGCCACGCGGATTCCCCATTCGGCTGGCCACAGAATATCGAGCTGATGAGCAGCGACGCGGATACCAGGATCGGGGCCGACAGCGCGCGGATGGTCATGGAGGCCATGGACCGCGCCGGCGTCAAGCACGACGACCCCGTCGCCGTCATCGGGCATTCCCAAGGTGGTATCGTGGCCGCCACACTCGCGGCCGATAGCGGGTACAATATCAGGCATATCGTCACCGCAGGCTCGCCCGTGGCGAACCATCCGATCCGCGAAGGGGTATGGACCACAAGCATCGAAATGGACGACGAACTGGTCGCGGCGCTGGATGGCACGCCTAATCCGGCAAGCGAATCATGGCTCACCATCCGCGGCTCGGTCAGCCGACAGCCCGAACACCATGAGAGCAATACGGCGGATATGGTTTCGCCGGTGCCGCAAAGCGCCAAACACCGTGAAATGTCACATCATCTGAAATTCCATCAAGCCGCGTACACCAACGCGCTCGCGCTTGGTTCCGGGGCGGTGTCCTCGCATGACCGGCACTTCAGCCAGGTCGTCGGCGGCACCTTGGAGGAAACCAGCTACTGGCAGGGCCGCATGACGCGATGAGACCGGCGGCGGGAGCATGACCGCCGCGGTTCACGGTAGGAAGTATCCTGAGCAGTATGAAGCTTACTGACATCACCCCAGCAATCGCACTGACCCCGCTCGACGGGCGCTACCACAAGCAGACGGCTCCCTTGGTGGAATACATGAGCGAACCGGCGCTAAACCGCGAGCGCATGCGTGTGGAAGTCGAATGGATGATCCTGCTCGCCAACGGGTTCTCCGGCAACGGCAACCAGCCGATCATCCCCGGCGTCAAGCCGCTGACCCAAGCCGAGCAGGAGTATCTGCGCGCCATTCCCGAACAGTTAGGTGCGGAAGGCATCGCCCGTCATGCGGCACATGAGGCGATCACGCATCATGACGTGAAGGCGGTCGAATACTATATCGACGACGAACTGGACAAAGCCGCCGACGCGCTCGGTGAAGAAACCCAGCTGACCCATCTGAAAACCCTCGTGCATTTCGCCTGCACGAGCGAGGACATCAACAATCTGTCCATCGCCCGCTGCGTGAAGAACGCAATCGAACAGGTGTGGCTGCCTGACGCGCAGGCGATTGTCGACCTGCTGACTGAAAAGGCCGAACAATATCGCGACATGTCCCTGCTCGCCCTGACCCACGGCCAGCCTGCCACGCCGACCACGCTCGGCAAGGAACTCGCCGTGTTCGTCCACCGTCTCAACCGCCAGCTCAAGCATGTGCGCGAACAGGAATACCTCGGCAAGATCAACGGCGCCACCGGCACCTTCGGCGCGCATCTGGCCGCCCTGCCGGACGTCGACTGGATCGCCGTCTCCCAAGAGTTCGTCACCAACCGCATGGGCCTGACCTGGAATCCGCTGACCACGCAGATCGAAAGCCACGACTGGCAGGCTGAGCTGTACGGCACCATCAGCCATACCAACCGCATCCTGCATAATCTCGCGGTGGACGTGTGGATGTACATCTCACGCGGCGTGTTCGCCCAGGAGCCGGTCAAGGGCGCCACCGGCTCCTCCACCATGCCGCACAAGGTCAATCCGATCCGCTTCGAAAACGCTGAAGCCAATCTCGAGATTTCCTGCTCCCTTCTGGACACCCTGTCCGCCACGCTGGTGGAAAGCCGTTGGCAGCGCGACCTGACCGATTCCACCACGCAGCGCAATATCGGCTCCGCGCTCGGCTATTCCGTCCTCGCCCTGACGAACCTGCTCGGCGGCCTCAAGTCCATCCATCCCAATGAGATCGTCATCAGCCGCGAGCTGGATGAGAACTGGGAGGTGCTCGGCGAACCCATCCAGACCGCGATGCGTGCCGGCGAGCTGGCAGGCGCACCCGGTATGGACCACCCGTATGAGAAAGTCAAGGAGCTCATGCGCGGCCACAGCATCGGCAAGGCGGACGTCGAACGGTTCATCGACGAGCAGTCCTTCGATTCGGCCACCGCGGCACGGCTCAAGGCACTGACACCGGCCACCTATACCGGCGCTGCGTCGAAGCTGGTCGATTTCGACCGCCAGTAACCGCCAGACATCAGGCGCAGGGTGGTGTGCCCTAGCGAGCTCGCATTCGCCCGTCTGACAGTCCGCCAACGAAGGCGCGTCACAGCCCGGTAAGGCCGTGACGCGCCTTTGCCACGTTCATAACCGCAGACCCATCGGGGGCTGCGTCATGTCTATCCCGGAAAGACAAGCCGTGCATCACACCCCAGCATCACCGACAGATGATATCGCCCCTAAGGACGCAGACGCATCCAAGCGTCCCGGACAGGCCTCGCCGTCTGGGAACGAGGATGCGCAAACAGCCACTATCCATGACATCCCGCCCCACAGGACCCGTGATTTCACGGACCTGACCCACGCGGTCGCCGCGTTGCTCGTCATGGCGGCAGTCCTCCTGATCGCCGCCTATCTCAACGGCATGACCAAAGGCGTGGAAACCGATGCACGCAATGCCGGTCAGGCGCTCGACTGGCTGATGGACGTCCCCACCACCATGCTGCAGCAGCTTACCGCCGTGTGCATCGTGCTCAGCGTGCTCATCCAAATCCTGATGAACCGCGAATGGCTCCATTCAGTCGTCTCGATCATCGCGCTGCTCAGCGGTTATGCCTGTTGTGCGCTGCTGAGCGTCGGACTGCATGCCACCGGCAGCATCAACCTCATCTCCGCACTCGCTTCGAACGGCACTGGCGCCTCGCCGATGTCCCTGCTTCCGGATATCTATGCCGGTCTTGGAGCGTTCCTCACCGTCGCCGGGCCTAGGCGCATCCATTCCACCGTCCGGTGGGGTTGGAACACGCTGTATATCGTCGCCGCGATCCTAGTCATCGTCTCTTGGCATTCAGTACCCGGCGTGCTGGTCTCATTCGCGTTGGCCCGTGTCATCGGCATGCTTATCCGTTTCGCTGCCGGTAGCGAAAACAAAGGCATCTGGGGCGAACACCTGGTCGAGGCCCTACACGGGATCGGCATCGATGTCGCGTCTTTGGCACGGCGCATCGACGCGAACAGCGACAACGCGGTCATCCAGACCTGCGTGGATGACGATCTGATCGAGAATTCGCGCATCTACGACGTTACGGACACCAAGGGCCACGACTACGTGGTTTCCGTACTCGACGACCAGAAACACAGCGCCGGCTATTTCAGCCAACTGTGGCAGTGGATCCGGCTCAACGGCGTCGTCGTGCGCCGCGACCGTTCCGCCCAGGACGCAATGCACCATCATCTCGCCATGCTCCTCGGTTTGCGCAATATCGGCCTGCAAACCCCTTCGGCATATGGAGTGGCGGACGCAGCGGAATCCTCGATTCTGATATTCGATTCGAACACCCGGCTCGCACCGTGTGATTTGCAGCAATTGAGCGACCCCCAGGCGCGGGACCTGCTCGCATACCTCAACCACGCCAATATGCGCGGATATACCCACCGCAGAATCACCCCGTCCACCATCGCGCTACTGGACGGCGCCACTCCGGTCATCGCCGGATGGCAGAACGGCGACTGTGCAAGCAACGCCGCGAACATGGCCCTCGACAAGGTCCAGCTGCTCGCCCTGCTGTGCGCCTCGATCGGTGTGGAACGTTCCATTGCCGCGGCCCGGGACATCTGGGGAGACGCCACGTTAATCGATATTGCCCCATTCGTGCAGAAAGCCGCGGTTCCTGCGGCGACGCGCGCAATGCCTGGTTGGGACAAGCACCTGCTCGGCACCTTGCGTGACGGGCTGAAAACCCTGCTGCCCGAAGACGCCGATGAGCAGTTGGAAACCGTCACGCTCTCACGATTCAGCCTGCGATCGTTCATCGCCCTGACCCTGACCATCGTCGCCATCGCAGTGATCTTCACACAATTGCGTCCTGACGCGATGATCCAGGCGATCCGCAACGCGAACCCGTGGTGGGCGCTGTTGTGTATGCTGTTCAGCATGGTTGCGTGGATGGGCACCGGCCTGACCCTCGCCGCGTTCATGGACAAGGACAAACGCCACATCTTCGGCATCTTCTGCTCGCAGGCGGCATCCGGCTTCACGGCGGTGTCCATGCCGGCAGGCGTCGGCCCGGCGTTCGTGAACCTGCAATTCCTACGCAAAAGCGGCTACAAGAACACCTCGGCGACCGCAATTATGAGCGCCGTCGTCGTCTCGCAGGCGCTCACCACAGTCGCGCTGCTGCTCGGCATCGGCATTTTCTCCGGCCGCAACACCCTCTCGGGCATGGTGCCCACCAACACCTTGATCATCGCCATTGCCATCGTCGCCTTGGTGATTTCGCTGGCGATGATCATTCCGCCGATGCGCAAGAAAATCATCACCACCTACCTGCCAATCGTCCGCTCGTATGCGCGCCAGCTGGTCGAGATGCTCACCAAGCCCAAGGAGTTCGGCATCGCTATCGCGGGGGCGATCATCTTGAACCTCGCCATCGGCATGGGGTTCTGGGCCGCGCTCCTCGCCTTCGGATACCGGACAAATCCCATCGAAACGATGTTCATCTTCATCCTCGCGAACACCTTGGGTTCGGCGGTGCCGACCCCGGGCGGCCTGGGCGCCATCGAAGCGGCTCTGACCTTCGCGTTCAGCTCGGTCGGGGTGCCTGCGGCGGTGGCGTTGTCGGCGACCCTGCTGTACCGCATCTGCTTCTACTGGCTGCGTATCCCGCTCGGCGCGCTCGCCATGCAGTGGTTGGACCGCCACAATCTCATCTGAATGTGCCGATTTGCTAAAAAGTGGCGGAAACCCCAGAAAATAGCCGTGTTTCTCCAGAATCTGCGCTATTATCGACTGTTGACACGGCCTTTCGTAATGTGAAGGCCCCTGACAAGAAGGATGCTTTATGGCATACAACAAGTCTGATCTCGTCTCGAAGATCGCGCAGAAGTCCAACCTGACCAAGGCTCAGGCCGAAGCCGCCGTGAACGCGTTCCAGGATGTGTTCGTCGAGGCAATGAAGTCCGGCGAGGGCCTGAAGCTCACCGGTCTGTTCTCCGCTGAGCGTGTCAAGCGCGCTGAGCGCACCGGCCGCAACCCGCGCACTGGCGAGACCATCAAGATTCCGGCTTCCTACGGCGTGCGCATCTCCGCAGGCTCCCTGCTGAAGAAGGCCGTCGCCGAGTGAACTGATTCCGGTTTCACCCTGTGAAGGACAAGGAAACCCCGACCATTGGCGGCCGGGGTTTTCTGTTTCTATGCAACCTGTTGCCGCCAAGAGCACGACGCGCGGCTTTTGACGCGCAGCAGTGCTCTTGCGACGCTTGACGATTGCGGGTAACGCACAGTCAGGTTTGCGACGCGGATTTCTCGAGCCGGGCTAGCACCTCGTCGAAGGCTGGAGACGGGCCGGCGTCGAAGGGATCGAGCATGACCACCTCGCCGTGCACAGGTTCGCTCAGCGTCAATCGGGTCCAATCGCATGAAAAGCGCGCCCCGCACCGCATCGCCTCCCGGACGAACTGTCCACGCATCGCCGCACGCGTATCGGCGGGCGGTCGATCAACCGCACGCCCAACATCCAGTTCCGACACGAGCACGCGCATCATGCCGCGACGTACCAAGGCCGGGTACACGCTACCGTTGACGATATCGTGATAATCCATATCAAGCTGTTGGGCGCGCCACGGGTCAATGCGCCGCCCATGCCCTCCGAGCGCGGACAGCAGCCGGTATTTCGCCGCCCAATCAAGTCTGTCGGCGAGCGCGGCCACGTCATTCGCGGCGATGAGATCCAGCAGCCCCTGCCAATCGTCCAGGACGCGAGGCACATCGGTTCTGGGCAGCGTCCCGGAGACACTATCCGGGTCTGCGGTGACCGCCTTCCTGACGATATCGAGATAATGCTGTTGGATGTCCAGAGCGCTGGCCGAACCTTCCGGATGCCATGCAGCGTTCCCATCACCGCGGTCGGAGGCGAGCCGTACTGCCGTTCTGCCGGTGATATCGCGGCTGATTGCCCGATTCGCAAGATTGGGGTCGGCAAGCGTACACGCTTGGAATCCCGAGGCACGTCCGGCACGCACGCTGGATTCGATGACACCGAGAACCAGATGCGTGGTGGCGAGTTTCATGAAGGTAACGAACTGTGAGCGGTTGGAATCGCTGATAATCACATGCAGCCGGCGGAATTGGTCGGGGTCGGCGTGCGGTTCGTCCCGGGTGTTGACCATCGGACGAGCCCTCGTGGTCGCCGAGGACACCGCCTCATCAAGGTAATCGGCGCGCTGGGACAGTTCGAATCCATGATCAGTGACCCTGCCCGCACCGGAAAACAGCTGTCTGGTAATCAGGAACGGCAGCAGCTCACGTTCGATGACCGGAAGCGGCACGTAGCGTCGAACCAGATAATTCTCATGGCATCCGAAGGCGTGCCCCGCGGAATCGACGTTGTTCTTGAACACGTGGACCGTGGCATGCTCC
Source organism: Bifidobacterium thermacidophilum subsp. thermacidophilum DSM 15837 (assembly GCF_000426425.1). Taxonomy (NCBI): domain Bacteria; kingdom Bacillati; phylum Actinomycetota; class Actinomycetes; order Bifidobacteriales; family Bifidobacteriaceae; genus Bifidobacterium; species Bifidobacterium thermacidophilum. The sequence goes on from NZ_AUFI01000014.1 coordinate 45,992, forward strand.
CCGACTTTGGCGCGAATGCGTTCCTGCGCCTGAAGAGCGAGCCCGCGGATCACCGATTCGCCGGCAAGGTCCTGTTCGAGCGCGTCGAAGGGGTCACGCGTTTCAGCGGTCGCATACTCAGGATGTGAGCCCACGTCAAGGTAGAGTCTGGCGCCATTGCGCAGATAGGTGTTCGTCGAACGCGCCTGTGCGACCATGGGCAGGAACATCGTCGCCGCGACTTGTCTGGCATCGATGCGGCGTTCGCCGCCGGTCATGGAGACTCCGTATTCGGTTTCGATGCCGAAGATCCGCTCGCCTGTCCCATATTGTGGCGAACGCGCCGCGTCTACCCCGTCGGAGCCGGTGAGCGCATGGGTTCCGCTATCGCGCAGCTGCGGCATCACTGGCCGCCTTGCTGCACGAAGCTGTTCACATAGTCCTGCGCGTTGGTTTCCAAGGTGGAGGCGATATCGTCAAGCACCTGGTCGAGCGCGTCGGTTTGGGTTTCGGCCTGCGCACGTTCCAACGGTTGTTGGCTATCATCGGCGCGTTGTTCCCCTCGCGCACGGCCTTGCGCGAATTCCTGTGGCATGACCCACTCCTTTCATTCGACCGATTCGGTCCCAAATTCCAGCGTACCGCGCCTAGACAGCCGAATACCAGCAGATGACCGAACCACCGAGGCTTACAGCCTGTACAGGGCTGTGCCGGCGTGTACGTAATAAGTCTCGAAGCCGTTCGGCGATCAGCGCAGATACGGGCGCAACTGGTCGATGAGCAGACCGTTGCTTGCCACGACGTCGTTGGCCTCACGCCAACGGATGTCCCCGCCGTCCCAGCGGGACACCTGACCTTGCGCTTCACGCACCACCACCGTGCCTGCAGATACGGCTGGAATATCCCAAGAGTGCAGATGCGGTTCGAAATACGCGTCATACGTGCCGTCAGCCACCCGACACATGTCCAGCGATACCGGGCCGACTCGCTTGATGTCGGCAGGCTTGCCGGCGAGCGCGGCCACCACGTGCAGCGCGCGTTCCGATTCCGATGGCACGTAGGACATGCCATAGCTAATGACGGAGCCTTCCAGGCTGGCACGCGTGGTGGGGATAATCTTCTGCCGCTTGTCCCCGAACGGGGTACGCCAGATGCGAATCGCGCCTTTGCCCCGCGCGGCAAGATACGTCAGCTCGAGCGCCGGGGCGTGAACGATGCCGAGAATCGGGTTCGCTCCCCCATGCTCGTCGATTTCGAACAGGGAAATCGTCACCGTCCATTCGGACATGTCGCGTACGAAATTGATGGCCCCATCAATCCGACCGACGCACCAATAGCGCTCTCCCGGCTGGCAATGCCCCGGACGGTCATGCCAGAACCCGTTGAACCGGTCAAGATAGGTCAAGCGGTTCTCAATGAACGGCACAAGACGTTCGTTGACCGGCAACACCGGAGGTTCGCCAGGGACATCCGGGATATGCGCCTCGACCATACTGGATGGGTTTGCCTGCGCCTGGAACGCATGCTTGCCCACGTCCTGCGCCACACGGGCGGCTTCAAGCGCCAGCTGCTGCAGATCCATGTTTCACCTCACCTGTCGTTCGCCGGCCTGTCCGGCTTGGGTGGCGCAACGCAGTTCAGTCCGGCCGCTGCCACGCCACATATCACAATATTTTCTTGGGGTATCTTACCTGTCGGCGATGATGTCACGAAGCACATCCGCCGCGGATTTGCCCTGAGTCAAGCCATCGTGCACGGCGTGTTCACAACGTGCCCGCGTCCACGACAACGGATCGGACATATCGAAGCCGAACAACGAGCCATCCGGTTCACGCACTGTCAACCGCGACCACGATGCCGCCACGACTTGAGGCGTGAACCCTTCGACGATATGCGCCCGCAACCATGCACGGGTCGTCTCCGGCGCCTGCACGGCGGCCTCGGCGACTAACGCATCGGCGTCACGATCATCAAGACGCTCAGTACGCGCCTTCACCGCCTCGAACAGCGAAATCTTCGGGTCCAAGGCCGCCCAACGCAGGTCAAGCGCGGCGATGCTCGGGTCCGACCAAGACGCCTCACGCCCCGGTCGGGCGCCCAACCGGCGGCGCATACGCTCCAGCAGCTGCCATTTGAGCAGCCATTCCAGGCGCGACCCCTCGTCGGTCATCGTCAACCGCGTGTCGTCATTCGCATGTCTGACGGCGGCGACATCGGCGAGCGCCTGACGCCACAATCCGATTATCCTGCGTGTCTGTACATCCGGCCATATCGGGGTGCCTTGGCTATCGGTGCCGTAGCGCATCGCCGCAACCTCGAACACGGCGGTGAGCAGCCGCGTCTGAATCTGCCATGCGGTCATCATCCCGCCATCGGCTAGCTGCAACGGTATGTCCAGCGTCAAGTCATGCGAAACCTCGTGCATCGCTGCGACCGGATCGTCCAACGTCACTTGCGAAAGCAACGTGTTCACATCGTAGGAGACCTCCGACGCCACCTCCAGCAGCCACAACAGCAGGCTCGTCGTGCCGAGTTTCAACGCCTGCGGTACGTCCATGCGATTGGCGTCCCCGACAATCACATGCAGACGCCGGTACTCGCCCGTGCTATGCGATTCGTCGCGCGTGTTGACAATCGGACGGTCAAAGGTGGTTTGCAATCCGACGCGCGTATGGATGTAGTCGGCGCGCTGGCTGAGCTGGAAGCCCGCATGCTCGCATCGCTCCCCCAGCCCCACACGCCCGGAGCCCGTATACAGCTGGCGCGTGACCAGATGCGCGGTCATCAACGCCGCAACCTGGTCAAAAGGCACGGAACGCAGCATCATGTAATTCTCATGCGTGCCCCAGCAGGCACCTTTGCCGTCAACATTATTGCGGTACAAGACCACCGGGTTGTCGGTGCGTCGCGACGCCTCCTGCGCCGCACGGTACATGATCAGATCGCCGGCATGGTCGTAGCGGACCGCCTCGAACGGGTTGGTCGTCTCCGGCGCGGAATATTCGGGATGCGCGTGGTCGACGTACACCCTGCCACCGTTGGGCGCGATGATATTGGTGATATGCAGCTGGGGCGCGTCCGTGAGCATGTCGGGCCGGGCGGCTGCACGCTCCAACCGGTGTCCGCGCGCGTCATTGACCGGATCCTCCTGCCGGTAATCCCAGCGGATACCACCACGGGTGCCGTCGTCGTCGGCGGCGGCGACCACATCGAAACTCAGCCGCACCGGATTCGCGCGCGCATCGCCCGGCCGGCTGACCGCATATTCGGTTTCCGTCCCCATCACTCTGCGAACGCTCATTCGGTCTCCTTATCCGCCGCATTCCGGCTCGCACGACGCATTACTCGTCGCGCGCGCGGGTCTCATCAGTACCGGCATCATAGCCGGTCGCATACCCCGCCTGATACCCTGCCGCCGGCCGGATGCGTACGACACGGCCGCCAGCGATGCCATTGATACGGGACCATTGCACCGGATCGGCGTCAAGCACGGCATCACGGGTCTCCTGGAATTCGCCGTCCACGGCGCTGGCGAGCATCGCGACACTCAACGCGACGTCCGCGCCGGTTTCAATCGACGCCTTGACCGCCCGAGTTTTGGCACGGTCGACGATGTTCTTGAGCATCGCACCCGAGACGACATCGCCTAGATATAGGGGAGACCACACGCCGGAATCGTCAAGCACATCTGCCACATGTCGGTGTTCGCCATGTGCGAACAAGTCATGCACCAGCACCCCGACCAGCGCATCGACATCGACCCCGGGTTCCAACGGCAGATCATCGGTCAGATAATGCCGCACAATCTGACATGCTTGGGATTCGCGCGGCCGGTCGATGCGAATTTTCCCATCGAGCCGCCCTGGCCTCAACACCGCCGGATCAATCATGTCCACGCGGTTCGAAGCGCCGATGACCATCACATTGTCCAGCCGCTCCACACCGTCCAGCTCGGCCAGGAACTGCGGGACGATTGTCGTCTCCACGTCGCTGGACACGCCAGAACCTCGCGTACGCAGCAACGAATCCATCTCGTCGATGAATACGATGACCGGACGCCCGTCAGCTGCACGCTCCCTGGCGCGGCGGAAAATCAGGCGAATCAAGCGTTCCGACTCCCCGACGTATTTATTGAGCAGTTCCGGGCCCTTGACTGACAGGAACACCCCGGAACCAGCACCCGTCCCTTGGGCGAGCGCATGGGCGACGGCCTTGGCAATCATCGTCTTGCCGTTGCCCGGAGGGCCATACAAGAGAATGCCCTTCGGCGCGTTGAGATGATACCTGCGGTACAGCTCCCGATGCTGGAACGGCAGCTGGACGGCGTCCCGAATACGCCCAATCTGCTCGTCAAGACCGCCGATGTCGTCGAAAGTGACATCCGGGGTCTCCTCCAACACCAAATCGGCATCCTCTTGCGGAGGCAGCACGTCGAGCACGAAACGGCGGGCGGCATCAGCCAGCACACGGTCGCCGGGTTCCAGCGTCGATTCGAGCGACACCGCCGTCGGACGGACGACCTGCAAGGCTCCGCCGGCATCGGCGGCCAGTACGCGGCCGTCCGCGAACACCTGCTTGACGTGCAGCACGGCACCGAGACGGTCTGCGTCCCTGCGGCCAACGATCACCATATTCTCGTTAAGCAGTACCGTATCCCCCGGCTTTAGGCGCGATGCCTGCAAGGTCGTCGAGACGGGGACAATCATGCGGCGGGAACCGGAAAGGATCTCCGCACTCGCGTGCTGAACGCCTAAATCATCGGTGGTGCAGGATTCAACCGCGACCATCGTCGCGAAATTCAGCGGCAGCTGAGCGAACTGGCCGAGTTGAGATTTTGCTTTTGTCAGCTCCTGACTCGCGCGGGTGAGCGCGGCCGCCAGCGCATGGTTCTTCGCCATCAGCTGATCATTTGCTTGCGCGAGCTCATCAAGGGCACGATCCCGCGCTTGAAGCGCATCGGTTTGGCAGTCCGCCTGACCGGGCCCCTGTGCCGTTTTCGTCTCGTCATCGCTCATAGTCGTCTCGCTTCCTGCGGTGGCCGTCACCGCTCCTGCAGGTCGTTCCTCGTTGCGCGATCAGACTCGTCGGTCTCCTCCGCGCGCGTACGCCTGCCCTCAATCAGCTTACGCGTCCGCAGCACGATGAACGCGAGCACGACCACGATTACCACGGCGATGACGACGTCCTCGAATACGTTGAGCACGCCCAGAATCGAGCACCAGTTGTCGCCCAGCAGGTAGCCGGCAGTGACGAGCACCGTGTTCCAGACAGCCGAACCGAGCAGGGTCCAGCCACTGAATTGCAGCAGGTTCATACGGTTGAAACCGGCGGGGATGGAAATCAGCGAACGCACCACCGGAATGACCCGGCCAAGCAGCACGGACCATGTGCCGTAGCGGCTGAACCAATCGCTGGCACGATTGACGTCATCGCGACTCACACCCGGAATGAGGTCGGCGGCACGGTGGATACGATGCAGCCCGACAAGACGCGACACGCCGTATAAGGTCAGCGCGCCGACAAGCGAGCCGACGGTGGCCCACACGATGGCCGCAGGCAGGGACATGGTGCCTCGTGAAGCGGTGAATCCCGCCAATGGAAGAATGATTTCACTAGGAATGGGAGGAAATATGGATTCGAGTGCGATGGCGAGCATCACGCCGATGCCGCCGATGGATTCCATGAGTTCCACCAACCATGTGGTGATGGTGCCGATGAGGCCGCCGTCGGATGTGTCGCACATGGGGGCAGTGGTCGCAAAAGCATAAACACGCATGTCGGCATTGTCCCAGTATTTTCAGACAATCGAAGGCATGACCGATGAACCTTTGCGAGCTTCCAACGAATCCACCCCTACCCTCGCCCGCCCGGGCATCTTGGTGATGGACGTGGATTCCACGCTCATCGACCAAGAAGTGATCGACGAGCTGGGTGTCGCCGCGGGGGTCGGCGGGCAGATTGCCGCCGTGACCGCCCGCGCGATGGCCGGTGAACTGGAGTTCTGCGAGGCGTTGCGCGAACGGGTCAAGCTGCTTGCCGGACTGCCGGTGAGCGTGTTCGACGAGGTGTATCACCGGATCACGTTCACCAATGGCGCGCTTGATTTGATTGACGCCCTACACCAGCATGGCTGGACGGTCGGCGTGGTCAGCGGCGGGTTCCACGAGGTGGTGGACCGTCTGGTGCAAGATGCGCATATCGACCATGCGCTGGCGAACCGACTGGAGGTCGTTGACGGCCGGTTGACCGGCAGAGTTCTCGGTGAAATCGTATGCAAAACCACGAAACTGCATGCTTTGCAGGCGTGGGCTCGACTCGACGGCATTGCCGTTGACCAGACGGTCGCGGTCGGCGACGGCGCCAACGACATACCCATGATCAAGGCGGCCGGCCTCGGCGTGGCGTTCTGCGCCAAGCCGAAAGTACAGCTCGCCGCCGATGTCGCAATCAACGAACGCGACCTGCGCCAAGTGCTCGGACTGCTGTCGCGTGACTGACCCGGCCTGGTTGTGCGGACGCTGAATACGCTGTCAGCGTCGGCACAACCAGCCATGGCGAGGCGCCGTACCTGTTCAGTTAATCGCAGTAGGCCTCTCCGGTGAGCCGGGCGCCTCGTGCCCAATCCGCCGCGCGCATCGCTTTTTTGCCTTGCGCCTTGACCTGAATCAACTCCAGAGGCTGGCTTTTCGTTCCAATCCACACGTGTTTCTTACTCAGCGCGAGTTTTCCGGTCTCAAGCGCCCCCGGCAGGTTCGGGTCGGCCATATCGGCGGGCGCCGCTTCAAGCACATGCAGAGTCTGGGATTCGCCGTCTGCGCCCTCGGCATGGAGCGTACACCATGCGCCGGGATGCGGGGTGCATGCGCGAATCTGCCGGTCAGCGGCGAACACCGGCACATCGAACCGGATATGTGCGTCCTCGGTGCGGATTTTGTCGGCGACCTCATAGGCTCCCTGCGGTTGGTCAACCGGACTGATACGGCCTTCAGCCATCGCCTCAAGTGAGGCGGCAAGCAGATGCGAGCCGTCTTCGGCCAGACGCCCGAGCAGCTCCCCTGCGGTCTCATGCGCGCCAATCTCAACCGTGGACTGAGCCAGAACCGGCCCCTCATCCATACCGCGGGTGATACGGAACACCGTGGCCCCGGTGATTGTATCCCCCGCCCAAATCGCGCGTTGCACTGGAGAGGCACCACGCCATTGCGGTAGCAGCGAAAAATGAAGGTTGTACCAGCCAAGCGGCAGCGCGTCCAGCACCCGCTGTTTGAGGATTTTGCCGTAGGCGACGACCGCTGCGGCCTCAGCACCGGTGGCGGCGAGTTCGGCGACAAAGCATTCCTCCGACGGATCGGATTCGATCACCGGCAAGCCCAATTCCAATGCGGCCTGCTTGACTGGGCTCGGCGTCAATTTGCGTCCCCTGCCCTGCGGCGCGTCGGGACGGGTGAGCACCGCCACCACTTCGAAATGCTCCGTATCGGCAGCCAGCAGTTTCAGCGATGGCACCGCCACATCAGGCGTGCCTGCGAACAAGACCTTGAGCATAATCCTCGATTCTGTACATCGATGCCGTATTCCACTCGCGCATCGGCGACCGGCGCTCCGGACGGCAACAAACGACTGCAACAGCACCTTACCAGAGTGCCGGCATCATCAAGGTTCGCCGGATTCGGCCGATTAGTCCCGTACCGGCGGGATCGGTACGCCCGCCGCAATCAGGCAGGCGCGAAGCTTCCTCGGATCGCGGAACCGGATGCCGCGAATCCCCACCTGATTCGCCCCGACGATGTTCATCGCCTTGTCGTCAATAAACACGCTGTCCCGTGCGCGAATGCCGAAACTGTGCAACGCGTACTCGTAGATATCGCGGTTCGGCTTGCGCATCCGCACCTGGCCCGAGACGACCTTGCCATCGAGCATGCCAAGCAGATCACAATCACGGTCGGCGATGCGATACAGGTCCTGCTGCCAGTTCGACAGTCCCCACACCCCGATACCCGCAGCATGGAGGTCGTCGATCAGCACGCGGGCACCCGTGACCACGCCGGTCAGCGAATCGCGGAAATTATCCACGTAATAGCGCATCATCGACGCCCACGGCTCGCCTTTGCGCTCGCGGACATACGCGACGCCCTCCTCGAGCGAGGCGCCGGCGTCCATCAGATCGTTCGCGTCGTAGAAGGAGGAGATGTCGTTGTCAAGGAACCCGTCCACAAGCCGCTGACTGTAGCGTGGAATCATCACCGCTTCGGGATCCCAATACAGCAGCACGTTGCCGAAATCGAAAATCACTTGGGTGATTGGCTCCCCTTCTGCGGCTGCGGCGGCATCCCGCGCCATCAGCTCGTCATACGCCATCTGCGGTTCTCCTGGCCAGCCTTTCATATCCACCTCACTCGGGTTCTGTGCACGCCCATCGCACTGGGCTCCTATCCGCTTCCAGCATAGCCGGGACAGCTGCCGCAAGACACAGCCGTCGGCGCGTGACATGCTCGTGATAAGACTGTTGTGATGATCAATTCGCGTCTCATCGGCTGAGACGCCACAACGTATGGAGGAACCATGCTGAATATCGAACAACTTGATGTGAACGGAGCCACAGTGCAGGGCACGATGGTCGTTGCCCCGGGCGGTGAAGGCCACCCGAACATGATTCTGGTGCAGGGGCGCAAAGGCTATCTCATGTGCGGGTATCTCAATCTCGCCGCCGCCGAGAAGTTCGGCGATGCCGCCGTGCTCGTGGGAGGCGCGGATTTCGCGGCCGTGCTCGGCAACCCGATTAAGGGCATGACCGAAGCGGCCCGTGCCGCCGGCGTCAAAGACGGCATGACAGGCGCCGAAGCCGCCGCTGTGCTGGCCTGAACCATTTTCCTGTCGAGTACGGTGCTGAGCGCGCAAGGATTCGGCGGGACGGCTCAGATCAGGTCTTTCGGATCGAGTTGGAAACGCAATTCCCCCGGTTCGCGCGAGGCAACATGCCGGGCACTTTCCCGGTGCAAACGCTCGGCGAGTTCAGCGCGCTTGGATTGCGGGACACGCACGACGGCTTTGACCCGGTCCGCCATGGTTTCCAGCTCACGCGCGTCAACCGTTCGCGGCGGCGGAATCGGCACCGGGCCAAGCACCGCCGGCATCGGACCGAACTGGGTATCCAGCAGCGCCCAATCGCCTCCGGCAAGCAATCCGGCACCTTGCAGCATCGTCCGGACCGCAGGGCGCGACCCCCATACGCATGCCGAAGCGAATACCGGCGGTAATCCGGTCTGGGCACGTTCTTCAAGCTCTTTGGAAGCGAGCAGGCGCGCATTCCAAGTCATCAGGGATTGGGCGACTAATGGGTCAGCCTCCCCGATGAGCATCGCCTGACCGCCTGCGGAGCGCGGCGCGCACCATTGAACGGCTCGCATCCACGAATCAAGCGCATCAATCCTGGCATCAATGTCTGGGGAATACAGGCTGGTCCACGCGTCGAGAATCGCCACCGCGCGGTACGCTCCCACGCCGCCGTCATCGGCACGCACCCGGGGTTCCGCTCCGGGAGTGGCCACTACCAGCATCGGTGCATCGGCGATATCGGCAATCACCCCCTGAGGCTGGTGAGGCGAAGACACCACCATGGGGATGTTCCTGAACAGGCCGCGCAACTCCTGCACGGTTCCTGCAGCTCCCACCCGCACGACGCGCATACGGTCGCCATGGCAGTGCGGACATGTCCAATTCACCGCCGCCGCGGCACACCAACGGCATCGCGGCTGCGAAACGCCGGGCACCATTTCCAAAGGCCCGGTACACTTGCCGCACCTCGCCTGCCGGTGACACGCCGCACAACTGAGTGTTTGAGCAATGCCGTCCTGGGGAATGGACAGCAGCACGGGGCCGGTTTTCAGCGCCCGCGACAGCACGGCGACCGCGGTATGCGGCACCCGCGAACCGATGGTGGGATCGGCAAGCCGCGTAAGCTCCTCGCGGTTGAGCCACCTGATCCAAGGCGAGCGCTCCTTGAGAGCTGCTGGCAAGGGTTGAATCGAAGTGCTGTACCCGCTCACCGGCGACTCGGCGACATGACCGCCGTCAGTCTCCCACTGGCTCAACGGGCTTCTCGCATTGCCGAGCGCGACGAACACACCGTCATGCGCCTTGGCCCTCAGCCGCAGCACGCCGCGGGCATTCGCGTACGGCGCCATGCCATCCGCCTGCTGGTAGGCGGTATCGTCGACGATGACGAACATCGCGTTGCCGTCGATCGGCGCATACATGGCGGCACGTGTGCCGATGACGCAGCGCACCTGCCCGCATGCGACGGCAAGATAGGACCGGTATCGCTCCGCCGGAGACATCGAAGCGCCGAGCACGGCGATATCTCCCGTGTACCCGCCCTGTTGCGAGGCGCGCGGACCGAAGAGGCGCAGTCCCAACGACCCCAATTGCCGCACGGCATCATCCACGGCACGCATCGAAGGCATCACCGCAACAACCCCGCGACCGGCGGCGAGCGCACGCAACACCATCCAGGCGAACAGCAGCGCCCAATGCCCAGCCCCCGGCATGGCGTCGGCTACGAAAGCGCCTTTGCCCCCTGTGGACAAGGTCTCGCCAAGCATCCGCAGGTTCTCGTAATCAGGTAGAAGCCGCTCGCCCAGGTCATCGGCGTGCTGCGCACACATCGTCTGGCGCGCACCAGCATCCCCGCTGAACGATGCGGCAAGCCGCTGCTCGTGTTCGACGCGCGCGACACGCGGGGGCACAGCGAGTCTGACGATATTGGCGCGGGTGCCGCCGTACGCCTGCGCGATCAGCGTGATATCGTCCCTAAGCCTAGCGGGAACCAGGATTTCCCCGCCAAGCACCTGTTCGAGGTACCGCAGCGAGGAGTCCGGGGTCTCACTGCGTTCGGCGCGCTCCCAGATGATGCCGTTGACGCGTCTACCGCCGAATCGCACGCGCACCAAGGTGCCGGGCACCGCTTGTGTATCCTGCTTGTCCTGTACGAGGTAATCGAAGGTCTGTCCCAGATGCGCGGCCTGCACGTCCAGTACGACGCGCGCGATCGGCTGATGCTCGGCACGCTGCCGCTTCGCCGCCGTGCGCTTGCGTCTGCGCCGCGGCTCAAGCCCCTCGAAGGCAGGTTGTTCGGCGTCTGGGATAGTCATGGTGTTCACCATATCACCTGCAAGACTCGGCGTGTCACCGTACAAAACATGTTTCCGCCCGCACCACGTATGTGAGCGGCGGCGCGTGACAGCCCGCATATGGAAGGGGTGTGGGGCACAGCTAAAACGCCGTGCCCCACACCCCTGGAATGCGCCCGGCCGCACATTGACCGGTCAGTGCATCGCTGGTGTCAGGTCAGTCCTGATGAACCCACCACGGCCGGAGCGGATAGGTGGCTGTCCCCTCCTCGTTCGGCTTGACGCACAGGTATTGGTGAATTTGGATGTTATTCATCTCGAAGTTGTACGCGCAACCGGCCATGTACAAGCCCCACAGGCGCGCCTTCGGCTCGCCGACCAGCTTGACCGCCGCATTCCAGTTGTCCACGAGATTGCGGTTCCAATGATGCAGGGTCAACGCGTAATGCTGCCGCAGGTTCTCCTCGTGGATCACTTCGAAACCGGTGTCCTGGATGTTCATCTCGATTTCGCCGGGGGACGCGAGTTGGCCGTCGGGGAATATGTAGCGGTCGATGAACTCGCCCGCCGCATGCCCGGCATGAGAGTTGATGCGGGTGATCTGATGGTTGAGCAGCATGCCGTTGGGCTTGAGTTTGTCGAAAATCTCGCGGAAGTAGGATGGGTAGTTCTTGACGCCGACGTGCTCCATCATGCCCAGAGAGCAGATGCCGTCGAATCCGGCTTCCGGCACGTCGCGATAATCCATGAGGCGGATTTCGGCGAGGTCCTCAAGGCCTTCGCGTTTGATCCATTCCTTGCCCCACGCGACCTGCTCGTCCGCGAGAGTCACGCCGATTACGTGAATGCCGCGCCGTGCGGCGACGACCTCCATGGACCCCCAGCCGCAGCCGATGTCCAGCAGCCGGTCTCCGGCCTTGAGGCCGAGCTTGTCGAGCACCAGGTTGAGCTTGGCTTCCTGCGCGGCCTCCAAGGTGTCGGTCGGCTTGTTGAACAGAGCGCACGTGTACGTCATGGTCGGCCCGAGAATGAGCCGGTAGAAGTCATTCGACTGGTCGTAATGGTAGCTGACGGTCGCCGCATCGCCGGCCTTGCTGTGCGGCAGCAGGCCTTCGGCTGCGCGGCGTAGACGGCTCGGCCCTTCGATGCTCGGCGCTTTCGGATGCCGGATGCCATGCGAGGCAACCGAGGCAAGCGCCTTGGCTACCCCGACCGGATCGGGCTTGTGGAAGTAGGGCTTGACATTGACGAGGTCCTTGAACACCTCGTACGGATCGCCCGGAATCATTTGCGGCGAGGAGATATCGCCCTGCAGATATGCGCGTGCCAGCCCCAGCTCATTGGGATGGTCGACCATGTAATACACCGCTCGTGAATTGTTGACCTTGATGCATACGGGCGCGTCCACCGGCCCGAATACCGACCCGTCGAACGCCTCGATGCGCAGCGGCGCGTTCGGTTCTACGAACAGTTCTATCATCTGTGCAACGGTCATGCCTGCCATGTGCTTCTCCTTGTGAGGATTACGATTTCAAACTTTCCCATTCAATCGCCGGAGCCCCTCGCCCCGGTAAGCCTGTGGAATGTGCCGGGCGCACGGTGCGCCAGGCACATTCCGGTTATGACAGTCGACATCGGCCCTGTGGCCGGTGCAGCGGTGTCATCATGGTGCCGTCACTCACTTGACGGCAGCCTTGAGTTCGTCGACCTTGTCGGTCTGCTCCCACGTGAAGTCCGGATCGTTGCGTCCGAAATGGCCGTAGGCCGCGGTCTTGGAGTAAATCGGACGCAGCAGGTCGAGTTCGTCGATGATGGCCGCGGGGCGCAGATCGAAGACCTTGCGGACGGCTGCCTGGATTTGGTCGCGGGTGACCCCGCCGATTTCAGTGCCGAAGGTCTCCACATTGACGCTGACCGGATCGGCGACACCGATCGCGTAGGCGACCTGGACTTCGACTTTGTGTGCAAGACCGGCGGCGACGATGTTCTTCGCCACCCAGCGGGCCGCATAGGCAGCGGAACGGTCGACCTTGCTCGGGTCCTTGCCGGAGAACGCGCCGCCGCCATGGTGAGCCGCGCCGCCATAAGTGTCGACGATGATCTTGCGCCCGGTCAGGCCGGCGTCAGCCGCCGGGCCGCCAAGCACGAAGGAGCCGGTCGGATTGACGAGGATGCGGTAGTCGTCATGGCGGACCTTGGTGCCAAGCACTTCGGCAAGCACCGGTTCGATCACGTGCTCGCGCAGCTGGGCGAGCAGCCAGTCATGGTCGACTTCGGGATCATGCTGGGTGGACACCAGAACCGTGTCCAGACGGACCGGCTGATCATCCTGGTCGTATTCGATGGTCACCTGGGTCTTGCCATCCGGACGCAGATGCGGGACGATGCCGTCCTTGCGCACCTGGGCCAGGCGGAAGGCCAGCCGATGCGCCAGATAGATCGGCAGCGGCATCAACGCTTCGGTCTCGTCGGTTGCATACCCGAACATCACGCCTTGATCACCGGCGCCCTGGGCCTCGTAGCGCTCCTCGCGCGAGGCAGCGGACTCCTGCTCGGGATTCAGACGCGCCACACCCTGGTTGATTTCCTTGCTCTGTTCGCTCAGCGACACCACCACGCCGCAGGAATCAGCATCCAAGCCGATTTCGGAGCTTGTATAGCCGATATTGCGTACCACGTCACGCACGATGTGCTGGATATCGCTGTATCCTTCGCTCGTCACCTCACCGAAGACGAAGAACTGGCCCTTGGTGGCCGACGTTTCCACGGCGACATGCGAATGCGGGTCTTGCCGCAGCATATCGTCCAGAATCGCGTCCGAAATCTGGTCGCAAATCTTGTCGGGATGTCCTTCGGTGACGGATTCCGCCGAAATCAGGCGACGTTCCATATTCCCCTCGCTGTCTTTCCGTCAAATGTCCGCCCACGACGGCGACGGAAAGCCGAAGCAGGAATCACACAATATGCAACTGTTTAGTAAGAATAATGCCCCCGGCTGAATTTCGCCATACCTAAACGGCAGAAAAATCCAGCACCGGGGGCATACCTCGACGAGGTCTGTAATCAGTTGCCTTCGTTCAGATCGTCCTCGCCCAGCGTCTCCTCAAGCAGACCGCTGTTGATTTCGCGGAAAGCGATAGACAGCGGCTTCTCCTGATTCTCGTATTCAACCAGCGGGCCGACGTTCTGCAGGAGACCCTCATTGAGCTGCGTGAAATACGAATTGATCTGACGGGCGCGCTTCGCAGCGAAAATCGCCAGCGCGTACTTGGAATCAGCGTGCTGCATCAGGTCGTCGATAGGCGGATCCGCGAGTCCCTGCGGATGCGGCTCAGTGCCAAGTGCCATAGGTGTCAATCTCCCATCATGCGCATGGCCACGTCCAATGCGGGCGTGGTATTTCAAATTCTTCATTGTACTGCAAGCCCCCGATATCGCGACCCGCGCATCTTAGGGCATGGTTATGGCCGTACTTTCGCGTCCCCAATCAGCAGAAATCCCGACAACACCCTACTCTCCTAGCGTAATTTCACTATTCGGCCCAAGACTGCCACCTGTCCCCGCAAGGCACTTGAATGGAACCATGGCAGAAATGAGATCCGCAAAATTGATGAACGGGCGAGTGTTTGCGGGCGCTCGCGCTCTGTACCGCGCCGCTGGCGTGGACGGCAAGGACTTCGGCAAGCCGATCGTGGCCATCGCCAACTCCTTCGATGAATTCGTCCCCGGCCACGTCCACCTGAACAAGGTCGGCCGCCTGGTGTCCGAAGCCGTGAAGAAGGCCGGCGGCATCCCCCGCGAGTTCAACACCATCGCCGTTGACGACGGCATCGCCATGGGCCATACCGGCATGCTCTACTCGCTGCCGAGCCGCGACATCATCGCTGACGCCGTCGAGTATTCCGTCAACGCGCATTGCGCCGACGCCCTCATCTGCATTTCCAACTGCGACAAGATCACTCCGGGCATGCTCATGGCAGCGCTGCGCCTGAACATCCCGACGATCTTCGTCTCCGGCGGCCCGATGGAAGCCGGCACCACCGTCCTGTCCGACGGCACCGTCAAGGAGCACACCGACCTCATCGATGTCATGTACGCGACCGCCGACGACAACTGCTCCGACGAAGACCTGCTCGCCTACGAAAAGACCGTGTGCCCGACCTGCGGCTCCTGCGCCGGCATGTTCACCGCCAACTCTATGAACTGCCTGACCGAGGCAATCGGCCTGGCACTGCCCGGCAACGGCACCACGCTCGCCTCCCACGTCTACCGCAAGAAGCTCTTCGAGCGCGCCGGCGAGATGATTGTCAAGCTCGCCCACCGTTATTACGACGAGGACGACGACTCCGTGCTGCCGCGTTCCATCGCCACCAAGCACGCCTTCGAAAACGCCATGACCATGGATGTGGCCATGGGCGGCTCCACGAACACCGTGCTGCACATCCTCGCCGCAGCGCAAAGCGCCGACGTCGATTTCACGCTTGACGACATCGAGCGCATCTCCCACACCGTGCCCTGCATCTGCAAGGCCGCGCCTTCCGGCGAATGGGAGATTTCCGACGTCCACCGCGCCGGCGGCATCTGCGGCATCCTCGGCGAGCTCGATCGCGCAGGCAAGCTGCATCGCGACACGCATTCCGTGGATTACCCGAATCTCGAGTCCAAGCTCAACGACTGGGACATCATGCGCGACACCTGCAAGCCTGAAGCGAAGCAGCTGTTCCACGCGGCCCCCGGCCATATCGTCTCTCCTGAACCGTGGACGCATGAGACGCTGTTCGACACGCTCGACACCGATCGCGTGCACGGTGCCATCCACGACATCAACCACCCGGAGATCGCCGAGGGCGGTCTCGCGGTGCTGCGCGGCAACCTCGCCCCTGACGGTTGCGTTGTAAAGACCGCCGGCGTGCCCGAAAGCATCTGGAAGTTCCATGGTCCGGCGCTGGTCGTGGAATCCCAAGAAGAGGCCATCAAGGTCATTCTCAACGACACGCTCAAGCCCGGTCAGGCGCTCGTCATCCGTTACGAGGGCCCGAAGGGCGGCCCTGGCATGCAGGAAATGCTGTACCCGACCTCCTTCGTCAAGGGCAAGGGCATCGGCAAGGACGTCGCACTGATCACCGACGGCCGCTACTCTGGCGGCTCCTCAGGCCTGGCCATCGGCCATGTGGCGCCTGAGGCCGCGAACAAGGGTCCGATCGCGCTCATCAAGAACGGCGACATGATCGACATCGATATTCCGAATCGTTCGATCAACGTGGAGCTGACCGACGAGCAGCTCGCGCAGCGTCGTGCCGAACACGAGGCCGGAGACGGCTATGTTGCTCACCGCGACCGTCATGTCAGCCAGGCGCTCAAGGCGTACGCCGCCTTCGCCCGCTCCGCAGACAAGGGCGCAACCCGCGATCCTGACCTCATCAACAAGCTCAGCGGTCTGAAGTGATTCAGTTGAAGTGATTCAGTTGACTTGCTGAACTTACGTTGAAACGTGATTGGGCCCTGCAGCATGGAGCTGCGGTGCCCAATCATTTATCGCGGTTGTATCGTCGCAATCGAGCAGTTTCGTTAGATGCTCGAGGACTGGTTGTGTCGTCTCAGTCCCCGCTGATGCCGTATTCTTCGGCGATGACCTTCCACAGATCGTCCGCCGCCTGATCAACCGTGTTGTTGACGATGACCACGTCGAATTCAGGTTCTGCGGCGAGTTCGACCTTCGCAGTTTCCAGCCGCTTCGCACGCTGCTCCTCGTTCTCCGTACCACGACCGATCAGCCGTCGTACCAGTTCCTCGTAGCTGGGCGGCGCGATGAACACGTAGACGACATCAAGCCCCATCTGTGAGGCTTTCTGCTTGACACGGCGGGCGCCCTGCAAATCAATTTCGAGGATGGTGGGCGTGTTGGCCGCCAAATGATCAAGTACCGGTTGCAGTGGTGTCCCGTAATGGGCCATGCCGTGGACGACCGCCGTTTCCAGGAACTTTCCCTCCTGCTCCTTGCGCACGAATTCAGCTTCGCTCATGAACCAATAGTTCACGCCATTGACTTCGCCGGGGCGAGGCTCACGGGTCGTCGCAGACACAGACACCCACACCTCTGGGTGCTTGGCCAGTAGGGCGGCTTCCACCGTTCCTTTACCCACCGCAGTCGGGCCGGTCAGTACGATAAGCCGTCCACCTGTGCTGTGTGCCGAATCGCTGTGACCCGCGATTGTCATCCCATACCGCCTTTCATCGTCAAATGCATGTCTTGTCTGGAACCGGGTGTAATTGACCGAATGCTGCCCGTGCGGCAACCAATTGCGTGAAAAATCGCTTCTTCAGGCTTGGTCGGCGCTGTCATCCGCTTCGATGGTCGCGTCCATCAACGCCTGTCTGATGTCAAGCGCGATGGCTTCCGTCGCCGCGGAGAGGTTGGAGATATCCGGCCCGTTCTTGGCGATGAAGCGCGACACCGTGACCAGGACATTGCCTTTGGTGCCCTTGAATACAGTGCGCAAATCGTCGGCTTCCGCTCCTTGCCACCCGTATCCGGGTGAGAGAATCGGTCCGGTGAACTGGGACGGGTCGATGCCGCTTTCGTCAATCCACTGGCCGATGGTCGCCCCGATAATCAGGCCAACTGAACCCATGCCGGGCATGGTGTCGTTGAATTTCTGCGCGGTACTGGCAATACCGTAGGCGACGGTTTTGCCTCTGTACTCGCCTTTTTGGCGAATCGCCGTTTGCAGGCTCGCACCTTCGGGATTCGATGTGAGCGATGCAACGAACACTCCCCGCCCGTTGTCAAGCGCTTCGTCAATCAGACCGCTCAATGAGCGTGCACCATAATACGGCAATAGAGTAATCGCATCAGCGAGCAACGGCGCACCCGGCTTGAAATATGCGTCCGCAAGGGCGGAAATCGTAGTCGGAAGACCGCCGTGCAGGCAATCGACGATAGTGATGATGCCCATCTGCCGCGCGGCGAACAACACCCGTTCCAGTGCCGCGATGCCCTTGGAACCGTACCGTTCGAACATCGACTCCTGGAATTTGACGGCAGCGGCACGGCCATTCGCAGCCTGAAGCATGCGCATGGAGAACATCTCCGCGCCGCTGGCGTCAACATTGTAGCCCCAGTCAGTCAGTAGCTTGCGATGCGGGTCGATGCCCACGCATAACGGGCCATAATGGTCCATCGATATGCGCAGGCGCACACCGAACTCCGATCTCATCGCTTTGCGTTCGCTGTCAGTGGGGCTGCTGCTCATTGGTTGTCACGCTTCTCAATCGCGAAGAGCTGACGGGCATGTTCCTGAATGCTCATCACCTGATAATCGTTCTTCTTGACCGCTTCAATTGCCATAAGCACCGCGGAGAATTCAGTCATTGTGGTGAATTGAGGCAGGTCAGCCGCGATTGCCGCAGCGCGGATCGAGTAGCCGTCGGCGCGCGATCCTCGAGAGTTCGGCGTGTTGAGCACCATATCGATGGTGCCGTCCTCGATAAGCTCCACGACATTCTTGCCGACGCTGCCCGGGGCGTGGACGACGTGGGTCTGGGCGTTGCCGTCACTATCGAGCCGGGTCGACAACTTGTCGACGATTTTCGATTCAATGCCGTAGCGGCGAAGGACCGATGCAGTGCCTTCTGTCGCCCAAATCTTGAAGCCGAGCTCGACCAGACGGCTGGCGAACAGTGGCAGCTGACGCTTGTCCATATCGTTGACCGAAATGAACACATTGCCGCCGGTGGGCAGGCCGCCATCGTACGCGGCGAGCTGGCTCTTGGCGAAGGCGTGCGGGAAGTCGCGGTCGAAGCCCATGACCTCACCTGTCGAACGCATTTCCGGTCCAAGCAGGATGTCCACGGTACGGCCAACCGGCGTACGGAACCGCTTGAACGGCAGCACGGACTCCTTGACGGCCACCTGCTGGCCGGGGTGGATGTCACCGCCGTCGCCCTTCGGCAGCAACAGACCGTTGGCTCGCTGCTGGGCGATGGTTTCACCGACCATGATGCGGGCCGCCGCCTTGGCCAAGGACACGCCCGTTGCCTTTGAAGCGAACGGAACGGTACGCGAGGCTCGCGGGTTGGCTTCGATAACGTACAGGGTGTTGGCCATGAAGGCGTACTGCACGTTGATGAGGCTGCGCACACCGCAGCCCTTCGCGATGGCGTAGGAGCCTTCACGCAGGCGGCGGATCTGATCGTCACTGAGCGTGCTTGGAGGCAGGGTGCATGCGGCGTCGCCGGAATGCACGCCCGCTTCCTCGATATGTTCCATGATGCCGCCGATGTAGAGTTCCTCGCCGTCGAACAGCGCATCAACATCGATTTCGATGGCGTCCTGCAGGAACTTGTCGATAAGCAGCGGGGAGGGCAGACGCCCGGAGACGACCATATCGGCCTTCGCCTCGTTGAGCGCACGGCTGACGTACTTTTCAAGCTGGTCATCGTCGTACACGATTTCCATGCCGCGGCCACCGAGCACATAGCTCGGGCGGACCAGCACCGGGTACCCGATGTTATGTGCCGCTTCACGGGCTTCGTCAAGGCTGAGTGCCGTACCGTAACGAGGCGCGTTCATATGCTCCTTGCGCAGCACCTCGCCGAACAGCTCACGGTTCTCGGCCAAATCAATCGATTCGGGCGAAGTGCCCAGAATCGGGACGCCGGCGGCCTTGAGACGCGCGGCAAGGGACAGCGGGGTCTGCCCACCAAGCTGGACGATGACGCCCTTAATCGGACCCATCTTCTTCTCGGCTTCGTAGATTTCGAGCACGTCTTCGAAGGTCAGCGGTTCGAAATACAGCCGGTCGGACATGTCGTAATCGGTGGACACGGTCTCCGGGTTGCAGTTGACCATGATCGTGTCGTAGTCCTTGCCGAGCTCCTGCACCGCGTGCACGCAGGTGTAGTCGAACTCGATGCCTTGTCCGATGCGGTTGGGCCCGGAACCAAGGATGATCACGGCTTCGCGGTCGCGCTTGCGCAGCTCGGTTTCGTCCGCATAGCAGGAGTAGTAGTACGGCGTCGCCGCGTCGAATTCAGCGGCGCAGGTGTCAACCGTCTTGTACACAGGTCGGATGCCGTAGCTCCAGCGCAGCTCGCGGACGGTGTTCTCCCCTTCGTCGCCGAGAGAGCGCAGGTGTGCGATCTGCACATCGGAGAGACCGGACTGCTTGGCTTTGCGAAGCAGGCGGGGTGAAAGCGTCTCCGCTCCCCTGATTTCCATGGCAGTGCGGTTGATCAGGGCGAACTGCTCCAAGAACCACGGATCGATCTTTGTAGCGTCATAGAGCTGTTCGACAGTTGCACCGCCCCACAGTGCGCGCATAATCTGCAAGTAGCGCTGTTCGGTGGGGATCTTCGCTTCAGCGAGCAGCTGCTCGACTTCCTGCTGATCAGGCTTATCGCCGTCCCAGTTGAAGCTCATGTGGCGCTTGTCGATGGAGCGCATCGCCTTGCCAAGCGATTCCTGGAAGTTGCCGCCGAGCGCCATGGCCTCGCCGACGGATTTCATCGACGTGGTCAGCGTGGGATCGGCTCCCGGGAACTTTTCGAAGGCGAAACGCGGGACCTTGGTCACCACGTAGTCGATGGTCGGCTCGAACGACGCCGGCGTGGACTTGGTGATGTCGTTCTGGATTTCGTCAAGCGTGTAGCCCAGCGCCAGCTTGGTCGCGATTTTCGCGATCGGGAAGCCGGTCGCCTTCGATGCGAGGGCGGAAGAACGCGAGACGCGCGGGTTCATCTCGATGACGATGATGCGGCCGGTCTTGGGATGGATGGCGAACTGGATGTTGCAGCCGCCGGTGTCCACGCCCACGCCACGGATGATTGCGATGCCGATGTCGCGCATGCGCTGGTATTCACGGTCCGTCAGGGTGAATGACGGCGCCACGGTGATGGAATCGCCGGTGTGCACACCGACCGGGTCGACGTTCTCAATCGGGCAGACGACCACGACGTTGTCCTTGCGGTCGCGCATGAGCTCGAGCTCGAATTCCTTCCAGCCTTCGATACCTTCCTCAAGCAAGACTTCGTCGGTCGGTGAATAGTGCAAGCCGGCACCTGCAATCCGGTGGAGCTCCTCCTCGTTATGGGCGATGCCCGAACCGAGGCCGCCCATGGTGAAGCTCGGGCGCACGACAATCGGGTAGCCCAACTCGGCGACGATGTCGTCAACCTCCTTCATGGAGTGGGCGATGGCGGAACGCGCGGATTCTGCGCCGCAGCTGTCGACAACCTTCTTGAACAGTTCGCGATCCTCACCACGGTCAATGGCTTCGAGCGACGCGCCGATGAGTTCGACATTGTATTTCTTGAGGACGCCAGCCTCGCCGAGCGCGACCGCGGCGTTCAACGCAGTCTGGCCGCCCAGGGTCGGCAGCAGGGCGTCGGGGCGTTCCTTGGCGATGATCTTCTCAAGGATCGGGGTGGCAATCGGCTCGATGTAGGTGGCATCGGCCATCTCCGGATCAGTCATGATGGTCGCCGGGTTGGAGTTGACGAGGATGACCCGAACGCCTTCTTCGCGCAGCACGCGGCACGCCTGGGTGCCGGAATAGTCGAATTCTGCGGCCTGCCCGATGACAATCGGGCCGGAGCCGATGACCATGACGGATTTGATATCGGTGCGCTTAGGCATTGGCGTTTTCCTCCTTGGCGGAACGCATGAGCTCAACAAAACGGTCGAAGAGGTAGGAAGCGTCGTGGGGGCCGGCAGCGGCCTCGGGGTGGTACTGCACGGAGAAGGCCGGGATATCTTCGCATTGCAGGCCTTCTACGACATTGTCGTTGAGATCGATATGCGAGACAAACACCTTGCCGTACTTGCCGTCCCCGTAGGGCGCATCCACCGGCTGGCCGACCGGGGCGTCGACCGCGAAGCCGTGGTTGTGCGCGGTAATCTCAACCTTGCCCGTGGTCAGGTCCTTGACCGGCTGATTGACGCCGCGATGGCCGAATTTGAGTTTGTATGTGCCGAAGCCAAGTGCCCTGCCCAGCAGCTGGTTGCCGAAGCAGATGCCGAAGAACGGGTATCCTGCGTCCAATACCTGACGCAGCAGATTGACTTCCGGATCGGCCTGTTCAGGGTCGCCCGGACCATTGGAGAAGAACACACCGTCAGGGTGGAGGTCTTCGAGTTCTTTGAAGGTGATGGTGGAAGGAACGACATGCACACGGCACCCTCGTTCGGCCATGCGGTGCGGGGTCATGCCCTTGATGCCCAGATCCACCGCGGCGACGGTGAACAGCGGCTCCTTGCCTTCAAATTGGCCACACGGCTCGATGGTGTACATCTGCTCGGTGCTGACCTCGTCATACAGGCTCATGCCTTTCATCTGCGGAATGCCACGCACTTCGTCGATCATGGACGCAACGCTACGCGGCTTGCCCGTTCCGCTGTCGATCAGAGCGTCGCCTGAGAAGATTCCTGCACGCATGACGCCTGCGGAGCGCAGGTGGCGCACCAGTTTTCGGGTGTCGATGCTGCTGATGCCGACGATACCGTTGCCGGTCAGATCATCGTCAAGACTTCCCGTGGCGCGCCAATTGCTCACGTTCGGGCTGGGGTCGCGCACCACGTAACCGGCGACCCAGATTCGGGAGGATTCGGGATCCTCCTTGTTGATTCCGGTATTCCCGATGTGTGGGAACGTCTGCACCACAATCTGGCGATCGTAGCTCGGGTCGGTCAGTGTCTCCTGGTATCCGGTCATGCCGGTCGTGAAGACGATCTCCCCGTGGGTCGTACCGATTGCGCCGTACGGCTCGCCGACATACACTTGCCCGTCTTCGAGGACAAGTACTGCATCATCAAGTGAGAAATCCACGGCTTCGGAATCGTTCTGGTTCACCAAAACCCCCTTATTCTTTGGGTATTCGTACGAAGGATACCGGCCGGCTGGGACTCTCACGCCGGCCGATGCCCGGTGTCAGTTGGTCGTGTGCTGGTCTTGCGGCGAGTCCTCATGCGAATCATCCGATCCGGATGCCGTTCCCGAATCGTTGGGAACCGTATCCGTCGATTCGCCATCGGATGCCGTCTGTTGTGTGGGCGGCTCCGAGTCCTCGGCGTCATCGATGCCCGATGCCTCAGGCGCGTCGCCTTCGGGCTGAGACTCCGATTGCTCGCGATGCCGTTCCAACTCGGCCTGATGGGCGAGGTGCTCTTCTTTTACACCGCAGATGGCGCTGAGCAATCCGTGGATGAACGATGTCGAACCTTCGTCGCTCAACGTCTTGGCGAGACTGATCGCCTCGTCGATAGCGACTTTGTCCGGCACTTCGTCGTGGTACAGGATCTCCCAGGTGGCGATGCGCAGGACGTTGCGATCGACAACGGCCATACGCTTGACTTTCCAGCCGGTGGAATGTTCGTCGAGCAGATGGTCGATCTCTCCACGGTGCTCAGCGACGCCGCGGACAATTTCAATCGCATAGTCGGGAAGCGGTGATTGCGTACCGGGGTTGGCGATGCGCTCAGCAAGAAGGGACAGGATATCCTGTCCCTTCTCATCCGCTTCGTACAACGTGTTCAGAGCCCTCTTACGGGCGGTGGAACGTGCCATGAAACCTCAAATCCTCGCTCTCAGTTCTCACGACCGAGGTAGGAGCCGTCACGCGTGTCGACCTTGACCTTCTCGCCTTCGTTGATGAACAGCGGAACCTGGATCTCAGCGCCGGTCTCGACGGTCGCAGGCTTGGTGCCCGCGTTGGAGCGGTTGCCCTGCAAGCCCGGCTCGGTGTGCGTGATGGTCAGGATGACAGAAGCCGGCAGCTCGACGCTCAGCGGAGTGCCGTCATGGAAGCTGACGATGCAATCGGTGCCTTCGAGCAGATACTTGCTCTGCTCGCCGATGAGCTCCTTCGGAATCATGATCTGGTCATACGTGGTCATATCCATGAACACGTAGTTGTCACCGTCCTCGTAGGAGTACTGGAGGGTGCGGTTGTCGACGGTCTCGAATTCCATCTTCATGCCGGCGTTGAAGGTCTTGTCGACGATCTTGCCCGACAGCACGTTCTTGATGGTGGTACGCACGAAAGCGGGCCCCTTGCCCGGCTTGACGTGCTGGAACTTAATGACCTGCCACAGCTGGCCGTCGAGATTCAGAACAGAGCCGTTCTTGATGTCATTGGTAGTTTGTGCCACGTGTATTCACCTATTCTTCAGTTACTTGAGGCAAAACAAAAAATGCCTTGCCCATTATGCCACAACGAGTTGACCGCAAAACAGGCGCGATTCATTCCGACTACGGCACAGCAACGACACCCTCACGCGGCGATGCCGTGAACCCCTGATAGGACGGCTGACGGCCCCTGCCCTTCCACCAGGAAGGATTCGTCGATATCCGCGATGCGAGACACTCCTGCGGAGTTCATGGTGTGAGCCAGCTCATCGGTGATGCGCTCAATCATTTTCGTGATGCCGTCCTCTCCCCCGGCAGCTGCGGCCCACTGAATGGGACGCCCCAGACCGACCGCGTTCGCCCCAAGCGCAAGCGCGCGGAAGACGTCACCGCCGGTGCGGATACCGGTATCAGCGAAAATTTCGGCATCGCGCCCGAGCGCGCGGCGTATTCTGGGCAGCGCATACGCCACAGGAACGACACCGTCAACTTGGCGTCGTCCATGATTGGATACCATGACACCGGCCGCTCCTGCATTCATCGCTGTGACGGCGTCCTCGGGACGCATCACCCCCCTTGACGTACACCGGCAGCCCCGATATTTCCTTGAGCCATTGGATGTCCTTCGGGGTAATGGATGTCGCGAGGTTGAGCGTCCAATCGGTCATATGCATGTCCGGGAAATTGCCGCTTGCCCCTTCCCATGTGCCGTCGATGCCGTTGCGGAATCCGAAGTCGCGGCGATAACCCGGGCAGTCCAAAGTCAACATGAGTGCCTTGGCACCGGACGCCACGGAACGTTCGATGAAAGCCTCGGAAACCTTATGGTTATCGAACAGGTAGACCTGCTGCCACCAGTCGCCTTGTGCCTCAGCAGCGAAATGTTCTACGGGCTCTGATGCATTCGTCGGGTAGACGATGAACGTGCCGGCACGGTCCATGCCGTTTTGTGAGGTAATCTCCCCATTCTTGCTAGCTAGCCGGTGGTATGCGGTAGGCGCTCCGAAAATCGGCGTGGAGATGGTACGCCCACCGATGGTGACAGACGTATCGATGTCCCCTACATTGTGGAACGCCCGCGGCAGGATACCGAAACGCCGCCACGCCAAAGTGTCGATGTCACGATGTCCGCCGTCGATATCTGCATTGCCGTCCTCATACTGCAATCCTGCTTCGGTCATGTTTGCCGTCGCCTGTGCGTGTATCGCGGTCCAATCCATATTCTCACGTCCTCTCATCTGCTGTGCCGGCTGTCTGCGGTATCGTGACATGACGACTGCCATCTGTGATGTAGGGAACATTAGAGTGCGGGCGTAAGGAATCCGTATGACATTCCGCGATGCGGCCCGGTCAGGGTATCGCTTCTTTCGATAGCTGGTATTCGGTCCCATAATTGCCAAGGCCAGAATCGCTGGGTGGGTATGCCGGGTACATGCATGAGGAATGACAATGATTTACCGGGAATCACCGGGGGATGTACCGGGAATGACCAGAAATTGCTGGGAATGACCAAGATTGGGCGGAATGACCGGGGAAATGAAAACGCCCCCGAGGATAACCTCAGGGGGCGTTAACGCTACTTCAGCGTGTCAGGGAGTACCTGCGATATGCAGACTACTCGATGATCTTGGTCACACGACCGGAGCCGACGGTGTGGCCACCTTCACGCACAGCGAAGGTGAGGCCCTCTTCCATGGCGACCGGCTGGATCAGCTCGACCGTGAAGGTCGCGTGATCGCCAGGCTGGACCATCTCGACGCCTTCCGGCAGGGTGATAACGCCGGTGACGTCGGTGGTGCGGAAGTAGAACTGCGGACGGTAGTTCGAGAAGAACGGCGAGTGACGGCCGCCCTCGTCCTTGGTCAGGACGTAGACTTCGCCCTCGAACTTGTGGTGCGGGGTCACGGAACCCGGAGCAGCCACGACCTGGCCACGCTCGACCTGGTCACGGTTGATGCCGCGGAGCAGCAGACCGGTGTTGTCGCCAGCCTCGGCCTCGTCCATCTGCTTGTGGAAGGTCTCGATTGAGGTGACGGTGGTCGTCTGGGTGTCACGCAGACCGACGATCTCCACGTTGGAGTTCACCGGGAGCTTACCACGCTCAACACGGCCGGTCACCACGGTGCCACGGCCTGAGATGGTGAAGACATCTTCGATCGGCATCAGGAACGGCTTGTCGAGATCGTGGACCGGGGTCGGGATGTAGTCGTCGACGGCATCCATAAGATCCTTGACGGTCTGGACCCACTTCTCGTGATCCGGAGCATCGTCGTGCAGGGCGCCGTACGCGGAGGTACGGATGACCGGGCAGTCACGATCGAAGCCGTTCTCGTCGAGGAGGTCGCGGACCTCTTCTTCGACGAGGTCGATCAGCTCTTCGTCGTCAACCATATCGCACTTGTTCAGAGCGACCAGGATGCGCGGCACGCCGACCTGGCGAGCGAGCAGCACATGCTCGCGAGTCTGAGCCATCGGGCCGTCGGTGGCAGCCACAACGAGGATGGCGCCATCCATCTGAGCAGCGCCGGTGATCATGTTCTTCACGAAGTCGGCGTGGCCAGGGCAGTCCACGTGAGCGTAGTGGCGCTTCGCGGTCTGGTACTCGATGTGGGCGATGTTGATGGTGATACCACGCTGCTTCTCTTCAGGAGCGGCGTCGATCTGGTCGAAGTCATACTCCGGGTTGAGATCCGGATACTCCTCGTGCAGCACCTTGGAGATGGCGGCGGTCAGGGTCGTCTTGCCATGATCGACGTGGCCGATGGTGCCGATGTTAACGTGCGGCTTAGTACGCTCGTACTTTTCCTTTGCCATGTGTGTCCTCCTGGACGTCTCGTAGTTTGCCTGTGCGATCTTCGCACAAAGCACTCGCTACATATTACTGGGTTTCTGGGTTGTGTGCCACATCAGAGCCCGAACCCAGTCAACGTTTGTCTATTCTAGCGCTGACTGGGGACAGGGCAAGTCCGATGTGGCTCAGTGTGTCACTCGCCGCGCTGGGCCTTGATGATCTCGTCCGAGACGGCCTTCGGGACCTCTGCGTACGAATCCATCTGCATGGTGAACATTGCGCGACCCTGCGTCTTGGAACGCAGATCGCCGATGTAACCGAACATCTCGGAGAGCGGAACCTTCGCGTCGATGACCTTCACGCCGGTGGCGTCGGTCATGGACTGGATGGAGCCACGACGGGCGTTCAGGTCACCCATGACGTCGCCCATGTACTCTTCCGGCGTACGGACTTCGACGGCCATAATCGGCTCGAGGATGACCGGCTTGGCCTTCGGAGCAGCTTCCTTGAAGCACATGGAGCCGGCGATCTTGAACGCCATTTCCGAGGAATCGACATCGTGGGTCTGGCCGTCGGTAACGGTCGCCTTGACGCCGACCACCGGGAATCCGGCGAGCACGCCGGACTGCATGGCTTCCTGAACGCCAGCGTCGATTGCCGGGATGAACTCCTTGGTGATGTGGCCGCCGGTAACCTCGTTGACGAACTCGTAGGTCTTGCCGGAAGCCGGATCGATCGGCTCGAAGTTCATGA
This sequence comes from Bifidobacterium thermacidophilum subsp. thermacidophilum DSM 15837, assembly GCF_000426425.1. Classification (NCBI taxonomy): domain Bacteria; kingdom Bacillati; phylum Actinomycetota; class Actinomycetes; order Bifidobacteriales; family Bifidobacteriaceae; genus Bifidobacterium; species Bifidobacterium thermacidophilum. The sequence continues at coordinate 73,768 of NZ_AUFI01000014.1, forward strand.
GCACCTTAGCGAACTGGCCGGAACCACCAGTCTGCTTCTTGTGGGTGTACTCCTGGTTCATGACGGCCTTGCGGATGGTCTCGCGGTACGCGACCTGCGGCTTGCCGACATTTGCCTCAACCTTGAACTCGCGACGCATACGGTCGACGATGATGTCGAGCTGGAGCTCGCCCATGCCGGAAATCAGCGTCTGGCCGGACTCTTCGTCGGTCTTGACGCGGAAGGTCGGATCCTCGTCGGACAGCTTCGCCAGAGCGATGCTCATCTTCTCCTGATCGGCCTTGGTCTTCGGCTCCACGGCGACCTCGATCACCGGGTCGGGGAAGGTCATGGAGGTCAGGGAGATCGGGTTCTTCTCATCGCACAGCGTATCGCCGGTCGTCACGTTCTTCAGACCGACGAAGGTGTAGATGTTGCCGGCTTCTGCGGCGTCGACCGGGTTCTCCTTGTCGGCGTGCATCTGGAAGATCTTGCCGACGCGTTCCTTCTTGTCCTTGGTGGAGTCGAGGACGGTGTCGCCGGGCTTGACGGAGCCGGAGTAGACACGCACGAACACGAGCTTGCCGTAGAACGGGTGGGTCGAGATCTTGAAGACCAGCGCGGAGAACGGATCGTCCATAGTCGGCTTGCGGTCGATTTCGACGGATTCGTCGCCGGGCTTGAAGCCCTTGATGGCCGGGATGTCCTCAGGGCTCGGCAGGTAGTCGACGACTGCATCGAGCATCGGCTGCACGCCCTTGTCCTTGAACGCGGAACCGCAGGTCACCGGGAAGGCCTCGCGTGCGATGGTGAGCTTGCGGATCGCGGTACGAATCTCGTCCTCGGACATTTCGCCGGATTCGAGGTACTTCTCGAGCAGATCCTCATCGGTCTCGGCGCACGCGTCGAGCAGTTCGGCGCGATACTGTTCGGCCTTGTCCTTGAGATCATCCGGGATGTCGACGGTGTCGTAGTGCGCACCGAGATCATCCTTGACGTCGTTCCAGACGTAAGCCTTCATACGGACCAGGTCGACGACGCCGGCGAAGTCGTTCTCAGCGCCGATCGGCAGCTGAATGACGAGCGGCTTGACGCCCAGCTTGTCCTTGATGGTCTGCACGGAGTAGTAGAAGTCGGCGCCGAGCTTATCCATCTTGTTGATGAAGCAGATACGCGGAACCGAATACTTGTCAGCCTGACGCCACACGGTTTCGGACTGCGGTTCCACGCCTTCCTTGCCGTCGAAGACGGCGATGGCGCCATCAAGCACGCGCAGGGAGCGCTCCACCTCAGCGGTGAAGTCCACGTGGCCAGGGGTGTCGATGATGTTGATCTGGAACTCATCGTCCACGTCGTGGGTCTGACGATGCCAGAAGCAGGTGGTTGCAGCGGACTGAATGGTGATGCCGCGCTCCTGCTCCTGAGCCATGAAGTCCATCGTCGAAGCGCCATCGTGCGTCTCACCGATCTTGTAGTTCTTGCCGGTGTAGTACAGGATGCGTTCGGTGGTGGTTGTCTTACCGGCATCGATGTGAGCCATAATGCCGATGTTGCGGACCTTATGCAGGTCGGAAAGCACGTCCAGTGCCATAAGTGTTCCTTAGCTCTTGTTCTCTTCGGTCAATTACCAGCGGTAATGAGCGAACGCCTTGTTGGCCTCCGCCATCTTGTGGGTGTCCTCGCGACGCTTCACTGAAGCACCGAGACCGTTGGACGCGTCGAGAATCTCGTTGGCGAGGCGCTCGGCCATGGTCTTCTCGCGACGAGCGCGGGAGAAGTCGGTCAGCCAGCGCAGCGACAGCGTATTCGCGCGAGCAGGCTTCACCTCGACCGGGACCTGGTAGGTCGCACCGCCGACGCGGCGGGAACGGACCTCGAGGCTCGGGCGGATGTTGTCGAGTGCGCGCTTGAGCACAGCAACCGGCTCCTGATCGGTTTTCTCTTTGACCATATCAAGAGCTGAATACACGATGTCCTCAGCGATCGACTTCTTGCCGTCGAACAGGATCTTGTTGATGAGCTGCGCCACAACGGTCGAACCGTAGATCGGATCGGGCAGCACCTGATGCTTCTTAGCGGGTCCTTTACGTGACATATCTCTTACTTCGCCTTCTTTGCTCCGTACAGGGAACGACCCTGCTTGCGGTCCTTGACGCCCTGGGTATCAAGCGCGCCACGCACGATGTGGTAACGCACGCCCGGCAAATCCTTCACACGGCCGCCACGCACGAGCACGATGGAGTGCTCCTGCAGGTTGTGGCCTTCGCCGGGGATGTAAGCGGTGACTTCGATGCCCGAGCTCAGACGCACACGAGCGACCTTACGCAGAGCCGAATTCGGCTTCTTCGGGGTGGTGGTATACACACGGGTGCACACGCCACGGCGCAGCGGGCTTCCCTTCAGGGCCAAAGTCTTGGACTTCTTCGGCTTGGCCTTACGTCCCTTGCGGACAAGTTGTTCAATCGTAGGCAACTTCAGTTCTCCGATTCATTGATACTGTTGTTCAGGTGAAGCCGCCGCGCTGCAGCCCCATGCATCCGTTGATCGGAGACAAGAAACAGCCACAGTCCACCGGCCCGATGGCCCGTCTTCCTCCTGCCGCCACGTTACCGCGCGCAATCTAACGGATTCCGGGATATCCCAGCGCCCATGCCTGTTACATAAGGCATGCCGCTGGCACACACGAATTTTTACTATATCATCAGACTGGATTCGACACGCCAACGCATCCACCAAAGAGTCCTGACTTCGCCCCTCCCCCGATGTCAACCCTATCCGATCGCCGGCAGACGGTCGCCACTTCACTTCTACCGACACTCAGCCGCCCCTGGCGTCGGCAGAAAATGTCGTTCCGCCTCCGCCGACCCTAAAGGCTCAGTCAGAGTCCGCAGACGGTTATTGAGGCTACTCGGTATGGGTTCCAGCACCAGGAAGACCCATGGGCCTAACCCTTTGGAATCCCGCAATCGGTTGATCCCAGGAAAAATGAGGTGGCCCCCGCGATGCCGGACTGCATCCGCGGGGGCCACCCTGGAAGGAGGTGATCATCATGTCCAACGCCGCGCCACCTTGCGCGGCAACCTAAACCTTATGCCATTCACCAACACAACATACCTAGCGCCTCATGCGCTTGTTACGCCAGCTGGCTTCAGCGGCCCGGCCTACCTTGCCGTACTGCCCGTGCCGCACATAATCATCACCAAATTCAGTTTTCGATATTCAATTATCTCGAAGGCGCTGCACCTGCCCTTACGGGCTTGCGCTCCATTGGATCCCGCCGACTTGCTCGACTGGATCCAACTCCGGCCTTCACTTGTAATTATACCGGATTTGCGCAGACTGGCAGAAAAAGAAACGCCGGATTCGTGACGGCGGAACACGACGGGCAGGCCGCCGTATAAAGCTTCGTGACACCGCTCCCGCGGGTTATTGGCGAAAATGTGTGTCCGGAATCGGGTGTGGGGGTTGTCCTGCCGGGCGTGCCGCGGTTCCGGATCCCCACGCCGCCACTTTCGAGCCCGGCCGGAATGTGTGTCCGGAATCGGCGCGGACCCGTTGCGGCGCAAGGCATGCGGGCGGTTCGAATGCACCGCGCCGCGTATGCCACGGCATACATCACGCGCCTGATGGAAGGCCTTCCTGCCGCTCTGGGGGCGGTAATGCCGGTTTGCGTATGCCCCGGCATACGCCGCACGGCAGACGCGGGACATCACGTCCCGTCCAGAGGCGATATGCCGAGTTACGTATGTCCGAGCATGCGCAAGCCGCGGGACACGGCGGCGCGCCGCCGCTTCCCGCCGACATCTGTCCGGCTTCGCATGCCACGGCATACAGGGTGCGCACGCAGGCCGGAACGATGATCCAAGCCCCTATACACACCACCACCGGACACACATTCCGGTATATAACCCCAATAACCCGGTTTGCGAGAGCGACGATTGCGGGCATATAGGAACCAAAGTTATTGCTTATAATCCCCGCAGGCGTTGTGCCCGTAAGCGTGTCGGGGTGTCGGACTTGGTTCCTGTGTCTTCATGGGGTGATGAGGACACGATCGAACAGGGCCCCGGAGTGTGGATTGTGCGGGGCGAGGATGAAGAAGAACGGCCATGACCGGCTCGGACGCCAACGCTGGATGTGCCCGGGTTGCAGGACGACGGGCGCGGTACGTGACCTGTCCAGGCGCAGACGCGCCGAGCTGGCGGAGTTCCTCGGCTGGCTGCTCGCGCCATCGCCGCAGCCGTCCGGGTCGCGCGCGTTCCGCAAGAGGACCTCCTGGTGCTGGGGCCTGCGCCC
>NZ_AUFI01000001.1:0-62938 GCF_000426425.1 Bifidobacterium thermacidophilum subsp. thermacidophilum DSM 15837
CATTACGGCCTCCGGATTGTGTGGTTTGTTTCCTCTCAGGTGAGCTGCGTATGTCGGGGCATGCGCGTGCCGGCATTCTGTTTCCTGAGTAGGGCGGGACGTTCCCTGCCCGATGGGCGGTATGTGAGCCAATCCTCACACGGCACCCGGCACCGGCTTCGTGTCAGAACGTATCGGTAAGCTTGACTTCCGTCATACGTCCCAAAACCGTCAAACCAGAAGGTGCATTGTGGCTAGTTCTAAACTCGATGAAGTCGTCTCCCTCGCCAAGCGTCGCGGGTTCGTGTTCCCCGCGGGCGAGATCTACGGCGGCACCCGTTCCGCGTGGGATTACGGCCCGCTCGGCGTCGCGCTGAAAGACAATATCAAGCGTGAATGGTGGCGCTCCATGGTCGTCACGCGTGGCGATGTCGTCGGCGTGGATACTTCCATCATCCTGCCGCCGGAAGTGTGGGTTGCATCCGGCCACGTGTCCGTGTTCAATGATCCGCTCATCGAGTGCCTCAACTGCCACAAGCGCCAGCGTGCCGACAAGTTGCAGGAATCCTATGCAGAAAAGCATGGCGACAAGATGCCGGAGAACGGTCTGGCTGATATTGTGTGCCCGGATTGCGGTGTGCGCGGCAAGTGGACGGAACCGCGCGACTTCAACATGATGCTGCGCACCCATCTCGGCCCGGTCGAGGACGAGAACTCGCTGCACTATCTGCGCCCGGAAACCGCGCAGGGTATTTTCGTGGACTTCAAGAACGTGATGATGGCGAGCCGTTCCAAGCCGCCGTTCGGCATTGCGAATATGGGCAAGTCGTTCCGCAACGAGATTACGCCCGGCAACTTCATCTTCCGTACCCGCGAGTTCGAGCAGATGGAGATGGAGTTCTTCGTCGAGCCCGGCACTGATGAGGATTGGCACCAGTACTGGATCGATACCCGCACCCGCTGGTACCTTGATTTGGGCATCAACCCGGCGAACCTGCGCCATTACGAGCATCCGAAGGAGAAGCTCGCGCACTATTCGAAGCGCACGGTCGATATTGAATACAAGTTCGGCTTCCAGGGTTCCGATTGGGGCGAGCTGGAAGGCATCGCGAACCGTACGGACTTCGATCTGTCCGCCCATGCGAAGCATTCCGGCGAGGACCTGAGCTACTTCAACCAGGCCACCGGCGAGAAGTACGTGCCGTACGTGATTGAACCGGCCGCCGGCCTGACCCGTTCCCTGATGGCCTTCCTCGTGGACGCGTACGACGTGGACGAGGCTCCGAACACCAAGGGTGGCGTGGACAAGCGCACGGTGCTACGTCTTGACCCGCGTCTGGCCCCGGTCAAGGTCGCGGTGCTGCCGCTGAGCAAGAAGCCGCAGCTGCAGACCATTGCTCACAACCTCGCCGCCGACCTGCGTCAGCATGAGTGGATGATCGACTACGACGAGGCGGGCGCCATCGGCCGTCGTTACCGTCGTGAGGACGAGATCGGCACCCCGCTGTGCGTCACCGTCGATTTCGACACACTTGACGACAACGCGGTCACGATTCGTGAGCGCGACACCATGCAGCAGGAGCGCGTCAGCCTTGACAAGGTCGCCGATTATGTGGCCGACCGCGTGAGCGAGAAGCGCGTGCGCTATCCGGAAGGTCCGGCCAGTGTGACCGGTGTGAAGGCGGCAGACGGTGGCATGGACGTTTCTAAGGAAAGCGGCATCGACGAGACCCAGCCGGTGAAGATCGCCGAGGCTGGCGGACTGTACTGATATCGCTATCGCGCGCGTCATCTTTCTACAAACTGCTTACGTTAGGAAGCCTCTTGGCGTAGCCAGTTTGTGGATGTGTGCGGTGGAGGAGTACACCCGCACAATCAGTTGGCGAGTGCGCCGGGATGGGAAGTAAGCGCTTACGGGAAAGGAATCCAAGGGTATGAGCAAGCACGACGAGGACATCATCGACGAGCGCGGCGATTCCAGACTCGGCGAAGATCCCCGTTCTACGGCGACCTCCGGTCCGGTGCAGATTCATCCCGTGGACCTTGGGCGCATCCATGTGCCGACGCCGGTCATGCTGTCTCCGATGGCAGGCGTGACCAATTGGCCGTTCCGCGTCATCTGCGAAGAGTACGGGCCAGACGGCTTGTATGTCGCCGAAATGATTACTGCCCGCGCACTCGTGGCCCGCAATCCTAAGGCTTTGCGCCTGTGCCGTTTCGCACCGAGCGAGAAAATCCGCTCCCTGCAATTGTATGGGGTCGATCCATCCATCGTCGAACAGGCGGCGCGCATTGTCGTCGACAACAATATGGCCGACCATGTCGATCTGAATTTCGGATGTCCGGTGCCCAAGGTCACCCGGCGCGGTGGCGGTTCTGCGCTTCCATGGAAAACCGACCTGTTCACTGAGGTCATCCACCGCGTGGTGTCCGTGTGCGGGCCGGCGGGCATTCCCGTGACCGCGAAAATCCGCGTGGGCATCGACCATGAGCACGAGACCTTCCTCGAAGCTGGGCATATCGCCCAGGAGGAGGGCTGTGCTGCCGTGACCCTCCACGCCCGTACCACCGCCGAATATTATGGCGGCCATTCCGACTGGAGCCGTATCGGCGAATTGGTGGAGCGTCTGGACATTCCCGTGTTCGGCAACGGGGACATCTGGGGCGCGGATGACGCGTTGGCGATGGTCCGTGAAACAGGTTGCGCCGGTGTGGCGATCGGGCGGGGATGCCAGGGCAGGCCGTGGCTGTTCGCCGATATCAAACATGCCTTCGAAGGCAGCGATGAGAGAACGAACCCGAATCTGGGCCAAGTATGTGCGGTGATTCTTCGTCACGCCGGGTTACTCACCGAGTTCTACGACGGTGACGAACGCATGGCGGTGCATGATCTGCGGAAGCATATCGCTTGGTATCTCAAAGGATTCCCGGTCGGAGGCACGACGCGTAAAGCCTTCATGGAATGTGAAAATATTGCGGATGTCAAGCGTGTCATGGATACGCTCGATCCACAAGCCCCATACCCGCAGCGAATCATCGACAAACCGCGCGGGCGTGTGCGATACGCGAAAAAGGTACACCTGCCGTATGGATGGCTTGAGTCCAGGACCACGACACACGAACAACGAGAAACGCTGTTCGGCGACGATCCGATGGACGTAAGCTATTGACAGAACCCTTGGCTGCTCCGCGACACGTGAAAAAAACGCGGTACATACCAAGAAATAACGTATGTGTTACTGGTTTTGCGCTACAGTTGAGCATAACCGTAAGTGACAGGAGACAATGGTGAGCGAGATTGCCCAGACAGACAATTTCAACGACAAGACCAACATCAAGGTCGTGGGGGTCGGCGGAGCCGGTGGCAATGCTGTCAACCGCATGATCGTCGAAGGTCTGCAAAACGTTGAATTCGTGGCCATCAACACTGATGCGAAAGATCTGATGCGCTCGGACGCCGACATCAAGATCGCGCTCAACGATGCCACCAGCCGTGGGCTTGGCGCTGGTGCGGACCCGGAGAAGGGTGCGAAGGCCGCACAGGACCATCAATCTGATATCGAGGAGGCCTTGAAAGGCTCTGATATGGTCTTCGTGACCTGTGGCGAGGGCGGCGGCACCGGTACCGGCGCCAGCCCGATTGTCGCGCGCGCCGCAAAGCAGCAGGGCGCACTGACCATCGCCGTGGTCACCAAGCCGTTCAGCTTCGAAGGGCCGCGTCGTGAAGCCTCTGCCGAGCTGGGCATCGAGAACCTGCGCAAGGAAGTCGACGCGATCATCGTCATTCCGAACGACCGCCTGCTCGAGCTGTCCGACAAGTCCATCGGCATTGTCGATGCGTTCCGAACCGCAGATACCGCGTTGCTTGCGGGCGTGCAGGGCATCACCGATCTGATGACCAACAACCCGTACATTCATGTGGACTTCTCCGATGTCACCACCATTCTGCGCGGTGCCGGAACCGCGCTCTTCGGCATCGGCTCAGCCCGGGGCGAGGACCGCGCCACGCAGGCCGCGGAAATCGCCATCAGCTCGCCGCTGCTTGAAGAAAGCATCGAGGGCGCTCAAGGCGCGCTCGTCAACATCGCCGGCCCGACCGACCTCAAGCTGCTCGAAGCTTCCCACGCTGTCGAACTGGTCAAGAAGGCCATCCATCCCGAGGCACAGATCATCTGGGGTCTTTCGCTTGACGACGCCTACGGCGATGAGGTGCGCGTCACCGTCATCGCGGCAGGATTCGACAAGGCGGGCAAGGAAGCTGCCGACGCGGGCGCCCCGGCAGCAGCCCAGCCGCTTGCCACCAATGCGCAGCCGGCGCAACAGGCGGCAACCCCCGCAGCCCAGCCGCAGCAAGCGCAGCCGGCCAGCGGGAACCTCATCGACGCCGGTGCCCAGAACCCAGCGTCGCCGGCACCTGAACGCCCGGCTGCCGCTCCCTACGTCGCCCCGCAGCAGAATCCCGCTGCCGGCAACTACGGGTACGGCAACTACGGCCAGTACGGCGATGACGGAGATGCGACCACCGAGCACCGCGTTGTGCCGTCAAACGATCCAGGCGATTTGGACATTCCGGATTTCCTGCGGTGAACGGCGCAAGGCACGAGTAAGTAAAAGGAGCTGAGATGGCTGGGTTCATGAAGAACGCGATGTCCTATCTGGGCATGTCCGATGTCGTCGACGACGATGACGACCTGCTCGACCAGGAGGAAGACGACAAGGAATCAACCTTTGATTCCGACCACACGGTGGCGCCGATGTCAACGTCACAGCTCGCAAGCTCGTCGGCATCGTCGTCGAGCCGTGGAGCCAGCCAGTTCCCGGCACGTGTCAGCCGGATCACTACGATTCACCCGAAAACCTATGACGATGCCCAGCTCGTAGGCCGTGCGATTCGCGACGGTGTGCCAGTCGTGCTGAATCTCACCGGGGTTCCTGAAGCGATCGCCTATCGTATCGTCGATTTCTCAGCGGGCGTGGTGTTCGGCGTGCGCGGATCCATCGAGCGCGTGACCCCGCGGGTCTTTCTGTTGAGCCCCGCGCAGATCAACATCAAGGTCGAGGAACCTGAATCCAAGGCTGCCGGACACGACCTCTTCGCCGATTGACGCGGTCTGACGCGGTCTGATGCCGGTATGGCTTGGCACCTGCCGACACCGGTCTTACCGGCACTGGTCCAGCTGGCGCCGACTAGTAGCACGGAGCCCAATACCTGTCACCATATGAGGGCTTCGATGAGCGCGTAATCATCGAAGCCCTCCTGCTATGCTGGGCTTGTGCTTGTATCTTTGGCTATTTTCGTGATTAACCTGCTGCTCGACGCATACATCACCGTGCTGTTCATTCGTATGATTCTCGACTGGGTGTTCATGCTCGCCCCACAATGGCGTCCGGGGCGTATCGCAGGTGATATTATCCATTTGGTCTACGATCTGACCGAGCCGCCGCTACGGTGGCTGCGGCGCTATATCCCGCCACTACCGTTGGGACCGATCGCCATTGACCTGAGCTTCATTGTCCTGTATTTTGCGCTCGGTTTGCTGCGGGCGCTCATCTGACGCGAATACTTGTGTACCTTCATGAACACGCGTGAGCGCTTGCATATCCTCGTAAATGCTGAAGACAGAGTGACGATTCGCTAGGAGAATCGCAGATATCATGACCGCGACACGAAAAAAGAGCGCGAAATCGGTCAGGAATTCATATGGGTCGTGCTAGCATCGGTATAGATACCGTCACAGCGAGGCATTACTCAAAGCGAGGTGGAGATTTATGGCTCTTTTGACGCCAAAGGATATTAGGGAGCATACCTTCCAAACGGTACGCTTCAAGGAAGGCTATGACGTCGATGAAGTCGATGACTTCCTTGACCAGGTAACCGAGACGGTCGAAGCTCTCGGCAAGCAGGCGATGCAGAACGGCCCGGCCACGCAGCCTCTCGGCCAGGATGTGGCGAATCTTAACGCCAAGATTTCCGAGCTGAACAACCAGATTGAATCCCTGAAGAAGGAAAACACCGATCTCAAGGCTGTCGCGGCTACGGCGGGCAATGCCTCTGCTGCGGATCAGGCCGCGAAGACCGCGACCGAGCAGCTGCACAAGGCTGAAGAGAACAACCGCGCACTCGCTGTGCAGAATGATCAATTCAAGCGTCAGAGCGAGCAGGCCACCGTTCTTGCCCAGAAGCTCAAGCATGAGAACGACCAGCTCACCGAGCAGGCCAACAGGCTCAACCAGCAGATCGAGCAGGCCAAGGCCCAGAGCGAACAGCTCAAGAACCAGAATGACCAGCTCAAGAGCCAGGTCGATCGTCTCAGCGCGCAGATCGATCAGCTCACCGCGCAGGCGGCAAAGGAAGCCGGCAACACGGACGTCGTCGAGCAGCTGAATGCCGTCACCCGCGAACGCGACCAGTTCCGTGCCAACACGGAGAACCTCAGCCGCGAACTGGCCGCTGCACGTCAGCAGCTTGCCGTCCAGCAGCAGACTGGCACGCAGGTCAAGGAACTCCAGCGTCAGCTCGAGGAATCCCGTGAGCGTGAGAACAAGCTTCGTGCGCAAATCGAGAAGGTCGAGCCGAGCACCGAAACCGGCAGCCTCCAGAAGATTGCCGGTGCTGCACAGAGCGCTTCCAGCGAGCCGGAGCGTGCCACCGCAATGCTCACCCTGGCTATGCAGTTGCATGATCAGTACGTCGACAAGGGCAAGGCCAAGGCCAAGGAAATCATCGAGGCAAGCCAAGCCAAGTACGAAGAGCTTGTCACCAAGGCCAACGATTACTCGAGCCGAACTCGCAGCGAGGCAGACGACTATAACAAGTCCACCCGTGCCGACGCTGACGCGTACAACAAGCAGGTTCATGCCGACGCCGACGGTTACTCCGTCAAGACCCGTCAGGACGCCGACCTGTACGCGAAGAACAAGCGCGAGGAAGCCGACAACTACGAGGCTGAAGTCCAGCGTCGTGCTGCCGACTACGACAACAAGACCCGTTCCGGCGCGGACAACTACGCCAAGCAGGTTCGCAGCGAGCTTGAGAACCAGGTCAAGGTCATCGAAAGCAACATCCAAGGGCTCAAGCAGTTCGAGACCGAGTATCGCACTCGCCTTACTGATTTCCTTGGCCAGCTGATGAATCAGGTGTCCGATTCCAACAACTACAGCAAAGTGGACCAGTCCCAGTCCAACCCGCGTCGTCGCTGATCGCGGTCTGACCAGGTAACGGTTTTCAGGTTTGGAATCCATGAATCCATCTCAGGCAACAAGACGGTCGCGTAGCAAGTACGTGGCCGTCTTTGCTGTTGCGGCAGTGATTGTGCTCGTCCTCGACCAAGGGACAAAGGCGTGGGCGAAACAGGCACTGTCCGGCGGCAATATCATCGAGGTCATCCCTCATCTGCTGTCTTTTGTTCTCGTGCACAATCCCGGGGCCTCGCTCGGATTCGCCTCAGGACACACATGGGTCATTTCCATCCTCGCCTTCGTGGCGTGCGTGTTGCTGGCGTATGCTTCAGCGCAAACCGATTCACACGAGTGGGCGGTCCTGCTGGGCACCGCGTTCGGCGGTGCGGCAGGCAATCTTATCGACCGTGTCGTGTACGCCGAGCATGTGCTTGACGGTCGCGTCGTTGACTTCATTGATTACGGATGGTCGGTCGGCAATGTCGCGGACATCTTCCTGACCATCGCCGGAATCGGTGTGTGCGCCCTCGTATTGCGCGGCGTCGCATTCCGCAGCGGTCTAGACGGCCGCAAACCGATTCCTGCGGAAGCTTATTTGTCGGCAACCAGTGACGAACCGGCCGAGATGCCAGCGGAGCCGTCCGAGGAACTGCCTGGACGTGTTATCGCGAGTACCAGCGGGAGCGACACGGATGCCGGCAAGGCCGATCGGCCCGAAGAGGATAGCGAGGTGAACGGCCGGGGGAGTGGGGCTAGATGAGCCGTCTTGCACCAGCGCCCGACGCCCTGATCGGCAAACGCTTTGATGTCGCCGTCTCCAAGATGCTCGGCATATCGCGCGCCAAATCAGCCGAACTCATTGAAACCAACCAGGTGCGCGGTTTGAACCGTGAGATGGCCAAATCAAGCACCCTCATGGAGGGCGATATCGTCGAATTCGATATAGTCGAGGAGGGTAAAGAACCTGAACCTCTCGCCGAGGACATGGCGGTCGTCTACGAAGATGACGACGTGATCGTGGTGGACAAGCCGGTCGGTGTCGCCGCCCATGCCTCCGTCGGCTGGACCGGCCCGACCGTCCTCGGTAGCCTGTTGCAGCGCGGCGTGCACATCACCTCGCTCGGGGCGGCCGGTAGACAGGGCATCGTCAGCCGGTTGGATGTGGGTACCAGCGGGCTCATGCTCGTATGCAAATCAGATCTCGCCTACAAGGAGATGCGCCGGCAATTCGCCGAACATGAAGTCGTGAAAACCTATCATGCGCTCGTCCAAGGCAATCTCAAGGAAGACAAGGCGACCATCGAAGCGCCAATCGGGCGGGCGAAAGTCTCCGATTTCCGCTTCACGGTGACCCCCACCGGCAAGGAAGCGATCACCCATTGGGATGTACTCGAACGCTTCGGCGAAGCCACACTGGTGAAAGTCAACCTCGAAACCGGACGAACCCACCAGATCCGCGTCCACTTCTCGTCCATCGGGCATCCGCTGGTAGGAGACCCGATGTACGGGGCGAACCCGGTGATGGCGAAGGAACTGGGGCTCGAACGTCAGTGGCTGCATGCGATGCAACTGGAATTCCGCCATCCTCGCACCCATGTGTGGACGACCGTCAAGTCGCGCTACCCTGCGGATTTGCAACACGCGCTGGATTCGCTGGAAGCCAAGCACGCCACGCCGCCGGTCAACTCGCTTGGTTAGAGTGGACGGCATGACAGATTCCGGAAACTTCGTCCAGCTGCACAACCATACGCATTACTCGCTGCTTGATGGTGCCTCGAAAATCCCGGATCTGGTCAAGCGCGTCAAGGAACTCGGCATGCCGGCCGTCGGCATCACCGACCACGGCAATATGCACGGAGCCTACGAGCTCTGGCGCAACGCCGTAGACCAAGGTATCAAACCGATTATCGGCATCGAAGCGTATGTGACACCGGAAACCGCGCGCCAAGACAAAACCCGCGTCTCTTGGGACACCAACTGGGTGCCGCAGCCGCATCACGAACGCAATCCTGACGACGTCTCCGGCGGCGGCCTGATCACTCACCTCACCCTGTGGGCGGAGAACGACGAAGGCCTCGTGAACCTCATCAAAGCCTCGTCCGTCGCCAATCTCGAGGGGCGCGTCATGCGCTACCCGCGTATGGACAAGGAAGTGCTCCAGCGCCACCACAAGGGCGTCATCTGCTCGTCAGGTTGCCCCTCAGGCATCATCCAGACGCGCCTGCGACTCGGCCAATTCGACGAGGCCCTGCGTGCCGCCGGCGAAATGCAGGACATCTTCGGCAAAGACAACTTCTACATCGAACTCATGGACCACGGGCTGGAAATCGAGCAGCGCGTCACCAAAGACCTGCTGACCATCGCCAAGAAGCTGAACGCCCCGCTGCTCGCCACCAACGACTCCCACTACGTGCATGAGGAGGACCGCGATGCGCAGGACGCGATGCTATGCATCAACTCCGGTTCGCGGCTCGACGACCCCGACCGGTTCAAATTCGACGGTTCCGGCTACTACATCAAATCCGCGCAGGAAATGCGCGACCTGTTCAAAGAACTGCCTGAAGCTTGCGACAACACGCTCGCCATCGCCGACCGGTGCAACGTGATCTTCGACGACCACGAGGACGGCGCGTTCATGCCGCGCTTCGACTGCCCCGAAGGCTGGGACGAGACCTCACTGTTCCTCAAGCATGTCGACGAGGGCCTCAAACGCCGGTACAACGGCAATCCGCCAATCGAAGTGCTCAAACAGGCCGACTACGAATGCGGCGTCATCTGCCAGATGCAGTTCTGCGGCTACTTCCTCGTCGTCGCCGATTACATCAACTGGGCGAAATCGCACGGCGTGATGGTCGGCCCCGGCCGTGGCTCCGCAGCAGGCTCCATGGTCGCCTACGCGATGGGCATCACCGAACTCGACCCGCTCAAGCACGGCCTGATTTTCGAACGCTTCCTCAACCCTGAACGCGTCTCCCTGCCGGATATCGACGTGGACTTCGATCCGGACGGGCGTATGAAAGTCCTCGACTACGTGGCCAACAAGTACGGGCACGACAAAGTCGCCCAATGCGTGATCTACGGCACCATCAAAACCAAGCAGGCGCTCAAGGATTCCGCACGCATCATGGGCTACGAGTTCTCCGTGGGCGAGCGCATCACCAAAGCCCTGCCGCCGAGCAAGAACGGCAAGGACGCGAGCCTGCACGACATCTTCGACCCCACGTCGAAGCGATATGCCGAGGCTCGTGAATTCCGCGAATTGTATGACGCCGATCCGGACGCCAAGCGCATCACCGAGGAAGCCAAGGGCATTGAAGGATTGATCCGCCAGACCGGTGTGCACGCCTGCGCGACAATCATGGGTTCCGAGGCAATCACCAACACGTCTCCGCTGCTGGAACGCACCGACGGCACCATCACCACGACCTTCGAATACCATACGTGCGAAACGCTCGGCCTGGTGAAGATGGATTTCCTCGGGCTGTCCAACTTGACGGTCATCCGCGACACGCTGACGAACATCCGCAACAACGGCAAAGAGCCGATTGACTACACGAAGATTCCGCTTGACGACAAGCCAACCTACGAGCTGCTCGCACGGGGCGACACCCTGGGCGTGTTCCAGCTTGATTCCGACGGTATGCGATCGCTGCTCAAGACCCTGAAGCCCGATAACTTCAACGATATTTCCGCATTGATTGCGCTGTACCGGCCGGGCCCGATGGATATGGATTCGCATAACAACTATGCGAAACGTAAGAACGGCTTGCAGAAGATTACTCCGATCCATCCGGAGGTGGCCGAGCCGCTCAACGAAGTGCTCGGCGAAACCTACGGCCTGATCGTCTACCAGGAGCAGGTGCAGTCGGCCGCACGAATCCTCGCAGGCTATTCGCTGGGCAAGGCAGACGTGCTGCGTCGAGCGATGGGCAAGAAGAAGCCCGAAGTGCTGGCTAAGGAGAAAGTCCCGTTCTTCCAGGGCATGAAGGAACACGGGTATTCGATGGAAGCCGCGCAGGCGGTGTGGGATATCCTGGTCCCGTTCTCCGGGTACGCGTTCAACAAGGCGCATTCCGCGGCATACGGCTTGATTTCGTACTGGACGGCGTATCTCAAGACGCATTATCCGGTCGAATTCATGGCGGCGCTGCTGCAGAACGAACGCACGAACAAGGACAAGACCGCGCTGTACCTCGGCGAGGCCCGACGCATGGGCATCAAGGTGTTGCCGCCGGATGTCAACGAGTCGCGGCTCGAGTATTCGGCAGTCGGCGATGTCGTGCGTTTCGGCCTGGGCGCCATCCGCAACGTGGGCGACAAGGCGGTTGAGGATATCATCGCCGAACGTGAAACCGCCCGCGGCAAGTACGTGAATTTCATGGACTTCATCCGCCGTGTGCCGGTCACCGCCTTGAACCGCCGTCTGGTGGAATCGCTGATCAAGGCGGGCGCGTTCGATTCGATCGACCCGAATCGCCGGGCGTTGTATGAGATTCATGAAACGGCCATCGACTCGGTGATCGGGCTCAAACGCAAGCAGGCGGAAGGGCAATTCGATCTGTTCGCCGATGACGATGACGGCGGCGCGGACATGATGGGTGATGCGTCCGTCGTGGTGCCGGACATCGAGGAGTGGGACAAGAAGACCAAACTCAATTTTGAACGCGAGATGCTCGGCCTGTACGTGTCCGACCATCCGTTGAGCGGCATGACCGCGATTCTGGCGAACCTTAGGGAAATGTCGATTGCGCATCTGATTGACCGGGCGAAGACCATGGGCGACAGCCAGCAGGTCACCATTGCCGGGCTCGTCACGAATGTGGACCGGCGTGTGTCCAAGAAGGGCAATCCGTGGGCCATCGTGACGGTGGAGGACATGGAAAGCTCCATCCAGTGCATGTTCTTCGGCAAGGTGTATGAAGCCGCCGCCGCGCAACTGGCGATCGACGAGGTCGTGCAGGTACGCGGACAGGTAGAGGTGCGCGACGAGACAGTGAGCCTGCGCGCCACTGAAATGCAGGTGCCGTCGCTGGAAGCCGACGATTCGCGGCCTGTAGTGATAACGCTGCCGCCGGTCGCGCTTGATCGGGACCATGTGATGCAGCTGGGACATGTGCTCATGAACCACCCGGGGTATTGCCCGGTGAAGCTGGCGATTATGGGGGAGAAGGGCGACGCGCAAGTGCTGACCTTTGGCGACCGGTTCCGGGTCAAGCGCGACACCTCGCTGTTCGCGGAGATCAAGATTCTCTTCGGACCGAGCTGTCTGCCAGCCGCCTGAGGGGCGGCGACCGGTTTGATGGCCGGGTGGTTGCTGGCGTATCGGTGCGCGGTGCGACTTTGGTGTCGCACGGTGACGGGATAGTCCGGGGTTTGGCCGGCTGTCGGTAGGTATCTGTCTGCCGTGTGATTTGGGAGTCGCATGGAGACGTGATGGGATTGGCGGCGGGGGAGGGCTGGCCATAGACGCGTCCCGTCACGCCCTGTCGCATAGGCCGTCATCTCAGCATGTGACAGCGGTCCGGGATTTTTCCGCGCAAGGTTTTCGCCCGCTGCTACCATGTGAGGGTATGAGCGACAATACCATGCGAATCATTGACCTGCGCGGAAAGCGCCTCACCCGTGCCGAGATGCTGGCGGCGATGCCACGTGCCGAGATGGGCACGAAGGAAGCCACCGATCTGGTGCGCCCGATCCTCGATGATGTCCGTGACCGCGGCGCTGCGGCCCTTCGTGATTTCGAGGAGAAGTTCGACCATGTGCGTCCCGAGCATCTGCGTGTGCCGGCCGAGGCTATGAAGCAGGCGCTCGACGAGCTTGATCCCGAAGTGCGCGCCGCCATCGAAGAGTCCGTTCGCCGCAGCCGTGCGGTGTCCGCATCCCAAGTGCCGCAAGACTTCCACACTGATTTGGCACCCGGCGCCCGTGTTGCGGAGCGTTGGATCCCCATCCAGCGTGTCGGCTTGTACGTGCCCGGCGGCAAGGCCGTATACCCGAGCTCGGTCATCATGAACGTGGTGCCCGCCCAGACGGCCGGCGTCGAATCGCTTGCCATCGCCACCCCGCCGAGCAAGGCGACCGCCGACGGTCTGCCTGACAAGACGATTCTCGCCACCTGCGCCATCCTCGGTGTCGACGAGGTCTACGCGGTCGGCGGCGCTCAGGCAATCGCCATGTTCGCCTACGGGGCTAAGGGCTCCGAGCCGCAGGACGGCGAGATTCTGTGCGAACCGGTCGACAAGATCACCGGCCCGGGCAACATCTTCGTCGCCACCGCCAAGAGCATGGTCTCCGGCATCGTCGGTATCGACGCGGTCGCCGGACCTACGGAAATCGCCATTATCGCAGACAAAGACGCGAACCCCAGCTGGGTTGCCGCCGATTTGATCGGTCAGGCCGAGCATGACGAGCTCGCCGGTTCCGTCCTGATTACCGATTCCGAGGACTTCGCCAAGCAGGTGCAGGCCAGCCTCGACCAGCGAGTCCCGCGTACCGAGCACGCCGAGCGTGTTGCCACTTCCCTGACCGGCAGCCAGTCCGGCATCATCCTGACGGACAATCTCGACCAGTCCATCGACGCCGTCAACGCGTACGCAGCAGAACACCTGGAAATCCAGACTACCGACCCGAATGCCGTCGTACCGCGCATCAAGAACGCGGGCGCGATCTTCCGCGGCCCATACTCTCCGGTCCCGCTGGGCGACTACATGTCCGGCTCAAACCACGTGCTGCCGACTTCCGGCACCGCGCGCTTCGCCTCCGGCCTCGGCGTGCACACCTTCATGAAGCCGGTCGAAGTCATCGAATACGACGAGGAAGGCCTGAAGGCGCTCGCCGCCCGCATCAACACCTTCGCCGTGTCCGAGGACCTGCCTGCGCACGGTGAGAGCGTGCTGAGCCGCTTCATCGCCGACCCGTACGACAAGGCGACCATCAAGCAGCAGGAAGAGCAGGCAGGACTGCGATGAGCGAGAACACCATCCCCTCCAGCCTCCCGCTGCGCAACGACCTGATCGGTGAGGAGCCATACGGCGCCCCGCAACTCGACGTGCCGGTGTGCCTCAACGTCAATGAAAATCCGTACCCGCCGAATCCGGACGTCATCGACACCATCGTCGAACGTGTCCGCGATATCGCCCCCACGCTCAACCGCTACCCGGATCGCGAGCATATCAAGCTGCGTCAGGCCTTCAGCGACTACCTCGCCAAGGAATCCGGCGCGCGTCTTGATATCAGCCAGCTGTGGGGCGCGAACGGCTCGAACGAAATCATGCTCCAGCTGTTCCAGGCCTTCGGTGGCCCCGGCCGCACCGCGCTGAGCTGCGACCCCACGTACTCGATGTACCCCGAGTACGCGCGCGACACGTTCACCGGGTGGAAGGTCGTCCACCGCAACGCCGATTTCACGCTGGACGTGGACCGCACTATCGAGGCGATCAACGACATCAAGCCGTCTATGGTGCTGCTCACCAGCCCGAACAACCCGACTGGCACGCCGCTGCCGCTCGAAGACACCGAACGCCTACTTGCGGCCTGCGAACAGGCGGATGTCGCCGGCGCGGCGCCTGGAGTCCACCCGATTCTCGTGATTGACGAGGCTTACGTGGAGTTCCGCAACCCGGGCACGCCGAGCGCGGTCACGCTCATCAACAAGCATGAGAACCTCGCGGTCAGCCGCACTGTGAGCAAGGCTTTCGCCTATGCGGGCGCGCGCGTCGGCTACCTTGCCGCTTCGAAGGGCATTATCGACAGCGTGCGCATCGTGCGCATGCCCTACCACCTGTCCGCCGTGACTCAGGCCGTGGCCCTCGCCGCGTTCGAACACACCGACGAGCAGCTCAGCCGTGTAGCCCACTTGCGTGAAGTACGCGACCAGACCGCGGCATGGCTCAAACGCCAGACCTATAAGGGTGTCCCGCTTGAAGTCGCAGATTCCGAATCGAACTTCCTGCTGTTCGGCGGGCATTTCGACAACCGCGAGCGGATCTTCCAGGAGCTGCTTGACCGCGGTATCCTCATCCGCGTGGTCGGCCCGGACGGCTGGTTGCGCGTGTGCATGGGCACCGACGACGAGATGGCCCGCTTCCGTGAAGCGCTCGCCGAAGTGCTACGCATCGTGGAAGCCTAATAGCGCGAACATCGCGAAGACAACAAGCCAATCGGTGCGGTTTTCGTAATCAAGCCCGCGAGCCTGCGAGCTCGCGAGTCAACAAGTCAACAAGCCAACGAGCATGACGGAAAGCCGCGCATCCGGTCTGTCGCCGCAGGCCGGAACTGAGGAGGAAACATGGCACGTACAGCCCACATCGTGCGCAAGACCAGCGAGTCGACCATCGATCTGTCGCTGAACCTTGACGGCACGGGCAAAACCCAGATCGACACGTCGGTGCCCTTCTACAACCATATGATGACCGCGCTCGGCAAACATTCGCTTATCGACCTGAACATCAAGGCGAGCGGCGACACCGACATCGACGTGCATCACACGGTCGAAGACACTGCAATCGTCTTCGGTGAGGCCCTGCGTCAGGCGCTCGGTGACAAGCGCGGCATCCGCAGGTTCGCCGATGCCACCGTGCCACTGGACGAGGCGCTCGCCAAGGCCGTTATCGACATCTCCGGTCGCCCGTACGTGGTGTGCTCCGGAGAGCCGGAAGGCTTCGAATACTGCATGATCGGTGGGCATTTCACCGGCTCGCTCGTTCGCCACGTCATGGAATCCATCGCGTTGCACGCCGGCATCTGCCTGCACCTGCAACTGCTCGCCGGCCGCGACCCGCACCATATCGCGGAAGCCGAATTCAAAGCAGTTGCTCGCGCGCTGCGGTTCGCCATCGAGCCCGATCCGCGCGTCGACGGCATCCCCAGCACCAAGGGAGCCCTGTGATGGCCGACGATACGACGACCCCCGGCGATCGCGACGATTCCGGTCTGTCCGGCGGTGCCGGCGAATCCGGGAATTTCGGTGATTCCGGGAACTCCGCGAATTCCGGCAACGAGGACGGTCTGCATTTCAACGATGCCGATCTTGACGCCGCGATGGCGGATTTCGAGCGAGAATTTGACCAGTCGCAGAATTCCCAGAACCAGGGTTCTCAAGGTCCGGATTCCGGCTTCGGCCAGAACGACACGTTGTTTGCCGGCGCCAGCACCGGAGAATCCACGGATCAGCCGGAAACTCAGCAATCCATCGAAGCGAGCTTCGACGACGAGTTGCAGGGGCTGCTCGGCAACAAGGCCAAGGCGGCGGCTATCATCACCCGTCTGACCTCGGCCGAACTGCTTGCCGCATTCTGCCAGCTCAGCGATATCAGCGCCGTCTGCATCGACGACCCGCAAGGCGCCGTCGCCGTCCTGCACAACCTTGACGGTGACAGTCCGGAAGCAGCAGCCAAGGATTTGACAACCGTGGTGTCAGGCATGCCTGCAATTCTCACGGTCAACCGCGCGGACAAGCTCGAAGCCACGCTGTTCCTGCAAGGTCAGGCGGGGGAGCAGTTCGCGCCGCCGATTCTATTCGCCTCCGCGGCTCCGTTCGTTGAGGATCTGATGCTCGGCATAACCCCGCTTGAGGATATCCTCTCCGACCGCAAAAGCTTCGATTCCGCCGATCTCGACCATGATGGGGCTTTGGCGGTGCTCGCGAAGCATATCAGATTCGGGCGCGGCAATTCCTCCATCTCGTAACGCCGCACCCAAGGCGTACACGAGACGGGAACACGGTAACATTCCCGGAGTACCGTGGAAACGTCCACGAACACCGGACGGCGGGCCGCACACATGCAGGCCCCCGACGAAAGGAAGGACAACGATGACATCGGTAGTGGTCTTTGACTACGGTTTCGGCAATGTGCGCTCCATGGTGCGCGCGCTCGCCAATCTCGGTCTTGATGTGACCCTCACGTCGGACCATCGTCAGGCTATTGAGGCCGACGGTCTTGTCGTCCCCGGCGTCGGGGCGTTCGGTGCCTGCGTGGATAGTCTGCGCAAGGTTGGCGGTGACCGCGTCGTCTACGATCGTTTGCGCGCCGGACGTCCGGTGCTCGGCGTGTGCGTCGGCGAACAGATTATATTCGACCATGGCAATGAGCTCGGCAAGCCGGCGGACGGCTTGGGTCTGATTCACGGGGATGTGAACCTGCTGGACGCCGATGTGGTTCCCCATATGGGGTGGGACACCATCGAGGCGCCGCAAGGCTCCGTGCTGTTGCGCGGACTGACCGGGGAGCGGTTCTACTTCGTGCATTCCTATGCGGCGATGGACGCTCAGCCTGTGGAAAACGGCACCGAAGACATTGATTTCGGCGGGGAAGAGCAGAAGGTGACGTGGTGCACGTATGGGCGCAGCAGGTTTGTGGCGGCCTATGAGCGCGGACCGCTGTTCGCCACCCAGTTCCACCCGGAGAAATCCGCCGAAGCGGGCGCACAGCTGTTGCGCAACTGGGTTTCGACCTTCTAAGCGATCCGGGCAGTGGCAGTCTAAGCAGTGGCGGTTCACACTGTGACAGACCATCGCAAGCAATCGCAAGCTATCGCAGGCCAGCGCGGGCCATTGCCACGACACAGGCCGCCGCATTGGCGACTGCCAGAGGAACACACCCGGATGCAGCATTCAGCAAAGCATACGAAACATCATCCGAAACAGCCGGTATTCCGGCACTGACAGCGGGACACCCGCAGAATCGAGGGCAATATGGCACTCACCCTTCTCCCGGCAGTAGACGTGCGCGACGGCAAGGCGGTCCGTCTGCGCCAAGGCGAATCCGGCTCGGAAACCGATTACGGCAGTCCGCTCGAAGCTGCCCGTACTTGGGTGGAATCCGGTGCGCAGTGGATTCACCTCGTTGACCTTGATGCCGCATTCGGCACCGGGAACAACCGTGACCAGCTCAGCGCGATCGTCAAGGAGCTGGGTGAGAAAGTCAATATCGAGATGAGCGGCGGTGTACGTGACGACGACAGCTTGAAAGCAGCGCTTGACGCCGGTGCCGCGCGCGTGAACATCGGCACCGCAGCGCTCGAGAACCCCGATTGGACCGCTTCGGTCATCAAGAAGTACGGCGATCGGGTTGCCGTCGGCCTCGACGTGCGTGGACATACGCTTGCCGCACGCGGCTGGGTCAAAGAGGGCGGTGACCTGTTCGAAACCATGAAGTTCCTCGACTCCGTCGGCTGCTCGCGTTACGTCGTCACCGACGTGGCACGCGACGGCATGATGAGCGGGCCAAACCTGACCCTGCTTCGTGAGGTCGCCGAGCGCACCGACGCGCATGTCACCGCATCCGGCGGCATCAGTAGCCTCGACGACCTGCGCGCCATCAAGGAGCTCACACCGCTCGGCGTGGATGCGGCGATTCTCGGCAAATCGCTATACGCGCGTGCGTTCACCCTCGGGGAAGCGCTCGAAGTGGCGCGTTGACGGCAGTCGGCGGTCGAGGCAGCCGAATCAATCAGCCTCGACCGCCGGCCGACACGGCAGCGCGCCTCGCAATAGGAATCTGCCAAGGTCAACGATGATCTGCGAAATCAGCGGGTCAACACACGAAACGCAACGCAAAACGCGGCATAGTCACGGGAATATCGCAACCGTGTAGCATGTCCGTAATATTTCGATGGGACGATGAGAACTATGGATAAACAGCAAGAGTTCGCCCTGCGCACGGTTGAAGAACGAGACGTGCGCTTCATCCGACTTTGGTTCACGGATGTATTGGGAACACTGAAATCAGTGGCCATCGCCCCCGCCGAACTCGAAGCGGCGTTCGAGGAAGGGCTTGGTTTCGACGGTTCGTCGATCGAAGGCATGACGCGTGTTTCCGAGGACGACATGATTGTCAAGCCTGACCCGTCCACCTTCCAGATTCTGCCGTGGCGTGGTGGTCCGCAAGGCACCGCACGCATGTTCTGCGACATCCTCACCCCGGACGGCGAACCGTCGCTCGGCGATCCGCGGCACGTGCTCAAGCAGGCGCTCGCCAAAGCCAAAGAGAAGGGCTTCACCTTCTACGTGCACCCGGAAATCGAGTTCTACCTGTTCGAAAACCAGGAGGATTGGTCCAAGGCCCCCACACCCATCGACGAAGGCGGGTACTTCGACCACGTGCCGCGCAGCCCGGGGATGGATTTCCGCCGCGCGACCGTCAACATGCTCGAGCAGATGGGCATTTCTGTTGAATACTCGCATCATGAGGCCGGTCCAGGCCAGAACGAGATCGACTTGCGGTATGCCGACGCGTTGACCACCGCGGACAACATCATGACCTTCCGCACCGTGGTCAAAGAGATTTCCCTCGAACGTGGCATTCACGCGAGCTTTATGCCCAAACCGCTCGCCGACCAACCGGGCTCCGGTATGCACACGCATCTGAGCCTGTTCGAAGGCGATTCCAACGCCTTCTACGAGGCAGGCCAGGAGTTCAACATGTCGCTTATCGCGCGCCAGTTCGCCGCTGGCATCCTGTACCATGCGGCGGAGATTTGCGCGGTCACCGACCAGTACGTCAACTCGTACAAGCGTCTGTGGGGTGGGGCGGAAGCGCCGAGCTACATCTGCTGGGGACATAACAACCGGTCCGCGCTGCTGCGCATCCCGCAGTACAAGCCAGGCAAGGGCAATTCCGCGCGTATGGAGTTCCGCGCGCTCGACCCGGCGGTCAACCCGTATCTCGCGTTCTCCGTGCTGCTTGCGGCCGGTCTTGACGGCATCGAACAGCAGATGACCTTGGGTGAGCCGACCAGCGACGACGTGTGGGAGCTCACCGATGCCGAGCGCAAGGCGATGGGCATCCAGCCGTTGCCGGAATCGCTCGACGAGGCGCTGAAGATTATGGAGAAGTCCGATTTTGTGGCCGGTGTCTTGGGTGAGCACGCCTTCGAATACTTCCTGCGCAATAAGCATCAGGAATGGGAGGAGTACCGCCGTCAGGTGACGCCGTACGAGCTCGGCAAGTACTTGCAGCGCCTGTAACTCCGGCTGTCCGCGCTGCCGAATCGGTGTTTCGGGCAGCGCATGCAGTACCGTCAGCCCCGCTTGCGTCAATCGCAGCGGGGCTTCGGCGTATCTATATGGCGTTCGTAATGTGTGTTGTGGTGCGCTGAGTGTCCCGTACAATTCCCCGTACAAACTGGTTACGCTGGTGGGTGGTTTTGCGTAGACGGTTTGTGGGACAGGGGCGTAAGAGAGCGGTGGACGGGTGACGTCGGATAGTTGACGTGCCAGAGGGTCGGTGTTCGGGCACACCCGGTGGTTCACTGGGATGGGCGGCCGGACGGGTCGTACAGGAGGAACGCGGCGCATGGCCGAAACACACACGCAAAGCACGACGACAGGAATTCCACAAGACACGCAGGCACCACAGGGCACGCTGACACCACAAGACACGCAGAACGCGCCGAGCGATCAAAGGCATCAGGTCGGTCAGCCTCACGGTCATGGCGGTGACGATACCGTCGTCCGACGCCAGCGGTTCTTTACGCCCGCGGTTGTCACCCTAGTCGCCCTGAGTTTCATGTTGGGGCTCAGCGAATTCATCATGGTTGGCATCCTGCCGCAAATCGCACGCGGATTGAGCATCAGCGAAGTCACCGTAGGCAACCTCGTCTCCTTATTCGCGGTCGCATACGCCCCGGCAACGCCGATCGGCTCGGCGCTTTCGGCTCGCTTCCCGCGTTTCGCCACACATATGACGTTGGTCGCGGTGTTCCTCGTCGGCAACATTCTGTGCATGGTTGCGCCGAACTATCCGATTCTGCTCATCGCACGTATCATGATTGCCCTCGTGGCAGGTACCACAGTCGCCGTATCCATGACGTACGCGCCGGATGTATCCAGCGCCGCGAATCGCACCCGGTTTATCGCATGGGTGTTCTCCGGCTTCTCGATAGCCTCGGTCATCGGCGTGCCTGTGGGCACATGGGTCGCGGGAACATTCGGATGGCGAGCCGCATTCGCACTGATTGTTGTGCTGACCGTTGCGCTCATGCTCGCCATGGTTCTCGTGTTGCCGCGCAACAGTCATCCGATGACCATCGGCTTTCTGCCGCAATTCCGTCTGTTTGCTGATCGTCGCATTCGGCTGGGCGTTCTCGCGGTGCTGTTCGGGGCGGCGGCAAGCTACGTGTTCTATACGTATCTCACGCCGATTATGCGTGACGAAATCGGGATTCCCCAGCGTTTCGTCAGCCTCGGATTGATGGTATTCGGTGCGGCGTGTCTGTGCAGCAATCTGTACAGTGGCAGGCTTGCCAATCGGGGGACCGGTGTGGCGCCTCTCGCCCGGATCCGGCCCATCTACCTGATGCAGGCGGTTCTGCTGTGTTTGCTCGCGTTCGCCAAGCTTCTGCCGGTCGCCGGGGCGTTGCTGCTCATCGTGCTGGGCCTGTTCATGTATCTGCAAAATTCCGCATCCCAAGTGCTGTACATGGACGTCGCAGCCCAAGCCCATCCGGGATCGATGAATCTCGCGGCATCATTGAATTCCATGTCGTTCAACATCGGTATCGCGCTCGGGTCGGCAGTTGGCGGTGTCGTCAACGATGAGCTTGGATTGACTTGGCTTGGACCCTTCGGTGCGGTGTTCGCGCTGCTCGCCGCCTTGACGGTTAGCGGGCTACACCCGACGCGCGCGGAGCTCGGAGCGTAGCAGTTCGGCGATAGTTGAGCCTGTCAGGCCGGTCACGCCTTACAATGACAGTGATGACAGCGATGACCTTGAACGGCCGGCATGATGAGGGCGCAACGACCCTGGTACCGGGGATGGCCACGTTCGCAATCGTGCGGAAGAGCCGATTTTTAGCAACATGCGGCGAGGGTTGGAATGTTAGACATCGTGCCCCGCGTCATCGGAGGACATAGATATGATGGCAGAACCTGCGGATACGACGGATGCGATGGAATCAACAGCATCAGCAGAAACGATAAAGCCGGGAGCATCGACGACAGTGGGTAGCACGACGAACACGGAGACGAAGACGGAAGCCTCGACATCTTCGAGCAAGCCGAAATCGGAACATGCAGTGAAATCATCCGCAGGACGCGACTGTGGACGGAGTACCGGTGGTTCCGGACGGCGTGCCGGCTCCAGCGCACAATCCGCGGGACGTGCCAAGTCTGCGCGGGGGGCATCGTCACGCGCTTCGTCCTCGCGTGGGTCATCGTCAACGGGGTCGTCGTTGCGTGCCTCGTCCCCGCGCGGCGGTGGTCAGAAAGCCTCATCGTTCCCGAAAGTAATACGACAATTGCAAACCCGGTATCGCAAGGCATGGAAGAAAGCGAATCCCGGCAAACGGTGTCTGATTGTGCTGGAAACCATGGTAGCGATTATCTGCGCGATGGCACTGGTCATGGGGCTGATTCGCGTCGTGCAATGGCGGACGGAAATCGCCATCGCCCAATACCGGCAGAATCAAACCGCGGAAAAGTACGGATTCAACCCCGGCAACATCATCTCCGATGGACAGTTCTTCAACGGCAATGCCATGAGCCAAGCGGAAATCCAAGCGTTTCTCGATAAGGAAGGCGCATCATGCACAGGAAGCCAATGTCTGCGCGTCATGACGTTTGATAGCGAGAACGAGCCCGCTGGCAGCGAATGCGAGGCGTACCAAGGGGCGCAAGGCGAAACCGCTGCCGCGATCATCAGCAAATCGGCGAAAGCCTGCGGAGTCAGTCCGAAAGTGCTGCTCACCGTGCTGCAGAAGGAGCAGCATCTGGTTACCGCGACCAGTACGACCGCCTTCCAGTTCAAAGCCGCGATGGGCTTGAGCTGCCCGGACGACGCGAGCTGCGACCCGCAGTACGCTGGGTTCTTCCGGCAAGTGTATGGGGCGGCGAAACGTTACAAGTATTATCTGCAGCATGAGGATACGTACGGATACCATGCCGGCAGCATGAACTACATCCAATACAATCCGAACGCCAGTTGCGGGGGCAGCCAGGTGTACATCGAGAACAAGGCGACCGCGTTGCTGTACATCTACACGCCTTATCAGCCGAACACGGCGGCGCTCGCAGCCGGAGCGGGGGAGGGCGACTCCTGCTCGGCGTACGGCAACCGCAACTTCTCGATCATCTACACCGGTTGGTTTGGCAATCCGCGCTCGTAGGAGGGCGGCTTCGGCGGCAAGGTCGCCGGGCCGGTCATGTGGCGTAGTGTGAGGATTGGCTCGCACAACGGCTCCCGGGAGTCGAGAGCAGCCGGTTTGTGACTCTCTACCCGGCATCGTGTGAGGATTGGCTCACACAACGCCGGCGATTGTTCAGATGATGCATGTGACGAAATACAGAACTTGCCGGACGCTGCGATGCCTGGACCCGTGAGTTGGCGAACCGACAAACCGTGTATGTCGTGGCATGCGTATCTTGACGGATGTCGTGATGTCCGGTCGTGGAGGACGGCGGGTTGTTGTTGCATGTGTATTGTTGCATACGGAATGTGCAGGTTGGCTGTGGATGGTAGTCGTTTGGGGGACAATGCCGCGCGTCGCGTATGTCGTGCCATACGTAACATGTCGAATCGGAGAGATTGAAGGCTGAACGATGCCAATCGTTGACCCGCATATACACAACCTACGTATGCGGCAGCATACGGGATATGCCGGATGCCGCCGCATACGAAGACAACGATTGGCGATGGCGCGTGTTGCGTATGTCCGGGCACACAGCGCGCGACAACTTGCAGAACCCTCCTGCGGCGTACTGGTGAGTGCCACAACTAAGCACTGCAACCTGCCTATGCGAGCATCTTGCGGATTCGTTGGATGCTCACCGGTTTCGCCGTGCCCAGCTCCTGCGCCCACAGGGACACGTAGAACTCCTCGAGCATCCACCGGGCTTGGGTCGCCTTGCCCAGCAGCTGCTCGTGACGTGGTCCGGCCGGCTCGGCCTTTGCGCGTTCCATCGCCTTGTCCACGAGTCCGCGCGCTTCATCGGCCTGCCACGCCCAGCGCACGTCCCGATTCTTATCAGTCTTCGCTTTGGCAAGCCGCATCAGATCAGCGTGCAGATACCGTTCGATATTCGGCAACGCATCCGGGGGAGCGACTCCGATGAACCCGGGGAACACGAGCGTGGCGATATGCTCACGCACCGATTGCAGCACCGAGAGCATCGGCAGGTCGGCCTTGCCGGACACCGCCTTGTCCACTTCGGCGTACCGCTTGAGAATCGCAATCACATCATATGCAACCGCATACACGGTATCCTCGAACACTTCCGACACACCACTGACCGCTTGGGCGAGCGCCTCATCGTCCGGCAGCTTGTCCACACGCGGCAGCAGTCGCTTGACAGCGGCGAGCTGCAAATCCTCGACCAGATCGGCGGTGGAACGGTATGGCGCGCTTGCCAGCATGAGCGCTTCGGTGCCCAGCCACCGTGAGGAAATACGTTCCGATGGCAGACGTAGGGAGTCCAGTGCGCCTGCCCACAGAATGTCGGCGCGCGGTTTGGTAGTTGCCCCCGCTTTGTGCAGCAGATTCGCCTGTTGGACGATTTTTCCTTGCGCTTCGGCGGCTTTCGCCTGTCGCTGTACGACTTTGCGCGCGGATGCGGCGGCGAGCTGCGCGAATTGCCGTTGCAGCCCGACCAGGGATTTGCCGGTACCGAGTACTTTGACGGCCTGCCGTCCGCCATGCCTATGCCCATTGCCGTGCCGATGTTGGGATTTGGCTTGCGGCAGTGGCTGTTCGATGCTGAAGGTCATCCTCAGGTAGGGGGCGAGTTTGCTGATTTGCTCGTCGGTATAGACCTCCGGGTGAATCTGCGCGCCGACTGTCGAAATCGCGGCCGCGGTGAACGCGTGGATGATATCCGGCCACGCACCGGCACCGGCCACCTGTGAGCCGACTGGTGAACCTTCCCGCGCGATTTCTTGCAGATCACCACCAGGCAGGTTCGGATGCCCCATCTCCCCGGATCCGGGCAAATCCGGGTATCGTTCGTCAATCGCCTCGCGGATTGCCCGCGCGGTGTCGGGGGCGGGCACGAACTGGACGCGCAGCGCCTTCGGCAGGGATTTGATCATGCCGAGCAGCAGTTCGTCAAGCAGACCGGGCACGTTCCATGTGAACTGCTCAGGCGTCAACCGTGACAGTTCCTTGATGGGGATGTGCACGGTCACACCGTCGTCCGGGGCGCCCGGCTCGTACTTGTAGCTCAGCCGCAGGTCGATCGGCGTACCGTCGGTGCCGAGCGTATGCCAGTATTCCGGGTAGTCGTCCATACTCACGCTGCCGGATTGCTGGAGCCGCTCGACGTTCTCTGGGTCGAAATCCAGCAGGTGCGGCTGCTTGTCGTGCTCGCCCTTCCACCATTTCGCCAGATCAGCGACACTGGTGATATCCGCGGGGATGACGGCATTGTAGAAGTCGAACAGATCCTCATCGCTGACCGTGTCGGCGACCTGCCGGGTGCGGTCGGCATCCTGCGCTGCATCCTCAAGGATGTCCCGGTTGCGTTCGATGAAGCCGTCATATGGGAAGCGCTGCTGGATATCCCCTTCGACCAAGCCTTGCCGCAGCAGGAAATCACGTGCTTCGGGCGGGTTGATGCGCCCCCATTGCACCGGACGGTCCTGCACAATCGGCAACCCATATAGCAGGACTTTCGATTGTGCTACCGCCGACCCGCGTGAGCCGGACCAATGCGGCTCGGCGTAGGTGACGCGGGTGAGTGAGCCGGCCAGAGGTTCCGCCCATGCCGGGTCGATTGCGGCGGAATACCGCGCCCACAAGCGGGAGGTTTCCACCAGTTCCGTGCTCATCACCCACGGGGGAGTGGTTTTCGCGACCGCGGACGCGGGGAACAGCGCGAAACGTGTGCCGCGAGCGCCCTGATAGTCGTTTTTCGCGGTTTTCTGTGCGCGTTTCATCGCTCGAGCTTTGGCCGCCCCCTTGAGACCGGCGAAATCCGAAGCTTTCGGCTCGCGCACCACCTGCATGCCCATCATGGACAGCAACCCGGCGAGCATTGATTGGTGGATGCCTTGCGCGTCCCACGTGCAGCACATGGAGTGCGCGGCCTGCTGGTTCATCGGCAGATTGCGGATGTCAAGCCCCGGCCGAGAGATCGGCTGTGGCTCGCCTACGCGGAATTTCAGTTCGCGGCACATCTGGGACAGTTGCGCGACCAGATCTTTCCACTGCCGCATGCGCAGGAAGCTGAAATACTCGGCTTTGCAGATGCGACGCAACGCATTGTTGCCTGGCTCGCCGTCCACTTGGAACACGCGGTCCCAAATATTGAGCGCGGTGAGGAAATCACTGGTCGGGTCAGCATACCGATTGTGGATCCGGTCAGCTTCCTCGCGTTTATCTTCGGGGCGCTCCCTTGGGTCTTGCAAGCTGAGGAACGCGACGACGACCAGCACAGCGGCAAGCGTGTTCGGCGTGGTGCGGGTGGCCGCTTCGATGACCATGCGCCCGAGCCTGATGTCGATTGGGATATGGGACAGTTGTCGGCCGATGCGGGTCAGTCTGACTTCGCCGTGTTTATGGCTGACGGCCTTGAGTTCGGTCAGCTCGTTGAACCCGTCGGACACGGAACGCACATCCGGCGGGTCGATGAACCCGAAATGCGTGATGTCGTCGACCGTGTGCGCCACGCCGACCGACAGCATGTGCAGCACCACCGCGCCCAGCGACGTGCGCAGGATTTCAGGCTCGGTGAAGCGTGGCCGCGTCTGGTAATCCTCGTTCGAATACAGGCGAATCGCGATGCCGTCGGCTACACGCCCGCATCGGCCGGAACGCTGGTCGGCGCTCGCCTGCGAAATCGGTTCAATCGGCAGACGCTGCACTTTCGCCGTTTTCGAATATCGTGAGATACGCGCGGTACCCGGATCGACGACATAGCGGATTCCCGGCACGGTCAGCGATGTTTCCGCCACATTCGTAGCGATGACAATGCGTTGATGGGTGTGCGGTTCGAACACCTTGTGTTGTTCCTTGGCGGACAACCTGGCGAACAGCGGCATGATTTCGATCGCGTCGGGGCGGCGCATATCCGCTGTGCGCGGACCGAAATGATGATGCAGGGCGTTTTCGAAATCATGGATATCGCGCTCGCCGGACGCGAAGACGAGGATGTCCCGCGGCCCGTGCTCATGGCTGGAACGGATGACCAGTTCGGCGCAGGCGCGCGCCACGGCGGTCGGCACATCGGTCTGGTCGTCGTCACTGTTGCCATTGTTGCCGCCGCGCCCGTCGTCCCCGCCGATTGCGGGATTGCGCGGATTGGGGAAGCCAGGCACGTGATTCATGAGAGCCGGCAGTGATCCCAAGGGCTCGTAGACGATCTGCACAGGATAGGTGCGCCCGGAAACTTCGATGACCGGCACCTTGGTGTGCAACGCGTGCTCGAAATGGTCACGGAACTTCTCCGAATCGATGGTCGCCGAAGTGATCACAAGCTTCAAATCACGGCGTTTGGGCAGCAGCGCGGTCAGATAGCCGAGCAGGAAGTCGATGTTGAGGCTGCGTTCGTGCGCCTCGTCAATCACGATGGTGTCGTAGCGGCTCAGCTGCGGGTCACGCTGAATCTGCGCGAGCAAGATGCCGTCGGTGACCACGCGCAGTCTGGTATTAGGGGAGCTTTCGTCGGTGAACCGCACCTGGTAGCCGATCTCATCGCCGAGTTTCGTTCCCATTTCCAGGGCGATGCGTTCGGCGACTGTTCGCGCGGCAAGCCGGCGCGGCTGCGTGTGCACAATCTGGTGGCCATGCGTGCCACGGCCCATTTCCAGCAGCATTTTCGGAATCTGCGTGGTTTTGCCCGATCCGGTTTGGCCGGAGACGATGACGACCTGCGAGCGTTTCACCGCGTCGATGATCTCGTCATGCGCCGCGGAAATCGGCAGTTCCTTTGGATATGTGAACTTCATGCCTGACGCAGCACCTCGATGACGCGATACCCCTTGGAACTGGCGTATTTGCTGACCGAATAGCCGTCGCCAAGCGCTTGGGCGAGCCAGGGGATGAGCGAATCGGAGCCGAGGTTCTTCTGCACCACCAGATACGCGGCGCCGCCTGGGTTGAGCCGCGGTAGCCACGCCATGAGCAGCTCGTGCAACGCGTCTTTGCCGATGCGGATCGGCGGGTTGGACCAGATCACGTCGAAGGTCAGGTCGGCGGGCACAGCGTCGGACGTGATGGCGTGCACATGCTCCAAACCGTTGGATTTCGCGTTTTCCGCGGTCAGATCGACTGCGCGTTCGTTGATGTCGATCGCCCAGATGTCAAGGTTAGGGGATTCGAAGCCCAAAGCGAGTGCGATTGGCCCCCAGCCACACCCCAGATCGAGCCCGGTGCCTTGCCGCGGCGGCATGGGCGCATGGCGCAGCAGCACGGACGTACCCAGATCGACACGATTGCCTGAGAACACGCCGTTGGATGTCTGGACCGTGGCATCGTAGCCGCGTAAGGTCACCTTGCGTTCGCGCCTGACGTCGGCCGATTGGGGGTTCGCCGTGAAATACTGCTCGTCGCCTGTGCGCTGTTTCTGCGCGGAGCGTGTGCCGTTCTTCTGTTTGGCGTCACGCTCTTCGGCGCCATGATGTGCCTTCGATACTGCCATATCCTTGTGTTCTTCCTGCAAACGTCCGTTGGTCGCGCCGGCGTGCTCGCCTGTCGCTGACGGCGGAACCGGCTTGGTGTTGTCGTCCAACATGTTGATAATAAAGACAATAGTTGATACTAGGAAGATACCGTCGGTCGTGCCGCCGATTCGGCGGTGCGAGAAGAAGGAACCGCCATCACCACGACAGCTTTCGCACGTACGGACGACGTTGAAGACAACCGGGAAACCCAGGCCAGTCAGGAACGGCAGGGGAGTACGACGGGTATGACACCGCAACAGGCAGGGCACCAAGGTGCGGCGGAGCACGCTTCGGACGGCACCCTGAACCAATCCGAGCAATCGGGCCAATCCGCCCCTGTCCAAGACGAGGATGTGCTGTCCGAACATTCCGAGGTCCTGCTTGACGATGCCGCGGCCCACCCCTACGCCCACGAAGACCAGGAGTGGCGCGAACGCGAGGCGCGCAACGAACTCAAACGAGTCGCCGGTCTCGGCGAATTGCAGGATGTCACCGAAGTCGAATACCGCAAGGTACGTCTCGAACGCGTGGTGCTCGTCGGCGTGTGGTCGAGCGCGAAAACCACTCAGGCACAGGCCGAGGAATCGTTGCGCGAGCTCGCAGCACTCGCCGAAACCGCCGGCGCCCAGGTATGCGACGGCCTCTTGCAACACCGTCTGCGCCCGGATTCCGCGACTTATGTGGGTTCCGGCAAGGCCAAGGAAATCGCGGGTGTTGTCGCGCGTGACGAAGCCGATACCATCATCGTCGACGACGACTTGCCGCCGAGCCAGAGGCGAGCCTTGGAGGATGCGACAAAAGTCAAGGTCGTCGATCGCACGGCCGTGATTTTGGACATTTTCGCCCAGCATGCGACCAGCCGCGAAGGCAAGGCGCAAGTCGAGCTCGCCCAATTGCAATACATGCTGCCGCGACTGCGCGGTTGGGGCGGGTCGCTGTCCCGTCAGGCGGGTGGTCGTGCGGCGGGCGCCGACGCGGGTATCGGCTCGCGTGGCCCCGGTGAGACGAAAATCGAAATGGACCGCCGTGTCATCCGCAACCGGATCGCCAAATTACGTAAACAGATTGCCCACATGGCCCCCGCGCGCGATGTCAAGCGCGGGTCGAGGCGCCGCTTCGGTCTGTCCACGGTCGCCGTGGTCGGGTATACCAACGCCGGCAAATCATCGTTGACCAACCGGCTGACCGGCTCGCGTGAGCTGGTGGAGAACGCGCTGTTTGCCACGCTTGACACCGCGGTGCGACGCGCGAGCGCGAAGGACGGCCGCCAATACGCTTACGTGGACACCGTCGGATTCGTCCGCCGTCTGCCCACACAGCTGGTCGAGGCTTTTAAATCCACGCTCGAGGAAGTCGCCGACGCCGATGTCATCGTGCACGTGGTCGACGCCTCGCACCCGGACCCGTTCGCCCAGATCGACGCGGTCAATGCCATCCTCGCCGATATCAACGGCACCGAAAGCATCCCGCGCATCCTGGCATTCAACAAAATCGACCGGGCGGATCAGGCGACCCGTGAGCGTCTTGCGGCGCTCGCTCCCGAGGCGCACCTCGTATCCGCGTTCACCGGGGAAGGCATCGACGCGTTGCGTGAGGCGGTCGAGGCGCTCCTGCCGGTGCCCGATGTGCATGTCAGCGCGTTGCTGCCGTACACAGCCGGGTCGCTCGTCTCGAAAATCCGCGAATACGGTCAGATGGACTCGATCGAGTACCGCGGGGATGGCATGATGATCGAAGCGCAGGTTGACAGCCAGCTTGCCGCCCAGGTGGTCGATGCCGCCATCGATGAATAACCGCTGAACGACTGCAATTCTTGATACGACTTCATTGTGAACGCTCTCATATTTTTCCTTCCCTTGGCCCCGCGTCAAGGCGTTTTCCCTGCGTAAACGTCACGGAGAGCCACTAGAGTGGAGATGTTACTGAATGAAGCCCGTCACAATCGGGTCATTGCCAAGGAGAAGTAGCAAATGGTGAATTCAGCTGTAAAGCCCACGAAGCTCGCTATCATCGGTGCCGGCGCTGTCGGCTCAACGCTTGCCTTCGCGGCCGCCCAGCGTGGCGTTGCACGCGAAATCGTTCTCGAGGACATCGCCAAGGAGCGTGTCGAGGCCGAGGTGCTCGACATGCAGCACGGCTCCAGCTTCTATCCGACCGTCTCCATCGACGGTTCCGACGATGTTGAGATCTGCCGTGACGCCGACATGGTCGTCATCACCGCGGGCGCTCGCCAGAAGCCGGGCCAGTCCCGCCTCGATCTTGCAGGCGCGACCATCAACATCATGAAGTCCATCATCCCGAACGTGGTGAAGGTCGCCCCGAACGCGATTTATATGCTCATCACGAACCCGGTGGATGTCGTCACCCACGTGTCCATGAAGCTGTCCGGACTGCCGGCGAACCAGATGTTCGGCTCTGGCACGAACCTTGATTCCGCTCGTCTGCGCTTCCTGATCGCGCAGCAGACCGGCGTGAACGTGAAGAACGTGCACGCGTACATCGCTGGCGAGCACGGCGATTCCGAAGTCCCGCTGTGGGCTTCCGCCACCATCGGTGGTGTCCCGATGTGTGATTGGCAGCCGCTGCCGGGCCATGAGCCGCTCGACGCCGCCAAGCGCGAGGAGATTCATCAGGAAGTCAAGAACGCCGCCTACAAGATTATCCAGGGCAAGGGCGCGACCAATTACGCGATCGCTATGTCCGGCGTGGATATCATCGAGGCTGTGCTGCGCGACACCAACCGCATCCTGCCGGTGTCCTCCATGCTCACCGACTTCCACGGCATCTCCGACGTGTGCATGTCCGTGCCGACCCTGCTGAACCGTCAGGGTGTGAACTCCCGCATTAACACCCCGCTGTCCGACCATGAGCTCCAGGAGCTCAAGAAGTCCGCGGAGACGCTGCGCGAGACCGCTGCGAAGTTCGGCTTCTGATACGTTCGCGAGCCGTATGGCGCCGTGACTGACTTGATGTCGTGACGCCATACCCGGTACACTCGGAACAACAAGGAAACCCCGGCCGTTACGCCGGGG
This sequence comes from Bifidobacterium thermacidophilum subsp. thermacidophilum DSM 15837, assembly GCF_000426425.1. NCBI lineage: Bacteria > Bacillati > Actinomycetota > Actinomycetes > Bifidobacteriales > Bifidobacteriaceae > Bifidobacterium > Bifidobacterium thermacidophilum. The sequence continues at coordinate 31,784 of NZ_AUFI01000001.1, forward strand.
TTTCGTCGTATCTGCACGGATGAGAATGGTAATGAGAAGCGGTTTCGACAGTGCGCAGGTGGCAGTGCGCAGTGCCTATACGCAGGCGGCAGGGCGCTGGCGGCAAGGCGTATGGGCTCTGTGCAAGTACGGCTGCGGAATACCCAAGGAGAGTATGCGATGACGCACGGTGAAGGAACGTCCCGGAAAGCGGGAAGCAGCAAGGAACATCAGCGCAGGCTGACCATGTCGCTGGTGCTGACCTCGACGGTGTTCATCGCCGAAGTGATTAGCGCGGCATTGACCGGATCGCTGGCGTTGCTGGTGGATGCCGGGCATATGCTCACTGATCTTTCAGTGCTGGTCGCCTCGGCAGTGACGGCGATGCTGATGCGGCGCAAGCCCAGCAACACCCGGACATGGGGGTGGGCGCGGCTGGAGGTCATCACTGCGGCGCTCGGTGCGTTGGTGTTGTTGTTCGTCGGGGTCTATGCGCTTGTCGAGGCGGGGATGCGCCTGTTTGGCGGAGCAGATGACGGTGTGCGCAGCGTCGGGCTGCTGATGTTCATGGGCGTGTTGGGTCTGGCGGCGAATATCGGTTCGATTGTCATTCTTCACGGGAACAGCGATGACAACATGAATATGCGTGCGGCCTTTCTCGAGGTGGTCAATGATGCCCTGGGATCGGTTGCGGTTATCGTCTCGGCGATTGTGCTGCAATGCACGGGCTGGGGCGGCTTTGATGCGATTGCGGGCGGCATCATCGCGTTGATGATGATTCCGCGTGCGGTGTTGCTGCTGCGCAAGGCGGTGCGCGTGCTGTTGGAGGAGACGCCGGATGGGCTGGATCTCGATGAGGTTCGAGCACATATGGAACGCGTGCCGCATGTGGTGGCTGTGCATGACTTGCATGCGAGCACGGTGTCGACTGGCATGCCGGTGCTGATGGCGCATGTGGTGGTCGATCCGGGGTTGTCGATGGCGCAGGGGTCGCAGATTCTGGCTCAGTTGCAAAGCTGCCTGCGTGAGCATTTCCCAGTGTCAATTCCGCATACGACCTTCCAGCTTGAGCCGGCCGGGTGCGAGGCGACCCGTGCGGAACATTTGCACGACGCGCCGGAAGATGAGGGTGACAGCGGTGATGGTGTTGGGGTTGGTGACGCGGCTGATTGAGCTGATGGTGATGTGCCCATTTGAGGGAATGTGTGAAGATTGAATCGTACGCCGGGCTAATCGGTCATTCCGAGCCGGTGTGCTTGGCGGTTATCTGCCTGTCGTGTGACTGTTGTGTCGCGTGATGTCGCGACAGATGACTGCGACGTGCGACACGACCGGCAAGACTTAGATCTTGCGCAGAACGGTGACTACTTTGCCCATGATTTGTGCATGGGTGCCATCGATGGGGGAGTATGCAGGATTGTGAGGGATGAGCCACACGTGGCCGTGCTCCTTGCGGAAGGTTTTTACGGTGGCTTCGTCATCGAGCAGCGCCGCGACTATGTCCCCGTTTTCGGCGTTTCGCTGCTCGCGTACCACCACGAAATCGCCGTCGCAGATGGCCGCGTCCACCATGGAATCCCCGTGGACTTCGAGCATGAAGAGATTACCCGTGCCGGTGAGCCGTTCCGGGAGCCTCATGACATCTTCGATGTGCTGCTGGGCGGTAATCGGAGTGCCTGCTGCAATCCTGCCCACAAGGGGCACGTCGCGCGACTCAAAAATGGATTCCTGATCGTTCGTGGATGCTGCCGCCGTGGGGAAGGGAAAAATCTGCGCGGCCTGTTGATGTATGGATTTGGACGGAACAGATGGTGTTGAAGCGGACTGATCCTCGACAAGTTCGATGGCACGGCCTTTTTTGGCGCCGATGCGGATATAGCCGCGGTCGGCGAGAACCTGCAGCTGATGCTTGACCGACGACGGGCTTTTCAACCCCACCAAATCACCGATTTCCCTAAATGACGGGGCATAGCCGTGTTTGGCGACATGGGAGCGAATGGCGTCCAGCACTTGGCGCTGGCGGTTGCTCAACGCCAATGATTGTTGGCTGTGCTCGTCATCATGCCTAGACGGGAATGCGATGGTGCCCACATCAAATCCTTTCGTTCTCCACTAGCATAACCGAGCCCGCGGGAAAAATCAAACAAATGTTCGACACGCCACTTGTCAACTTCGAACGTCCGTGTCATAATTAGAACACCTGTTCGATAGAACATGTGTTCGAACGTATTGCGAGTGGTCGCAGCGTAGCCGTATGGCGTCGCGGGTTGCAAGGCAGCTGGCACATGCGCATGGCTGGTATTGCAGATTAGACATGCGCATGAGGCATAACGCACGGGAAAGGTGGAGAGGTATGCGAGCTCAGAAGTATATGGGGATGCGTTCTGTTGGCTATTGCGCCGTCCAGACGCGCCCAGGCGAGGGGGTTGGTGTGCTGCATCGGCGTGGAACTGCGCGAGCGTCCGCGATCGCTGCAGCGAGCAGCCGGTCTGTGCTGTCGAAAGGTTTGATTGTCGCCTTGCTGGCGATTGCGGTGGTGTTCGGGTGGAGTATGCTAGAACCGCGGACTGCGGAATCGGCAACCCCGGTGCAAACCGTAACCTATCAAGTCCAGGCGGGGGATACCTTGTGGCAGTATGCGCAGGAGGTGACTCCTGCTGGCGGTGACGTGAACCAGAAGGTTGATGAAATCGTCAGACTCAACAACTTGCAATCCACTGGTCTCAAACCGGGGGAATCAATTGTGGTGCCCATTGACTGACGGTGGTCGGCTGGTTCGCGTTGATACCGGCCACTGGTTGACAAGTGGGAACGGCAAGTTGGGGCTGTCGACTATGGTTGGAGATATGCATTGCCCGTTTTGCCAGAATCCTGAAACCAAGGTGGTCGACACCCGTATCAACGAGGACGGTCATTCCATTCGTCGTCGTCGTGAATGCCTCAAATGCGGCAGGCGTTTCACTACGGTGGAAACCACAATGCTTCTGGTGCAGAAACGCTCGGGCAATGTGGAGCCGTTCGACCGCAACAAGGTGGTCAACGGTGTGCGCAAAGCTTGCCAGGGTAGGCCTATTGACGAGGATCAGCTCAAGATGCTCGGTCAGCGGGTGGAGGAAGATCTACGATCCCGCGGTCTGGCGACTGTCAAATCCGACGAGGTAGGCAAAGCGATTCTCAAACCGTTGCGCGATTTGGATGAAGTCGCGTACATGAGATTCGCCAGCGTGTATCAGAACTTTGAAAACCTGCAAGACTTCCAGCATGCCATCGATGAGCTAAACGCCAGCAAAGCTAAGGAACTCAACGGCGTTCACTGACCATGTGTCGGTGATTGACATGGTTGCTTTCGCAGAAGACTCGCATCTCGCTGTTCTCAGTCAGATGTGATATGTTGACAGTGATGACACAGACCCACATAAGAAACCGGTCAGGCCCCCTAGGAGCCTGACCGGTTGTGATATCAGCTGAATACAGCTACTTGAACCGCGCCTACGAACTCACTCGCATTAATAAACGCGTCACGAGTGTCAGTGTTCAGTATCTTCTGCAGTGTTGCCGTCGGTGAGGACACGCATACGAATTGTGCCTTCGATATGGCTCAGCGCGTCAATCGTCGCCTGATCTGGGACTTCGGCGACGTCAGTGACCACGTATCCCAACTCACCTTCAGTGCCGAGGGACTGTGCTGAGATGTTGATGTTCTCCTCGCCGAGGATGTGGTTCATCTTGCCCAGCACGCCAGGCAGATTGGCGTGAAGATGCGCGATGCGTGCGACGCCGCGGTTGTTGCCGAGGTTGAGCTGCGGGAAGTTCACGGACAGCGCTGCGGAACCCTTGAACCAGTAGTCTTCCAGACGTTGCGACACGAAATGGCCGATGGATTCCTGAGCTTCGAGCGTCGAGCCGCCGATATGCGGTGTCAGGATCATATTGTCCTCGTCGGCCAGCGGTGTGGTGAACGCATCGCCGCTCTTCTTAGGTTCGACCGGGAATACGTCAACGGCCGCACCGGAGATATGCCCGGAATCCAGATGGCACTTGAGCGCGTCCAAATCCACGACAAAACCGCGAGACAGGTTGATAAAAATAGCGCCCTGCTTCATGTGGGAGAACTGTTCCTCGCCGAAGAAGCCAGTGTTCGACTTGCGCCCGTCCACATGCAGCGTCACGGCATCGGACTGCTCAAGGAGCTCATTGAGGCTCGACATGCGCTTGGCGTTGCCCATCGCGAGCTTCTCCTCAAGATCGTAGAACAGGACGCGCATGCCCATGGCCTCGGCGAGAACCGAAAGCTGGGAGCCGATATTGCCATAGCCGATGATGCCAAGCGTCTTGCCACGCACTTCGTGGGAACCGCTGGCGGACTTGTCCCACACACCGTGCTTCATATGGTGCGTGTGCGCGGGAATACGGCGCATCAGGCAGATGATATCGCAGATGACCAGTTCCACCACGGAACGGGTATTCGAATACGGTGCGTTGAACACGGCGATGCCGCGCTTGCCCGCGTAGTCGAGATCGACCTGGTTGGTGCCGATGCAGAAGCAGCCGATCGCGGTCAGGTTGGGACGGGCGTCGATCACCTTGCGCGTGACATTCGTCTTGGAGCGAATGCCCAGCAGATCAACACCTTCGAGCGCGTCGATGAGCTCATCCTCGCTCAGAGCGCCCTTGAGCGTTTCCACTTCAAAACCGTGGTCTCGCAGCGATTGCGCCGCGAACGGATGAATATTCTCTAATAACAATGCTTTGGGCATACTACTACCTTAAATCATCAATTGACGTTCGTCATCCTCTTTCCGCACTATAAGCAGACGTTGTGTCGGACGTGTCATCGCCACGTACAAATCTGCGGCGGCAACAAGTCGTGAAGGTGCGGTCTGTTCGATCTCTCCGGGCTCGACGACAATGACCGCGTCGAATTCCAAGCCTTTGACTTCCTCGGTGGTGCACACCATGACCTGTCGATCCCAACTGCTCTGCTCCGCAAGCCGCTTGTAGCGATCTTCGGGCAGTCCATCGCGCAACGTGTCGTCGACCGTTGATTGCATGGCGGGAAGCCGCTCGGGGGAGCAGATGACCGCGATACGTCCGGTGCCGTCATCGCTGATGAACTCCTTGACCAGGCCGAGCGTGCGCGAGGCGACATCTGCGTTGAGCTCAGCATCGGAGTGCACAAGAACGCGCCGGACGGAATCGTCTACATGCCGAACGGCCTTGACCGTCGAGACATACAGGCCCTCCCGCTGAGCGAAATCAGAGGCCAAGTCGGAGACTTCCTGCGGATTGCGGTAATCGATGGTCAATTCGTTGAGATCCCAATGATCAGGCCCGAACAGCCGATCCATGGTTTTCGCCCACGAGCGTGTGCCGCCGAGTGCAGAGGTTTGCGCGACATCTCCGACGATTGTGAACGAACGCGACGGACAGCGTCTGATGAGCATCCGCCAATCCATGGCGGTCAGTTCCTGCGCCTCATCGACGACGATATGCCCGTAAGTCCATTCTCGGTCGGCTGCCGCATGCTGGGCGATGAGTTCGTCGTCGCCGCCGTTGATATTGTCAAGCAGCATTTGCGAAGTGACGATACCTGTGCCGATGCCGGCCTGTGCGAGCGTATCGCTGGCGAACTGTTCCTCTTCGGCTCGCTTGGCGTCCTGCGCCGCCTGCCGTGCGGCTTGGCGGGGGTCGGGGCCGAGCAGCTCCAACGCCTCGTCGAGCAGAGGGATGTCGGAACGGGTCAGCGGAGAGCCTTTCGGCCTGGTCAGAATGCGGATATCGCTGTCCGTCAGCCATGGGGCATATGCGCGCAGCTGGTGCGGCTTGGCGAACATCTGATCGATCAGCCATTCGCCGGTCATCGGCAACCATGCTTTGTTCAGGGTAATTCGGATCTGGTCGTTCATGCGCAACTGCGAGACGATGTCGGACAGTTCTGCCTGATTCGGCTGATAATCGAGTTGCTCGACGTACCGGTTGCACAACGCGCTGAGCATGCTGCGCACGAAGGTTTCACGCGCCTTGTTGTGTGGCTGGCGTGTACGTTTCGCGTCGGCGCTCGCCTGTTCAATATCCGTACGGAGCATGGGCACTTTGAAACCGTTGAGCGTAACGACAGGCAATCGTTGTGGAACGCGTTCACGCGCAGCAACTGCATGCTCGATCGCGTGGCGCATGCGATAATCGCCTTTTAGCATGGCGGCTCTCGCGTCATCCTCGTGTGTCGCGACGACACCGGGGATGAGGTCGGCGATGGTGCGGCTGACCACGCCGGTCTCGCCGAGTGAGGGGAGCACCTGATCGATGTAATGCAGGAAGCTTGTACTCGGGCCGATGACCAGGACGCCGGAATTGGCGAGTCTGCGACGGTGCGTATACAGCAGATATGCGGCGCGATGCAGCGCGACAGCGGTTTTGCCGGTTCCCGGTCCGCCCTGAACGATGACCACACGGTCGAGCGGCGCGCGGATGATGCGATCCTGTTCCGCCTGAATGGTGGCGACGATATCGGTCATCTTGCCGGTACGCTTCGAGTTGAGCGACGCGAGTAGCGCGCCCTCGCCGGTCAGTGTGCCGGCGTCGGAGGCTTTACCGACCTGATCGGCGTGTACGTCGAGCACCTCGTCCTCAACCCCGACGACCTCGCGGAAATGAAGTGTGATATGGCGTCGCATGACGATATCGCCATGATGCGACGGGGTCGCCTCATAGAACGGTCGGGCGGCTTCGGCACGCCAATCGGTGAGAATAGGTTCATGGTCGGCGCTGGACAGGCCGATCCTGCCGATGTACCGGCGTTTGCCGTGCACGTCGTCAAGACGACCGAACACCAGACGATCCTCGACTGCGCGCAGCTGCATCAGCCGATCCTCGTACATGGTGGCGAAGGAATCACGTTCGGTGCGCTGGGTCGGCGAGCCGTGCGACCCCGCGGCACGTACTTTCGCCAGACGCTGCCGGGCTTGGTCACGCAGTGCGTCAAGCCGATTGTAGGCGCGGGTGACCGCTTGCTGTTCCTCGTGAAGCTGGGAGGAGTATGTCGTCATGCTGTTCCGTTTCTGCATTTCGGGTGCTGCAATTCAGGCATTCCAGTGTAGCGCGAGGCTTCTACGTTGTTCCTGCGTTGTCCCCTGTGGTCGCTGATTTTCAGCTGGGCTTGATGTTGCTGGTGGGGCGGCGAACAGTCGGGTGTCGTCGGATTGCTGATGTGCTGGTTTCGACATGGGGGTGTGCCGCCGCCGGTGCTGCGTTTCGTGGCTCCGCCTGCTGGCGCGTGGAGGCGCGTCGAGCTGCGTTGTGTGAGTGAATCCTCACATGATGACGAGTTGGAACGCTTTGCTGGACAGATTGTGGGTGTATCTGCCCGGCGTGCGACTCTGCGATCGCACCGTGGGGAGGTGGAGCGCCTAGCTGGTTTCAATTAGTGGGTTATCTGTCTGCCGTGCGACTTGGCGATCGCACGGTGGGGACATCGACGCGGTTGAGGCGATCAGTTGGCGCGCTCTGCGCTATCAGCTTGCTGTGCGACCTCGCGTTATTTCCTCTCGCATAGCTGGTGACTTGCATTTAGAGATGGGCGATACAGCCGATTTTAGGGATGATTCACCGCAAAAGCATCAATCCCTAGCGCAATCCGTAATGTGTGTAGGAAAAATGGTGATTGCATCACCATAGATATGGGATTGATGTGGGAGACGCTTGTCGAACGGTAATCTGAGTGCGATGGGGTCGAGCGGGGAATTGGCAGGATTTCCGAGCGAAACGCCTGTGTCGAACCGGTTTTCGAATGATGGCAACGGTTTGAGCGCGATATCGTGAGTTTTTTGTGTCGTGATGGGGAAAATTGGTGAATTGTGGGGTAAAGTGGTGAGTCAGCTGTGGCGACGCGAAACAACATGGTCAAAAGGAGGTGGGTCCAATGGCAGAACAGCGCGATGATGACAAGCCGGTGACCCCCTCCGAATCCCAGACTTCCGGCCAAATTCCGCCACTCGACCAAACCTCGGCGACCCCGCAACCTTCATCGGACTGGCCTCAACCCACCACCCCAGCCAGCGCTATCAACGGTGTCGCTAATGGTGCCGCAGACGCGGCTGCAGCAAATGTTTCCAACGGTTATCCCGCGTCGCAAGTCCCGCCCGCCTTCCTTCAGCAACCCCAGTCGCAGACCGCTGCGCCGCAATCGCCAGCCGTGCAAATGCCGCCTGCCCAGCAGTCGTCTGCGTCGGCATATCAAGTTCAGGGCTATCAATCGATGACCCCTTATGCTGTCATGCCGCAGCAGTCCCAGACGGCTCAGCCATCCCAAGCCGTCCCACAGCCGCAGCAGGCCGCACCGCAGCAGTATGCCGCGACCCAGCAGTCCATGCCGCCCGCCCAGTTCCCGGCCTCCTATGCCCAGCAGCAGTCCCAGCAATACGTCGCCATGCCTCAAACCATGGCCGGCCAGCCGTTGACCCAGCAGCCGTTTGCCCCGCAGTCGCCTATATCCGCGCCCGCCCAGCTTGCCGCAGCCCAGCAAGCGCAAGCTGTGTACCCGCAGCAGTCGCTAGGCACCATGCAAACGCAGCCGCAGGCGGCCCTGCCGCAGTCCGCCACCAGCCCCGTCTTCGTCTCCGCCCCCGCACCCGCCCTCAACTCGGCTTTACCTGCCGCACCCATGCCCACAGACAGCGGCGAAGTCATGCTTTTGGGCACGTACACCCCGAAAATCGACGCGAAAGGCCGTATGGCGCTCCCCGCGAAGTTCCGCACCCAGCTCGGCCCGGGCCTGATTATGGCCCGTGGTCAGGAACGCTGCGTGTACCTGTTCCCGCAGGCCGAATTCCGCCGTGTCGCCATGCAGATCCAGCACACGTCATTGGGTAACAAGGCCGCGCGCGAATATCTGCGTGTTCTGCTTTCCGGTGCCGTCGATCAGACCCCCGACAAGCAGGGCAGGGTGCTGGTGCCACAAATGTTGCGCGATTACGCCAAGCTTGGCAGCGATATCGTCGTAATCGGCGTGGGCACGCGCGCAGAAATCTGGGATAAGAAGGCTTGGGAGCAGTATCTCGCCGACAACGAGCAGGGGTACTCCGATATCGCCGACGATGTGCTGCCGAGTGTGGAATGGTGATGACGCGATGACTGATTTCTCTCAAATCCACCAGCCGGTCCTGCTTGAGGAATGCGTAGGACTCGTCGCTCCGGCGCTTGAACGTCCCGGCAGCATTGTCGTCGATTGCACCTTGGGCCTGGCTGGGCACGCGTGTGCGTTCCTCAAAGCAGCCCCCGAGGCCCGCCTGATTGGCATCGACCGTGACAGCGAGGCGTTGTCCCTTGCCACACAGCGGATGCATGAAGAAGGTTTGGATGACCGGTTCACCCCGGTGCATGCGGCATTCGACGAATTTGACCGGGTTCTTGACAATCTCGGCGTGCGCAGTGTGCAGGCTGTGTTCATGGATCTGGGTCTTTCCAGCTTGCAGATTGACGAGACGGACCGTGGTTTTTCCTACTCCCATGACGCCCCGCTCGATATGCGCATGGACGTGACGCAGGAACTCACGGCAGCCCAGGTGCTTGCGCAATACGACGAGCGCGACCTGGTCCACATTTTCAAGACCTATGGCGAGGAGCGGTTCGCCCGGCAGATTGCCCACGCAATCGTGCAGGAACGTGGGGAGGAACCGTTGACGACGTCTGGCCAGCTCAACCGCCTTGTAGACCGCGTGGTTCCCAAGGCGCACCGCCCAGCCGGCAATCCGGCGAAGCGCGTGTTCCAGGCGTTGCGCATCGAAGTCAACGGCGAACTGGACAAACTCGCCCATACCCTGCCACAGGCCGCGATTCATCTGGCGGTCGGCGGCAGACTGGTTGTCGAGTCCTACCATTCGCTTGAGGACAAGACCGTCAAATCCTTCATGCGTCACGGTCTTGAAGCGGACGTGCCCGCGGGGCTGCCTGTCATTCCCGATGACGCGAAGCCGTTCTTCACCGCGCTGACCCGAGGTGCTGTCATGGCCGACGATCAGCAGATCGCCGAAAATCCGCGATCTGCGTCGGTACGGCTGCGTGCCGTCGAGCTGAATCGTGAACTACCCCAACGGTGGCGTGAACGCTTCGAACAGATGGCGGTCGAAGGTGGTGGCCGTGACCGGCGTGCCTCGCGCGGCCGCACTGACGCCCATGGTCGCAATGACACCCATGGCGATTTCACCCATTCGACCCGTGCAATCCACGTGAAAGGTACCCGGCATGACCATGGATCGAGGAGGGGATGATGGCAGCTTCCGCCCGTAGAATCCGCTCACAGGCGTCTCCCGCCAGTCATCCTGAGCGTCAACAAGAGACGCGTCGGGCAGCCGCGCGCCCGGAGCTGCATGTAGTCAAAAGCGAGCAGGCCGACTCCTCGTCCTCGCAAGACCGGTTACGCAGCTTCATCGAATGGACACGCTCGCATACTGTTCCGGTGATCCAGGTGGGCATCGCTCTCGCGTTCCTTGGCGCCACTGCGGTGGGGTCATTGACCCTGCGTACCCAGATGGCGGAAAACTCGTTCGATTCGCAGCAGACTGAGCAGCAGATCGAAAAACTCCAACAGGACATCCAGACGGACCAGACAAAACTCGACTCATTACAGGCGTCCTTGCCGCAGAAGGCCCAGGATATGGGTATGGTTCCGCAGCAGGATTCCGTCACTATTGATTTGAACGGCTACCAACCTAGCGACGGGAGCAAATGACATGCGAAGAATCAGGCGTTTCTTCGATGCGCTTGGACAGTTCGGTACGCGCTGCCTGCTGGTTCTGGTGGCATTCGCCGTGTTGTCCGCAGCTTGCGTCGGCAAGTTGACGGTTCTGCAACTGGTCAATGACAAGGGACTTGCCGTGGCCGCCGAGGAGAATCGTACGAAAACGGTGACGGTTCAGGCCAACCGCGGCAAGATCGAGGACACGAACGGCACGGTGCTCGCACAGAGTGTCGAACGCTACAATGTCATCGGCGACCCGGTGCTTGCACAGTCGTTCAAGCCGACCGATTGCACGACGAGCAACAAGGGCTATTGCCATTCCATCAACGGCAAACCGGTGGGAACGACCGGTGCGGCGGCCGTCGCGCGACTGCTGTCCAGCGTGATTGACGTGGATGCGAAAACCTTGGGAGCAAAGCTCAGCAGCAATCTGCGGTACGTGGTGCTGAAGAAGAATGTGTCCCCGGAAGTCAAACGAAAAATCGACAAGCTCAATATCGGCGGGTACGTGACCACGGAACTGTCCAGCATCCGAGAGTATTCCAACGGTGCGCTGCTGGGCTCGTTGCTCGGTGGTGTGGACGGCAGCGGTAAGGGCGTCAGTGGTATCGAATTGCTTGAGGACAAGACCCTGACCGGCACCAACGGCTCCAAAAAGTATCAAAGTGGCGGCGGCGGCCAGGTGATTCCGGGTACGCTGGTTGATTCGAAAGATGCCGTCAACGGTTCGGATGTCAAGCTCACCATCGATTCCGATGTGGATTGGTATGTCAAGAAGGCGCTGACGGACGGCGTAAGCCAGTACCACGCGCAGTGGGGTATAGCGGTTGTCCAGGACGTGCAGACTGGTGCGATCATCGCGCTTGATGATTCCGACCAGATCGAGGCCGGCAGCACCGAAGCGATGCAAACCGCATCCCGTGCCGTCGCGCAGACTTTCGAGCCTGGCTCGATCGGCAAGGTGTTCGCGATGGCGGGCATGTTACAGCTTGGTCTACACAAGATGACCGACCAATTCAGCGTGCCGAGCACCATCACCGTTGACGGGCAGCCATACAAGGATTCGCACGAGCATGCTACGACCAATTGGACGCTCGCCGGTATTCTGCAACAGTCCTCGAACGTAGGCATGATCATGGCTGCCGACCAGTACACCAGCGAGGAACGCTATGAGTTCCTGAAGAAATTCGGCATCGGTCAGGCCAGCGGATTGAATCTGCCGGGAGAGTCCAGCGGTTCGCTGACCAGCGCGAGTACCTGGGACGGCCGTACCCGCAACACCGTGCTGTTCGGCCAAGGCTACTCGACCAATGCCCTGCAGATCACAAACGCGATTGCGACCATCGCCAATAAGGGTGTGAAAAACCAGCAGTACATCATCAAATCCGTGACGGACGCCGATGGGCGGACTACAACACCGAAACGCGGTGAAGCGACCCGGGTCATCGATGAATCCGTGGCCAGCGAGATGCTCAACGCCATGGAGTCGGTCGGTGAATACTACCAGGCGCAGGCCGGTATCAGCGGGTACCGCATCGCGGCGAAAACCGGCACCGCGCAAGTCGCCGGTTCCAACGGGGCACTTACGTCGATCGTCGCCGACTGGGTAGGTGTGCTCCCCGCCGACAATCCGCGGTTCGTGGTCACTGTCATCCTCAAGGACCCGGAAGGCACTTATGGTGGTATGACGGCTGGCCCAATCTTCAAGACCATCGGTGAATTCCTTATGCAGAAGTATCAGGTGCCGGCATCCACGCCGCGTACCGATGCTATCCCGGTGACGTGGTGACCGGCATGGTACGGCATTCGGTCTGTCCGACGGTACTGTGCAAACAACAGGGCATACCAACAGAAAGGGGCGTGTGATGAGCGTGGTGACTGAGGCCGTAGGACGGCGGATGACGCTGGGTGACATCTGCTCGCGTTACGGTTTCGAGCTCGTTCCCCAATTCGCTGGCAGTGTAACCATCACTTCAATCAGCAGTGATATCGATTCGATTATGCCTGGAGCGCTGTTCACCCCGTTGCAGGATGTGGATGCAGAGACCTTGCACATTGCCCATACTCGCGGCGCGTATGCGGCTATCGTTCCCCACACGAGCGAGCAGGTGGGCAGGCAGGCTGGATATCCGGTGATCATTGCGCAGCCGACGCCCGAACAAATCGGTGCCCTTGCGGCTTCAATCGCGGGGGAGCCGTCCCGCGCGCTAGCGGTATTCGCGGTCGGTGGGCAGGACGGCGATGAGGTGCAGGCTACAGCCATCCGCCTCGCCACATTCCTGCATATGCTTGGCAATCCCGTCGGACAGGTCAACGCCGCCGGCTCATCATCGCTGGAACGGCAGCTCAACCTGTCCTATCCGCTTGACATCTACGATATTCAACACACGATGGCGGTATGCGCCGAAGACGGTGCAGCTGCAGTCATCATCGCCCTTGAACCGGGTACCCTTGCGGATCACGCGCTCGAAGGTACCAGTGTTGATGTCGCCGGCAGCTGCGATGCGTTGACGCCCACCTTGCTCAAGACGACATTGGCTGATTGGACGCAGCGCTACGGCCTGTCCCTGGAAGGCAACAACCAGATGATTTATCAGCGTGACGCTGAAACCGATGAAATCGCCGCTGAAGCGGTTGATGGGTCGGCCGGCGTCGGCGATGCGTCGAGACTGAGCCTATCCATCGCGATGGTTATGGCCGCCGGCGTGCGCAAATCCAATATCCGCAACGCATTGCGCGTATCGAGCGAGATGCAGTGAATGGCAGTGGCGAGATATGGACACTGCACCGATACATGTGGCAGTATGCATGGTTTTTCGAGGTCGGATGATTTGACAGCATTGCCATAGTCGGCGTGTCGTAGACGGACAATAAAGACATGTGCAGGGAACAACTCGTGCAGACGAGCAGGAAGGAACGAAAGATGACACAGGAGACGGGCATGATGCCGGTGACCCTTGAACAGATCGCCGACGCCGTGGACGGCAAGCTGGTGGTACCCGGCCAGGTGCAGGTGCCGCAGGGGCCGTTCGAACCCGCAGTGGTCAGCGATTCGCGTCAGACGGGCGCCGGGTCGGTATTTGTGGCGATTCCCGGTGAGCATGTGGACGGCCATGATTTCGTGGGAAAGGCGGCCCAAAACGGTGCTGTGGCGGCCATCGTCGAGCATATCGTGGATGCGACGGTCGCCCAAATCCTTGTCCATGATTGCGTCGAAGCGTTGGGGCGTCTCGCCGCCTACAACCTTGCGGCCCGTCGCAAGGTGAAAGGCGATTTCACCATCGTGGGGATTACTGGTTCGGTAGGCAAAACCACCACCAAGGACCTGCTGCACGCTTTGCTGGAAGACATGGGACCGACCATTGCACCGGTGGGATCGTTCAATAATGAGATTGGTCTGCCGCTGACCGCCCTCAAAGTCGGCAGGAACACCCGGTTCCTAGTCGTTGAAATGGGCGCGAACCATGTGGGGGAGATCGCGCACCTGACCACGATCGCTCCGCCTGACATCGCCGTTGTTCTCAAGGTCGGCGTGGCGCATCTCGGCGAATTCGGTTCGCCGGAGCGCATTGCACAGGCGAAAAGCGAAATCGTGCGTGGCCTGGTGCCCGATGGCACCGCCGTACTCAACGCGGGTGACGTGCATGTGGCTGCGATGCAGGCCATCGCCCCAGCCGATGTGCTGTGGTTCGGCATCGAGGACGTCCGGAAGGACGCTTCCACGCCGAAAATCACCGCCCGTGACGTGACTCTTGACGATTTGGGCCATCCGTCCTTCACTCTGGTCGATGCCGACGGGCGCACCGCCCCGGTGACGCTGGGCATCACAGGTCGTCATAATGTGGTCAATGCGCTCGCCGCCGCGACGGTCGCACGCCGGTGTGGCATGCCGCTGGAACGCGTTGCTGAAGTGCTCGGCAGTGTGCGGCGCATCAGCGCGCATCGCATGGCCGTGTCCACCGTCCGTCGTGGGGAAGTCTCGTTCACCCTGATTGACGACTCCTTCAACGCGAACCCGGATTCCATGAAGGCCGGCCTCGACGGTCTGGCCGCATGGCATGCCAAGGAGGCTGTGCAACCGTACCGCATCGGCGTGCTCGGGGCGATGCTCGAGCTGGGGGACAGTGAACGCGAACAACACCGCGGCATCGGCGAATATGCATTGAGCCACGGCGTCGATGAGTTGATTGCGGTCGGCAGTGCCACAGACAAGCATTTCGACGCGCTCGCCGAAGCCATGTCCCAAGGTGCCCGCGAGTACCTTGAAACATCCGGCCGTGCCGACGTCCCGATACACTGGGTACATGACACAGCCGAGGCCGATCGCCGTGTTGTGGCCGCCGCGGCGCACCATCCGGACACGGTGGTGCTGCTCAAGGGGTCGCATGTTGCCGGGCTGAGCGCATTGGCTGAACGTTGGTCCGATAAGGCTCTGTGAGTCGCGCAGGAAGTGGAGTAGACAGTGATTTCGCTAATCATCGGCATCGTGGTTTCGCTGCTGGTCGTGTTCTTCGGCACTCCAGTGCTAATCAACACCGTGCACAAGCTGCATTACGGCCAGTACATCCGGCAGGACGGCCCGAAATCGCATCAGGTCAAACGCGGTACCCCCACCATGGGCGGGCTGATCATTGTTCTTGCCATTGTGCTCGGGTGGGGCGCTTCCGCGATCTACCGCTTCTGCACGGGCGGCTCGGTGCCATCATGGTCCGCGGTGCTGGTGCTGTTCGCCATGGTGTCGATGGGCCTGCTCGGGTTCATTGATGATTTCGCCAAGGTCCGCAAGAAGCAGAACCTCGGATTGTCGGTGCACGCCAAATTCATCGGCCAGTTCATCTTTGCGACCTGCTACGCGGTGCTCGCGCTGATCATCCCCACGAAATCAGGTTTTCCGAGCGCGCAGGCCGGTATGAGCTTCATCGAGAAGCCATTCTGGAACTTTGAATCCGCCGGAAAAGTCGGTGCGATGATCCTGCTCATCATCTGGGTGAATTTCCTCATGACGGCGTGGACGAACGCTGTGAACCTGACTGACGGTCTGGACGGCTTGGCATCCGGCTCATCGATGATCGCCTTCGCCGGGTATGCGATTATCGCCTACTGGGAGTACTACCATCTCAAGGGTGCCGGTCATGAGGGGTATGCATATGCGGTATCCGACCCGCTTGACCTGTCCATCATCGCCGTATGCGCGGCGGTCGCATGCTTCGGTTTCCTGTGGTACAACTCCAATCCGGCCACAATCTTCATGGGTGACACCGGCTCCCTTGCGTTGGGTGGCCTGTTCTCCGCGTTGTCAATCGCCACGCACACGGAGTTCCTTGCGATTATTCTGGGTGGCCTGTTCGTGATTGAGGTCATGTCCGACGTCATCCAGGTCAGCTGCTTCAAACTCACCCACAAGCGCGTGTTCAAGATGGCCCCGATTCACCATCATTTCGAATTGCTCGGCTGGAGCGAGGGCAAGGTCGTCGTCCGCTTCTGGATGATCGAACTGCTGTTCACGTTGGTCGCCATCATGATCTTCTATGGCGATTGGGTGGCCCGTTCCGGATTGTTGCTGTAGCCTGCGTCCCGTAACCGGAAGGCGTTAGGGTCGTGTCGAAAACCTGCGGATTGCGCGCAAGCGCGGAAAAGAGATGACATGAACGACGAATTGAGCGGCGAGACAGGTAACGGCGGCGCATCGATCGCCGACAAGACGGCCCTGGTCGCGGGGCTTGGTGTATCCGGCCGCAGTATGGTCGAAGTCCTCAAAGGGCGTGCCAAGTCGGTGATCAGCGTGGACGAGCACAAGCCCGAAGCCGATCTGCATTCCTTCGACGATATCGATTGGGACCGTATCGATCTGGTGATGACCTCGCCGGTGTTCACACCGAGAACCCCGTTCATTCTTGAGGCGCAGCGCCGCGGCATCCCCGTATACTCCGAAGTCGAGCTCGCCTGGAGGCTACGGGTCGATTCCCGCCGTACCGGCAGCCCGGCGCCGTGGATCGGCATCACCGGCACCAACGGCAAAACCTCGACCACCGAAATGACGTCGGCCATGCTCACGGCGTGCGGGCTCACCGCGCCTGCGGTCGGGAACATCGGCAAAGCCGTCTCGCATGCCGCAGTCGATCCTGACAACGACGTGTTGTGCGTCGAATTAAGCTCGTTCCAGCTGCATTTCACGGATTCCTTGGCGCTGGAGTGCGCGGCCATCACGAATATCGCCGACGACCATCTTGACTGGCATGGCGGCATCGAAAACTATGCTGCGGACAAAAGCAAGGTCTTCCACCGGGCACGCAAAGCGCTCGTCTACAATGCTGACGACGCTCGGGTGACCGCTTTGGCCCATGCCGCGCAGACCGCGCCGGGTTGCCGCAGGATTGGATTCACCCTCCATGCGCCTGAAGAGGGGCAGATCGGCGTGGACGAGGGGTGGATTGCCGACCGCAGTGGTGTCGCCGGAGCGGTGCCGGGTGTCGCGTATCGAGTGGCTAAAATCACCGAATTCAGTCATTTGTGCGAACCGGACGGTACGGTCTACCCGCATCTGCTTGCCGACGCGTTGACTGCCCTTGCGCTGGTGCTCGGAGCGGGAGCAGACCTTAATACGGCTTTGGATGCGCTGCGGTCCTTCGCTCCCGGTGGACATCGCATCCAGAGGGTCGCGACCGCTCACGTGGAGGGCGGCGACATCCGCTTCGTCGACGATTCCAAGGCAACGAACGCGCATGCCGCGCATGCCTCCCTGTCCAGCTTCGCCCCGAAATCCGTGGTGTGGATCGCCGGCGGACTTGCCAAAGGCGCCCGGTTCGAGCAGTTGGTGCGCGACCAGGCCAAAACCATCAAGGCGGCCGTGATTATCGGCGTGGACCAGGAGCCGATGATTGACGCGTTCAAGACTTCAGCACCTGATATTCCTCTCACCCTCATCGACCCTGCCGACGCGTCCACGGTCATGCAGCGTGCCGTCGAGGCTGCGGGGGCGTACGCCAAGGCCGGTGACATCGTGCTCATGGCGCCTGCCTGCGCTTCCATGGACCAATTCCGTTCGTATGCGGACCGCGGCGACCAGTTTGCCCGCTCGGCGCAACAGTGGTCCGCACAACATCAGGTTGATGCGCATGGCGAGCACTGACCCCAAGCGACGCGGCGAACGTAAGGGGCGCACAGCCCAGTCCACCGTGTTTCCCAGGCAGCGGCGGGATGACACCCGCGGAGCTGAGGTTTTCGACATTCTTGCCCCGACCGGGTCGCAACCCGCTCAGCGGGCGTCCCGGCGGCCGTCTCGCAAGCCGGCAGACGGTGCCAGCGCCGAGCCATACCGCGGTAAGACGGCAGTGACAGCGCGCAATCGTCGGGCCATCCCGTCCGGGACGCCCAAGTCCAAAAGCGCTAAAGACCCGCAGACGCGTCACCGCTTGTGGGAACAAGCCAAAGACAGTGTGCTTCCCCAGCGCATTATGGCGGTGGAAAAAGACACCGCGGCATGCAAGCCGGTCATCGACCCAAGCACCACCGGCGACGCCCACGGCATCCGTATGCTCAAAAGCCCCCTATGGTGCTACCACTGCTTTATCGGCGCAGTCATGTTCCTCACCTTCCTTGGCGCGGTCATGGTCTTCTCCAGCTCGGTTATCAGCAATATCTCCAGCGGGAAAAGCCCGTGGTCGCAGGCGCTGACCCAAGGCAAATTCTGTCTGATCGGTCTGGTGCTCTGCTTCGGCGCGTCACGCTTGAAAGCTCTCGCCTACCGCCGGTGTTCCGGCGTGATTCTCATCATTGCATGGGGATTTCAGCTGCTGACCATGTCACCGCTGGGCGTCAACTATCAGGGCAACACCGGATGGGTCAACCTCGGCATATTCACTATGCAGCCAGCCGAGTTCATGAAACTCGCGGTATGCCTGTGGATGCCGCTCGGCGTGGTTATTGCCCAACAACGCAGCACCGATAAAGATCACCGGCCGTACGCCGTGCCAATCATTATGCTGATCATCTGCTGCGCACTTGTTATGCTCGGCCGCGATATGGGCACCGATATGGTCATTCTCATCATCGGCCTTATTGCACTGCTGCTCGGCGGCATGCCGAAATCGTGGTTCGGCATCATGGGTGCCGTGGTCGCAGTGCTCGCCGGAGTGCTGGTCATCCAAAGCCCGAACCGTCTCGCTCGTGTGCTTTCGGCGTACACCTCATGCGATACCACACAAATGCAAGGCACCTGCTATCAGAGCATCCACGCGAAATACGCGCTCGCATCAGGTGGTTTCGCCGGAGTCGGGCTGGGCAACTCCCGCGAGAAATGGAACTACTTGCCGGAAGCGCACAACGATTTCATTTTCGCGATCATCGGCGAGGAACTTGGCTTTGTCGGCGCAATCGTTATCATCATCATGTTCGTGCTGATCGGATGGTGCCTCGCATGCATCGCCCTGCAATCCAAGGACCGGTACACTTCGATTGCGTTGGTTTCCATCGCGGTGTGGATCGTCGGCCAGGCGATTATCAACATCATGGTCGTTATCGGCCTGTTGCCGGTGATGGGCGTGCCGATGCCGTTCGTGTCGGCGGGCGGCTCGTCATTGATCATGTGTCTGACAGCAGCTGGTGTGGCCATCAGCATGATGCGCCAGGAGACGCAGATTGCTTCGGCGACCAACCCGCTCAATTCCTAATGGTGAGGCCATGCCCGACGCCGGCGCGCGGATGCGGGAGCGTCACTTTTAAGGCTCCGACGAGCGAACTTGTAGCGGCGGGCAATCTGAGCGGTAGAGTAGTGGAGATGGCCGCGTGTGGTATCCGCGGCATCAAGACCAGTACTGTACAGGACCATAAGGCAACCCACGAGGTGAGCTGAAAGCATGACGAATATCGTATTGGCCGGCGGCGGCACCGCCGGACACGTGAACCCGCTGCTGTCCGTCGCGGACGCCATCCGGAGGATTGAACCCGATGCCGGGCTGAGCGTCATCGGCACGGCGGTCGGACTCGAGCACGATCTCGTCCCGCAGGCAGGCTACGAACTGGATACGGTGGAAAAAGTCCCGTTCCCGCGCCGCCCGAACAAGGACGCGCTCACCTTCCCGTGGCGGTGGAGCCGTGAAAAGCGCAAGGTACGTGCGATTCTGGAGCGCCGACAAGCGCAGGTCGTCGTCGGTTTCGGCGGGTACGCCTCCGCACCCGTGTATTCTGTAGCCCACGCGATGGGCATCCCCGTGGTGATCCACGAACAAAACGCCCGAGCGGGCATGGCCAACAAGCTCGGCGCCAAATGGGCGTCCTTTATCGGCACGGCATACGAAAACACCGGCTTGCAGCCTGGCAAAGGAACCACGATTGAGCGGGTCGGCCTGCCGTTGCGCCCCGCCATCGCGCAGCTCGCTGCTCGCATCAGAACCGACTATCCTGCGGTGCGTGCGCAGGCTGCCGCACAGCTGGGCATTGACCCCGGTCGTCCGGTCGTCGTGGTCACCGGTGGTTCGCTTGGCGCGTTGAGCCTCAACACGGCGGTCGCCGGTGCGGCAGCCGACCTGCTGAAGCGTGCGCAGGTCATCCATTTGACCGGCAAAGGCAAAATCGCGCAGGTCGAAGCCGAGGTGACAGCCAAGGCCGGGGCGGACGCCTTGAACGACCTTGATCCGGCCCACGCCGGGCAGGGCGATTATCATGTCGCGCAATACTTAGAACGCATCGATTTGGCCTTCGCATGCGCCGATTTGGTGATTTGCCGGGCGGGGGCCGGCACGGTATGCGAACTGACCGCGCTTGGACTGCCCGCAATCTACGTTCCGTTGCCGATCGGCAACGGCGAGCAGCGCTTCAATGCGCAGCCAGTTGTCGACGCGGACGGCGGCATGATGGTCAATGACAGCGATTTCACCGCTGCATGGGTGCACGACCATATCGCCGGACTGCTGGATGATCCGCAACGTTTGCACGAGCTCGGCGACCACGCCTGGCAGTATGGCATCCGTGACGCGGCCGACATCATGGCCCGGCACATCCTCAGCCTCGCGGCGGCGCGCCGATAGGTGAGGGACGCCACCGGTGTACAGCCCGCTACGCCATCATCACGCATAATCATGCCATAATAGGGACAGCAACCAAGAGAAAGCAGTGCCTTCCATCATGAATACAGAGCCTATCGTGCTTGACCCGACTGTTGCGGCCTTCACTGAAGACCAGCAAGTCAGCGATTTGGGAACAACCCACTTCATCGGCATTGGGGGAGCGGGCATGAGTGTCCTCGCTGAAATGCTGCATGAGCAGGGTGTGAATGTCACCGGCTCGGACAGGGAGCGCAACGCGAAAACCGAACGGCTCGAAGCCCTCGGCATTCAGGTTGCGATCGGCCAGCGGGCGGACAATGTGCGTGGCGCGTCAACCGTGGTGTATTCCAGCGCCATCAAGCCGGACAATCCGGAGATCGTCGCCGCGGCGGCCCAAGGCTCGCATATCGTGCATCGCAGCGATATCCTCGCACTGCTCATGAACCATCATGATGCGGTCGCCGTAGCCGGTGCACACGGCAAAACCACCACCAGTTCGCTGCTGTCTCATATCCTCGTGCACGCAGGCACCGGTGACCTGGCTGATCCCAGTTACGCGATTGGCGGCACCATCCAAGGCCCCGACGGCCAGACCCTTGACGGCGGACATGCCGGCACCGGGCGCATCCTCGTCGCAGAAGCCGACGAGTCGGACGGCAGTTTCGCCAAATACCAGCCCGCCATCGCCATCATCACCAACGCCGAAGCGGATCATCTTGACCATTACGGCACGCCAGAGCGCTATTGTGAGGCCTTCGTCGCCTACGCATCGCACGCGCGAGGGCATATCGTCATGACCGCCGACGACCCGGGTGCGCTCGACGTGCTGCGCGGCCTTGATGATTCGGTCATGCATCGCACGGTCATCTACACCACGCACAGCGCGCAGATGGTGCTCGACGCCGTAGCTCAGGCCGCAGGCGCCGCCATCGTCACCATCACCTCAGAAAGCGAGCAGGCCGGTGACGGTGAGGAACGGTTCACTATCGACATGCCCGCCGCGCTCACCGGAGAGACACACGCCATCCCCGTCAGCCTTAAGATTCCAGGCATCCATAACGCCCGCAACGCGACCGCCGCAATCATCGCCGCCACGCTGCTGGGCATGGACCCCGATGCCGCCGCGCAAGCCGCGGGAAGCTTCCTCGGCGCATCCCGCCGCTTCCAAGTGCGCGGATGCGAGAAGCAAGTCACCGTCGTGGACGATTACGCGCATCACCCCACCGAAATCACCGCGCTGCTCAACGCGGCGCGTCGGCGCTACCCGGATGCCGTCATCCGCGTACTGTTCCAGCCGCATTTGTTCTCTCGCACCAAATTCTTCGCACGCGAGTTCGCTGAGGCGTTGGCACTCGCTGATGATGTCATTGTGACCGGTATTTACCCGGCGCGAGAAAAGCAGGAGGATTTCCCTGATATCACCGCGCAGACCATCGTCGATGCCGCCAAGGGGATCGACCATGAGCCGACGGACTGGATTCGTGCGGTTGACGACATGCATACCGCGGCGCTGATGATGGCGATGCGCGCGCATCACGGCGATGTGGTCTTCACCGTGGGGGCAGGCGATATCACCGCCATGGGACCGGTGCTGTTGCACGCGCTCGAGGCGCACCGCGAGAACTGCGGGGATTGATATGCCAGGACGCGTGGCACGAAGCGGGTCTGTCGGCGGGTCATCGCATGACGGGCGGCAACACACCGGGCGCGAACCGCGTTCTGTCGCAGGTCGTGTTCAACCCGGCGCTGGGCGTGCTGGATCCGGAGCCGATACCGCGGCATCGAAAAGGGTGACAGGGAACGCGGCAGCGGGGAGTATAGCATCAGGAAACGCCGCATCAGGAAACAAGATGCCGTCAGACAACTTGTCACGAGATGCCCGGATATCGTCGAGCGGTACTTTTCCGCGCGTCGCAAGGCAATCCCGGAGTGTGCCGGGTCCGTCCATCCCCGGTATGTCATACGGCGGTGCCAGGGATGCGAACTCATCCAAGCCAGTATCTCGCAGAGCGGCTTCCGGCCGCGCCGCCTCAGACCGCGGGTCGTCGGGTCGTTCCGTAGCATCCGGACGCGCCACCGTACCTGAACGACGTCCATCGTCATCGGACAATGCAGACGTTGTCGGCAAATCCAGTAATGCAGGCAATGCCGCGGAGCCTGCCACGAGCCGCCGGGAGCGGTCGTTGCGCGCGATCGTGTCCCGAAACAGGCGCAAGAACGCGGATTCGGATGCTGCCTCCAAGAAGGGTGGGACCCCGAAACAAGGCCGTGTGGCGAGTTCGGCGAAGCGCAACAGGCTGAACAAATCCTCGGATGGCGGCGAACAGGGGAGTGGTTCTGATCTTGTAAGTCCAACGCGACGCGGAAGGAGAGTCTCCGTCGGCGGTGTGTCTGGCACGGGTACGTCCGGAACTGGTGTGTCCAGAGCGACTGGATTCGTGGATGCCAGAGCGTTGCAAAGTGAGGACTTGGTCGCCAAAACGCTGAGGGAAAGCACCGGGCCGTTGGGTGTCGCCGCGCGGCCAAAAGTCGTGGATTTCAACGCGCGTGTCAAGGAACGTCGGCATGTCAACACGCTGATGGTCGTCAAACGCGTGGCAATCACCATTGTGTCCATAGCAGCTGTCGTGGGTGTCGTGTGGGCGCTGTTCTTCTCGCCCTTGTTGCGGCTTGACTCTGCGCAAATCACCGTGTCCGGGGCCAACGAATGGGTCAGCGGCAGCAAAGTGGAGTCCATCGCCTCGGCTCAGGCAGGGAAATCCTTGCTTCTGGTGTCGACCAATGACATCGAAACGCAACTTGCTGCCATTCCTGGTGTCAGCAAGGCGACGGCGACGAAACAATACCCGCACGGCATGCAGGTCGCCATTAGCGCGCAGGAGCCGGCCGCAATGCTGAAAACGCCCGACGGTTCGCTGACCGCGGTCGACGGCAAAGGTCGGGTGCTGAACTCCGTGAAAAACGCCTCGACCGACGGCATTCCGGTCATCGAAGTAAACGATGTAACCAAAAGCCTGAAGAGCCGGTCCGTGGTGACTGCGGTGAAAGTCGTGGATTCACTGTCCGACGCGATGCGGGCGCGGGTGAGCAAAGTCACCGCGCAGACGCAGGATTCCGTCACCACCGAGCTAGACAACGGCAACTACACAATCATCTGGGGAAATGCCTCGCAGATGAAACTCAAGAAAGCCGTGGTCGACAAGATCATCAACGACCCGAATGTGATTGGGGACAAGCATTCAGTGGACGTCTCGGCGCCGCTGCGGCCGATGATTAAGTAGCCGGCGGGCTGGCTCGCGGGCATGCGGTGTCACCGGTGCGGCGTCACTGGTGTGGCAGGTGCTGGCCGTCATGGATGCTGCCGGTTTGCCGACGGCATACAGGATGCGATGTAATCCCCAAGTCGGCGGACCTGTCTGGTGGGATACGCCGGGTTACGTATGTAACGGTATACGCGACGTGCAGTTTGCCGGCCGGTGCAGCTTGATTGGCCAAGCATGCTACGGATCGTGCATGCGGGGACATGCATAACTTGTCATTTCCGCCGTCGGAAAGATTGGTTTGATGAGGATGTGACAGGTTTTGCATGCGGTGACATGCACAGATTGTCACCAGCCTGCACGATTGATGTGGCATGCGCAATGGGACCGCGGTTGCGCATGCCACGGCATACACGACTCGTCGATTCGCGGTCCGGCAAGTCCGGCCTGCCCGGTTCAGTCCTCCCGACTGTTTTCAGCGGGCATCTGGAGCCGAAGACGGTATATGCCGCTTTCCCGGTCGGCCTTCGAATTGGGGATGTGTGCCACCATCACCGCGCCTTGTGGCGGGACCTGACCGCGATGCCGTTCTTCCTGGAGCGCGGGAATCCGCCCGATTTCAACACCGTCAAGCGCAACGCACAGCGTCGGATGCCCGGTGTTCTTGCCGGATTCAATGATGCCATGGCTGACTGTCACCCACAGCCACGCGTCATACCCGTATCGGCTGAGCACGTCCTGATGCACGGTGTCACCGGAAACGGTGACACCGCTCACAAACTGGTCGATTACCATGCCGTCAGGCTTCGGGTTGACCGGAGTGGTGTTCCGGTTGCTTAGGTACGAGCTGCGCATATAGGCGTTGGTGCGGCGTCGCTTTGTCATGGCATGACGACGGCGCGACTCTTCGGCTTCATCGTCGGACAGCACCACCGGATCTTTCATGTGTTTAAGCTGCTGAAAACATTGCCATGTCTGCCGGGCATCCGAGATTGCACGATGCTCTTCGATTTCATTGATATCGAGCAGTCGCATTACTTCTTGCAACGAGCAGCTGGGAGCGTTGGGGAACATGCGGCGGGACATGGTCATCGTATCGAGAGAATCGTTGGAAACTTCGCGGCAGCCCAGCAGGCCGCCCTCAATATTCAGCATCCTGATATCGAACGATACGTTATGCCCGATAAGCGGCAACGGGCGGATTGCGGTCAGGAACTGGGGAATGACGAATCCGGCGTCAGGCTGGTCGGCGAGATCGGACTCGGTGATGCCGGTCAGTTCCGTGATGCCTGCTGGCAGTCTGGTGGGAGGCTGAATCAGCTGGTCGTACTCGTAGATTGGGGCGTCGTCGCCGATCAGCAGCGCCCCGATTTCGATGATGCGGGCGTCGTCGCCGATGCCGGTGGTCTCTGTATCGAACACGACGGCATCGGCGTTGCCGGCTGCAGCGACGAATGACCACAGTTGCTCAATCGGATTAGCCGTCGACATGCCCCTGTCGGCGGCATGACGTCCATGACGATGCGACGCGCGAAGCCCAAGAGCACTCATGACCAGCCCTTCCAATCATCGCACTGTGACCGGCGTAACCATCGTTGCGATCACAGTGCGATTCCTGTGCAAACGTACACACCGTATCGTGACAATCAGACACGGTCTTCGGGCAGGAGGGGGAGTCTAGACGTCAACGGCTCTGCCAGCTACTTTGATAGGCATGGCTGCATCGTGCGCATGTCTTGGCATACGTTTCGTGCTGGATGAGGGGCATTCCACCTTGTCTGGGACCAGAAATGTCGGGTGATGTATGCCCGGGCATGCGTAGAACGACCGATGAAGCCAGTACAGCCGCTTTCCGGTGAGGTTTGATGAGCTGCGCATGTCACGGTATGCGGGATGCGCATGGAGGGCCGAACAATGATTCCGGTTCCTACCTGCCTGTCGCTGGACTCGCGCGTTGGCTGGATAACCCGTAACCCACTGTTTTCTCGTGATGTTCCCCTAATAACGAAATGCCCCGCACCCTCATATCGAGGAGTGCGGGGCGTTTCTGCGTTGTTACGCGGTCTTGCGCGGCCTGCCGCTATGTCCGGGGCGTGCCGCATTCCACTCGTCAATGGTCTGTTCGCTCCACCAGCGGATGTCGCCGACGACCACGTCCGGCTCCGGCAGCTTGTATTTGCCGAGCGCTCCCGGTTTCATGCCGACACGCGCCGCGAACCCGGTCCACCCGAGGTAATGCTTTGCGGTCATTCGCCTTCCTCCTTACCCGTGTTGTAACGGCCCCAGCCGGCGAAGAACCCGTCGATTCCCGCGCACAGCGCGAACGTGACGGCCATCGGCGTCCGCCCGAACAGGCACGCGGCGGCGCTCGCCACGGCGAACACGGCGCATGCGATTCCCAGGTACATGTTCTTCTTGCCCATGATGTCTCCTGTCGGGATGAGTGGTAAAACGTCACTTTCCCGCATCGGTGATGCTTACCACTCTTTTTACCACTCATCTACCACAAAAACACTACCAGACACCATCAAGCCCCGGTGCGCCGGCTCCGTCACCGACCGCCCGTAACCGTTGCAATACCAACAAAAAACGCCATCCCTTGCGGAATGGCGTTCGTTGTTCAGTGGAGCTGCGGGGAATCGAACCCCGGTCCGGTGACCGTACCCTCAGTCTTCTACGTGCGTAGTCTGCTGGCCGTGCGGCGGTTTTTCTGCCCCCATCGATGTCGCAGACAACTGATGGCGAGCATATCCGCAGAAAAAGTCCCCCAGCCACCCTGCGGTGCAGTAGCCGGAGCAAGTCTCCTAAACGACGCTCAACATCTCCCCGAAGACGAGGGGGAGTGAACGGAGCGGCTGCTCACTGGTTAATCCTGGCGCGAAGCTCAGGCAGCGAGAGCAAACTCAGTGCGGTTAGATTTAGCACTTATTTGTTCGCGGAGGGCATCACGAGTGGACTCCGCGTTCTCGGCACGCTTCCCTGCGACGAACAGGTCACCGTCGAAACCGATCAGCCCCTTTTGAATTATCAAACCCCGGATTAGACCGGACTTTCAGTATACGACATATCGGTGCTTGGCTCAAATCTGCCGCGAGCCGAACGGGAAATGGTGCCAACGGGCAGACGAGCGGAACGCCGAAACCAAGCAATACACCGCACGGACGTGACATCCCGCCATGGCTGCGAGATAGAGTGGCCGTATGAGAATCGTATTGCAACGGGTAAGCGAAGCCAGCGTCGACGTGATCGACCCCTCCACGAACAGCGTCGATCCGACGTTCGTCAAGCAAACCACCGGTACGGGGTATGTGCTGCTCGTCGGCGTCGCGGATGCGGACAGCCAGCGGGAAATCGACTGGCTCGCCGGCAAAATCGCCCGGCTGCGCGTATTCGAGGATGCGGATGGCCGCATGAACGAGTCGATCACGCAACATGACGGCGAAATCCTCTCCATCTCCCAATTCACGCTCTACGGCAACATCCGCAAAGGCAACCGGCCGAGCTTCATCGCCGCCGGCGAGCCCGAACACGCCAGACGCGTTTGGCTCGCGTTCAACGAAGCGTTGCGTGCGCAAGGACTCACCGTCAAAGAAGGACGATTCGGCGCGCACATGCGGGTGTCGTTGGTCAACGATGGGCCGGTGACGCTGGTAGTGGATACGGAGGAGGTGTTGGGGGAGTAGGGGCTAAGGCGTCTGAGTTGGCGGCTATGATTGAGAATCGATGATTGCGAGATGAATATCCCGGTCATCCGCGAGCTATGCGAGGAGGCGACGTAGATGGTCACATACGAGCAGGCGTGCGATATCGCCTTATCCGGATTCAACGGTGCCGTGCTCTCCGATGCCTTTGTCTATTCCGGCGGCTGGGTCTTCAACATTCAATCTCATGGGTGGACGGAAGACGAACCGAGGAATAGGTTCGGCGTGTCCGTCATCGTCCACAAGTCCGACGGCGAGTGGAAGTACTTCAATGTCGGCAACCCGGAGTTCCTGGATGTCCTCGGCATAATGAAGCGTATCGCGTTGCCTGACAAGTACGCCGCGATGATCCGCCCCAAGCATGCAGGATAAATAACCTGCAGAACCAATGTCTCTAGCCGCCTTCTGGCGGCTTTTCCATTACTCGGTCCGACACAATGCGATGGCATGCTCATGCTGGGGAGAAAACAGTCCGTCTCGGTACCACCTACAGGTGATATCGAGACGGGCTCTAGCTGAAGGATATCAAAGGATATCAGATATTCGCATGCTGGCCAAACTTCCCGTTTCAACGTGAAAGTGTGATATCCCCGGTCAGGGGTTGTGGGTTGAGGGAATGATTTCTGGCCCCGGGAAGATGTTGTGCTGATGCCGTATCACTGCCGCCTGACGGCAAGCAACCTGATTGTAGTCGGCAGGCTCCGTTTCCGTGGAGGATTGGATAATCTGCCGGTTCGTGAGGGTGTTGTCGTTATTTCATCAGTGACCGGGTGTTCCTGTGGATTCGTCGTGGAACCTGATGACGCACTCGCTGCTAAGGCCGTGCGTGAAACAATGGCAGCTAGTCCGTGCTTCGCCGACCGGTTGACGAACCGGTGGGTAGGTTGACTTTATGACGATTCGCGTAGCTCGTGCTGGTGGGTGGCAACACGAACCGCAGTGGTCTATTGTCCGCTGCTGTTTGCTCAAAGTGTATGCCCGAGTGACATGGACGCAGGAGGGGGTCGACGAAATCACCCGGCTGGTCAATTGCACGCTATTTGAAAGTCCTCGGATGTCTTCATGCCGGCTCAATCGTGGGGCGAGCAGATGAAACGACTCACCGTCAAGGGGATGCCTGTCCAAGGTGGATTCAGTACAATCAACCGCAACTGACGATTCCGAGCGGTGTTGCACCTCAAACTAGAAAACGGGCGGCGGCCGCATCTGAGTGAACGGCTGTTATCTTGGTGAGGCGGCCGCGCCCGCCACCAGACGCAGGAACACACTCCGAATGCCGGCACGGCGAACAGTCCCGCCGTGTATCGAATGTTATTTGGGAGCAGCCCCGTGCATTACCGAACCCCTTCGACTCTCCGATTGTGATGCAACCCGGCCATCGCCCGGGCTCCATCACAATCCCCGTGCAACCCACCACACAGGGCACAAACCCACGCCGGCAAGACTCGACATGACGCAGCGCTCACCCCGCGCGAGGTTCCTGGCTGGGATACGCGGCAGACCAACCGCTAATCACTCCATTGGCGAAGGATGTCTTCGAGGAAGGCAAGGAAGTCCCCATAGCGTACGGCATCGTCGAAAGTGCCACCTTCACGGTTATAGACCACCGTCGCCTCACCCTTCAGACTCACAAGCACGAGGTCGGTATCCGGCATCATTCCGACGACAAGCCAGCCGCCCTCGGGCGTATAAGGATCATCGAGCTCCAGCAGCGGCGGATGGACGACGCCATACAGCTCGATGCCCTCCGGAAAGAACAGACGCCCGCCGTCGCTGATTTCCAGCAAGCTTCTGAACGACACGGGAAGCACAACGCCATTGCTGTGCTCGAATTCGGAAATCTTCGCATCGGTCGCACCGGGATTCAGCTGCGTCCCATCCAGCTGCGCCAGATCCGCGGCGATTTGCTGCACCCGCATCCTCTCCCTGTCGGTGAAGCCTTCCTCTGCGACCATGTCTGCTCTCCTCAAGACGCAACGAATCAGATTAGGATTACGTAACGCTTCCAATGGTACATGAGCGATGTCGTTCCAGACGTCATCCCGTTTTCTAGTTTGAAGTGCAACACTGCCTTGGGTTGTGGGTTGGGGTTGATTGTACGGGGTGCCCGGGGACGAGTGTGCCTTTGGCGGCGAGTCGTTCCATCTGCTCGTCCCATGCCTCTGACGGCGTGAGCCATCCGAGGACCTTCAGGGGCGTGTCGTTGATCCGTCGGGTGATCTCGTCGTGCTCGTCCTGGGCCAGGTCGTCCATGCTTATGCCCTTGGGCAGCTAGCGGCGGATCATGTCGTTGCGGTTCTCATTGGATGGGTTCCACAGGTTGCGCCTCAACTCGCGGCTGACAGTGGACGGACCGCCCCGATTACCTCCGTGATCTGGCGGATCGTCCGGTGATCGCGGAAACGGAGCCTGTCGATCATGACCAGCCCGCAGCAGTCAGGGCTTGTAGGACGGGCATCAGTGCAACACCTTTCTAGGGCTTGCTGTTTTCTTTCAACCCACGACCCTAGCCGAGGTGTTGCACTGGCACTTTGAAAACGGGATTGTCCGCTGCTGTTTGACCAAAGTGTATGCTGAATGACATGGACGCAGGAGGGGCTCGACGAAATCACCCGACGGATTAATTGCACGCTATTGAGAGTCCTCGGATGTCTTCATGCCGGCTCAATCGTGGAGTGGGCGGATGGAACGACTCGCCGCCAAGGGGATGCCTGCCCAATGTGGATTCAGTACAATCAACCGCAACTGGCGATTCCGAGCGGTGTTGCGCTGCAAATTAGAAAACGGATCATGCCCTGTCCTTCCAACTGCCTGGTACGCTGTTGTATAAGCATCGATGTCGTCAATCTCTTTCCTCACGGGAACCTTGAAAACGGTTACCGGCACCCGGGAATCTATCAGGAAACCGGACGGCATCGGTGCCCTATTCCGCAACCGACCACACCGTCCAAAATGAACGCCACGACTGTTCAGAAAAAGTGACGAAACCGTCCACATCTAATTGAACACAAACAACGAGCCGGCAGATGCCCGGCAATCTGGTCGTTCCCATGTGCTTCCACCCGGTTGAGTATGTCACCACATACGCAACGAAATGGAATGTGTAAAGCAATAACTTTGTCCCTATACGCCTTCATGTTGCACCCTTTAAAAATAAGAAGTAGATGATAATGAATAATGTATAGAAACTTATCGTTTGGTGCGAACCGATAGTTCTCATCATGCGTTGGGCATGCTCGCACCTTATTTCGTGTACTATTAGGGCATGAATCGAGTATTTCGACTTCACGGCGGTTTGAAAAATGACAAAGTGTTCTAAGTTTGTCTTGCGCGCGGTATTCTAAATATGGCGATATGGGAACGTGTCCACATGGTGGATTTAATATTTCATTTTCGCCATCGCTCCCCGTATGGGGAGCGTGAGTTGAAATGTTGAG
>NZ_AUFI01000002.1:0-25532 GCF_000426425.1 Bifidobacterium thermacidophilum subsp. thermacidophilum DSM 15837
AGGAAAGGCGACTCGCACGAAAACCCCGACCCCCATCAACCGCCCTCGCGGACTCCCACGCAGGACAATCAAACACCCCGCACGGAAGCGGGGACCGGACTGGCAATCATTGACTATAAAAAAGTAGTACAGACACGCTCTTGAGTTCTCAAACCACCACCACACACCCGACAAAACCAACCCCCCAAAGGAAGCCGGCCCGCGAGCGGCAGCAAGAGAACAACATACACCACCAACCCCACCCACGCAAACCAACCACCCAACCACCACCCCACAAACCCTACAAAACACACCCAAACACCGGCGTGTCGAAAACACCACACACAACCAACCAAAACAACAACCAAAACCACCAGACAAACCCACCAACAACCCACAACACCAGCACACCGCGCTTAGTCGCAGCTAAATCCGGTTGCCCTCATACCCATTGCCGCACCCCGAGCCAGATTTGCGTACCCCGACTATTCCCGATTCAATCAGTCAACGTTGTTTCGAGTGAACCATCCGACGGCGGTGCCCCAACTGCACATCTGAGTGACACACTTTCTTTCGAATGCGGAAGGTAATCAAGCACCCCATACCAAGTTCCGTCATCATGTTCCGATGCTTCTCCCCGCGTATTCATCGCCTCCTGGCATGCCAGGAAATCCTGTTTACCGATGCGGTATTTTTGCGGGTACAGATGCTGCAGTGTTGCCTGCGCCTGAACGTAATAGCTTTCCGGCGTATGGTCAAGCAAATCATTGACGGCTTCAGCCGCACCGTGCCAAGTACCTTCTTCGTAACTCACACTCGGTTTGGTGATTACAACTCGTTTCGGCATATCAAGATAGGGGACGTCCAGGAGGTGTCGGACGGCGGATGGCATGAACAAGACAGCACACAGGACGGTGACGATTGCGCCGAATCTCAACACCCAAATGCGAGCTCGAGTACAGATTTCAGGCTGTTTTCGCCATCGAAGCGCGACCAGGACAGTGATGGCGGCAAACCCAATTGGCGTAATGCCGAACATGATGCTTCGCACGAATCTGTTAACGAATACTGACGCAATCATCCACGCGATTGTGACGGTGACGGCTGCTGCAATCGGGATTTTGTAGGCGTTACGATTCTCGTCAGCGGCTTGTCTCTACTCGCGTTGTGCCGTCTGCTGCATCCGGGGAAATTCGATGCGGATCGGTTGGGAATCATCGTCAATCAAGGTATCAGCCGATTGGCGTTCTTGGTTAGAAACTTCGCCGTAGCCCGCTCTGCCAAACGACTCGTTCATCATGAACTCCTCCTCGAGTGATTTGTTCGTTTCCCTCGTGCTTCTCATACCTTTCTTGGTACACGGCATCGCACATGGGTGCGCATCCCATTTTCGGCCTGGACATGCCATTATCGGCAACTGTCTGTATCGGCGTGTCGCGGCGATACGATGATACTCAATCCGGTTGCGAACCACCGCACTCGGAAGTAACGATGGCGCTCCACAAAGAAGGGGCGCAGGCAAAGGAACTGCGAGAATACGGCAGACCAGAATCGGCCAACACAGAAGGGAAAGATGATGGTTCAGCACACAATCTGGCATTGGGGTAAGCCGGCAGATGGGTCCGCGCGGACGCTGCGAGACGCCATGTATGGGGAAGCTGTCGGCGATGCATTGGGTGTCCCATTCGAGTTCAGGGCTCGCGGTACTTTCACATGCACAGGCATGGCACGGGACCGCGCGAATGGAAGCGTCGAAGTCGGAGGTGGAGTTGGGGCTTGGCACCAGCCCGTCGGCACATGGAGCGATGACACTGGGATGGCCTTGGCAACCTGTGATTCGTTGCGGGAGCTCGGCAGAGTGGACGTTGCGGATATGCGTGACAAGTTCATACGGTGGCGCGACAGCCAGGACTACAACGTTGACCGGCGATTCGACATAGGCGGCGCTACAGCGAGCGCACTCGCGATCGGGCACGGATTGGCGGGCGAGCGCGACAACGGCAACGGCTCGCTCATGCGCATCGTCCCGCTGGCGTTCACGGATGCCGGCGACGACGAAATCCGCTCAGTGAGCGCGATTACGCACGCTCATCCGATAAGTTGTGAAGCATGCGTCACGTATGTTCGGTATGCGCGGTTGCTGCGGGATGGCGTGTCGCCGCTCGAGGCATTGCATGACAAACGAGTCGCATACGGTTTGAGCGGAGTCGCTTCTAGAACCACCGCAGGAGTAGGGGCTGATGATTTGACAATCATCCCAAAACTGAATCGAAAGGACGTTGCATCCAGCGGTTTTGTTATCGACACCTTGGCGGCTGCGATCTGGTGTCTGACCACCACCACGAGGTATGCGGATTGCGTGCTTGAAGCAGTCAATCTGGGAGAGGACACTGATACGACAGCCGCGGTGGCGGGTAGTCTTGCCGGAATCGTCTATGGTATGGGTGCGATTCCGGATGAATGGCTGCATCTGCTTCGTGGCAAGGATGTGATTGACCGTTGCACCAATCTTCCAGAAGACAACTGAACAGTGCGGATCGGCTTGCTTTACCGGCTGCGGCGGAGCTGGAATGGGGTTGGCGATTCCACCGGCATCAGGGTCGAGATATATATCGCGTTCCAGGATGTCACGCCGCGAAATCCACGCTGGCGTTCCAACGCTACCGGTCGAGATATCTAGCAGGTACCAGGATGTCACGGATATCCCCGACATCTCGAGAATCCCGGGTGTCTCAGGGCTCCCTGACATACCGGGCACCTCGGGTATCTCGGATGTCCCGGGCACCTTGGATATCTTGGATATCTCGGATAAGCACTTCCTGCCCTCGTTAGATCTCTTCGAGCTGTCGTGAAGACAGGATGACCACGTCTCGACGTTGCCTCGCGATGATCTGTCGATCTTCCAGGTATCGAAGCTTACGCGACAGTGTTTCCGGCGTGGTACCCAGATATGACGCAAGTTCCTTCATCGTCATCGGTATTCGGACACGCCGCGAGCCACCGGCGCTTTTCGACAGGTCGAGCAGATACGACGCAAGACGTTCCTCGACTCGCCCCATCGTGAGAAACTGCGTCTGTTCTTCCACCTTCGCCATTTTGCTGGCGATGGTGGAGAGCAGTCGGATACTCAGCTGCGGATGCGCGTCCAAAAGACGCATAAAATCCCGGCGCAGCAGGACGCACACCATGGTGTCGGCGAGCGCTTCCCCGTACAGGTTCTGGTTGCTGGCACCGAACAGCTGGCTCTCGCCTTCGTAGCCGCCTGGTTCAATCACTCTTAACAGTTGTTCACGACCATTGGAGGTGATTCTATAGACCTTCATGCTTCCCTTGGCCACGATACTCAATTGAGGATCGGAGTGCGGGGAGAAAACGATATCGCCCTTATGAAAGGTGCGGAACTTGGTACTCCGTTGAATATTCAGCTGGTCTTCACCGCTGAGGTCTTGAAATAGCGGTACCAGTTGCACACACAAGTCTTGAGGCATGATATCGTCTCCTTCCCTTCATCGTGTGAGCCACTGCCATGCAAGCTTCCTTGAGAACTGACAAGGATAACCTTCGACACGAAGCATCTTCGTGAGGCGGGTCCCATGCAATCATCTCACACGGTCGTTCTGCACACCATCCTCACGGGATGGACTGGCAGACCAGCCTGCGTGAAGGCCCGGACGATGCGCACAATCGTTCTGCAAAGCCGCCATCACGGGGCAGTCCTCACACTACCGTCCTTACGAAACCAGCCTCATGGACCGGCATCGGAACATTTCAATACCGGACCATGAATGGCAGACCATCAATAGCAGGCCATGAATGCCGAACCGCGCTCACGAGACCACTCGCCTTGGACTCTTTACCGTACAGGCTTGTTTACCGCGCACGTCCCTCGTTCGCGGATTCACAGATGCGGTCCGGCATTCGCTGGAAGAGGTGAGGGTCGCCTTCCCTCGTCCGGGGATTGGCAGATGCGATTGTTCATTGGTCGGGCAAGGCTTTGTCCATCGTGCGGTTACCTTCCTTCGTTCGCGGATTCGTAGATGCGATGCGCTTCCTCGAGCATACGGTAAGTTGCCGCAAGCGTGGGGCAAGCATCATCTGGAATCGTGTAGCCATTGGTGAGATCCCTGATTCGCGTGAGCTCGTCGCCGATCTGGGGCTGCGCACCATTAGCCAACGCGATTCGATCCCGAATGGTTTCGTAACGCTTGCGTATCTCGAACACTTCAGGATGATGCGTTCCATGCGCGCGCGTGATGGCGAGCGTACCCAAGTCGAGTTGCTCTGCATGGCCTACGAGATAGTCGGTGAATGCTGTCATAACTGTCCTTTCAAGTGGCTGAATTCATAGGTTCCGTGTGACTCATCCGATGGTGATGACGTGCATGCGTAATGGCACGGCAACGTCGAGCACCATACGTTTGTCGCTTATCACCGTTGCACCGCGGTTTGAGTGGAAAGCACAGGATATCCGACCTTTTCGATGGCGTGTGCAACAGTTTGTGCATCGGTGAGATCCTCGTCAAACCGGAACGTCACTTTGCTGTTCGCAAACGAGACGTGCACAGTATCCTGGTCGACTCCCGGCACGTTGCGTGCGGCAGCTTCGATCTTGAGCATGCACGACGGGCAGGTTAGCGTATCCAGTTTCAGCGTTGCGGTGTTCATCTTGGTATCTCCTTTCATGCCGGTGGTGTTCACCGACCGGTATCCCCGGCTGGCAGCCGGGACCATTGGTTATGCCACCACGGTATCGATAACGGACCGTGGCTGTCCTTGATAGGCATCAAGTTTTCTGATATTCCAGTGATGGGTTCCATGATTTCCGCCAGTCCGGTAACGCAGCAGTCGCATGCCGTTGAGAATGACCGCCAGCACACTCGCCTCGTGGACGAACATGCCCACGGCCATGGTGAGCCACGTGGTGAGCACTAGCCCGGACAGCAATAGCGCTACCGTACCCACTGCAATCGCAATGTTCTCGCGCATGTTGCGTACCGTATGCTTCGCCAGGCCGTACGCATGCGGCAGACGCGAGAAGTCGGAATCAGCGAGGACCACATCCGAGGTGTCAATAGCCACGTCGGCGCCATTTCCCATAGCGATGCCTACGTCCGCGAGCGCGAGAGACGGGCTGTCATTGATGCCGTCGCCGACAAACACCACACGGTGCCCATCGTCGCGCAAACCGGAAATGACCGCAGCCTTCTCATCGGGCAGCAAGCCACCGATTGCGCGGTCGAAACCGAGTTTCGCCGTCATGAGATCGACAGCACGTTGGTTGTCTCCTGAAAGCAACACGATGGTTTTCGCGCCGAGACGACGCAGCCGTGCGATGTCTTCCGCCACGCCTGGGCGCAGACGATCGCGAATCCCAAGCAGTAGACGGATACTGCCATCGACGGCCACAGCCACAAGCGAATCCCCCTGCATTTCAAGCTCACTGGCATCCTCACGCATACTGGAAGTGAGTGCTATGCCATCGGCTTCCAGAAAGCGCGGACTGCCGACGAGAATCCGATGATTGTCATGTACGGCGCTGATACCGCCGCCTGTCACAACCGACACTTGGTCCACCTGCGGGACAGGAGTATCGCCGAAATACCGCACGATGGCTTTGGCAAGCGGATGTTGAGACTGTGATTCAACCCCGACAAGGTACCGCACGACATCATCATGGGCTGGACCCGAACCAGCATCAAGAGCACTCGCATCGGGAACGGAAGAATCAGGAACGGAAGAATCGCGCGCCGCCACGTCTTTCGTTTCCTCGAAACTGCCGATATGCGCTCCGCCAGCCCCATTTCCCGTATCGTTTGCGACCGGCGTACCGTCATCGTCGTAGCGTCTCACATCCGTCACCTGCGGCACGCCGACCGTAATCGTGCCGGTCTTATCGAACACAAACGTGTCGGCGGAACTCAACCGATGCGTCACCTCGCTACCTTTGATGAGTACGCCGTGGCGTGCGCCGTTGCCGATGCCCGCCATATTCGACACGGGCACGCCAATGACGAGCGCGCCGGGGCAGCCGAGCACAAGCATGGTGATCGCAAGATCGATACGACGCGTCACCAGGCCAACAATAACGGCGATAATGAGCACCGCCGGCGTGTAATACGTGGCGAAGCGGTCGATGAAGCGTTCCTCCTTGGATTTGGAGTCCTGCGCGTTTTCGACGAGCTCGATGATCCTGCCGAACGTGGTGTCCTCACCCACCATGTCGGCGCGGATGGTCAGCATGCCATCATCGAGCAGGGTGCCGGCGGAGGCGCTCGACCCCGCGGCCTTGTCAACCGGGATAGGCTCGCCGGTAATCGCGGATTCGTTGACGAGTCCGGTGCCCGACATCACGGTTCCATCGACGGGAATACGATCACCGGTCGTTACCTTGACAATGTCGCCGACATGCACATCGTCGACCGGAACGGTTTCGAAAGTGCCGTCGGCGCGGCGGACCGCGGCGGATTGCGGCGCCATATCGGTGAGAGCGCTGATTGCCGAGCGCGTCTGGTTCAACGTGTATCGCTCGATCTGTCCGCCGACGAGGAACAGGAATGTGACAATGGCTGATTCGTCCCAGCTGCCGATGAGGAAAGCGCCGAACACGGCGATGCTCACGAGCACGTCAATGGACATGACCCTGACGCGCAACGCCTGCACCGCCTGGATGAGGATCGGCAGCACGCCGATAATCGATGCGGCGATGAACGCCGCGGCGTAGGCCGGCTGCGAGTGTAGGGCGAAGCGCGCGACCAGGCCGGCGGCGATAAGCGCGCCGCTGATGATGGTGAGCTGCGGTTTGTGACGCAGGATGAAACTCTGCATGGGCGGGGACTCCTTTCGTGGTGTCTGTCGCGATGTCTGATGGTGCCCAAGATACGGGCGACGCGCCGG
Source organism: Bifidobacterium thermacidophilum subsp. thermacidophilum DSM 15837 (assembly GCF_000426425.1). NCBI lineage: Bacteria > Bacillati > Actinomycetota > Actinomycetes > Bifidobacteriales > Bifidobacteriaceae > Bifidobacterium > Bifidobacterium thermacidophilum. The sequence continues at coordinate 6,874 of NZ_AUFI01000002.1, forward strand.
GAAAACATTGACCACCGTCAAGTTCGGGGAATTCCTTCGGGATGTTTTTGGAGGTGGCGGGGCGAGACGGGCGGGTGGAACGATGCGACGGCAGAAGACAGGCCATAGGAAGCGTTCGGGCGCCCTTTCGCGTCGGAAGTCTCTACCACCGCCTATGCAGACACCCGCGCGAGTCCGTTGACAAAAGAGCAAAACCGCATGATCCCGCGGTTTTCTGGCATCCATCATGTGTTCGATACACGTGCGAAAACCTATCCGCCGATTTGCGGGTCCCGCGGCGCGAGACGCCGACGCAATTGCAACGCTTTTGGTCCGTATACTCGCCCCACCCCCAGAAAAGGACCCCACAAACCGAGAAATACACCCCTGGAACTGTATCGAACACCCGGAGATGCAGCTACAGCTTCTCGATTTTGCTCATCAATTCGCTCATCTCCGATTCGAAATCGGTAAATCCCATCTCACGAACAACCACATCCCAATATCCAGATAGATCTTTCCGCAAATCGCGCACGAGAGAACTAACTCTTTGTAGAAACTCCTGATACCGTTTCTTGTCAACGACAAACATGAAGTCCTGAATCAATTGCCAGACCGAGGCATTCCTCTCGTGCGGATGGGCGCAATACAGACGCTCATCGTGTGCACAGATATTCCTGAACTGTCGCACCCGCTGGTAGATGGCATCAAGCCTCTTCACACTGATGGTCTTCTCCGGCAGCCGATGCCGATGGGAATCGGCATAGAGATTCTCGTAACTTTCCGCAATAGCACCGCGAACCTTAGCGGGAACGCATTGATAGAGCCAGAAAGTCTGACCGAGGGTCATGGCGTTGGTCAGAACCCACAGAGGAATCTCTCCATCATGCCTCTCTTGATAATGCAAGAGATACGACTGACAATCGGAACGATTCCGCCCCTCTTGTCGGTCATGCGCCGGTGGTTTGATAATCTTCCGGAGAATCTGAATCAGCGTCCCCGCACTTTCGCTTTTGTCCGCAGCATAATTGTCAGGGTTCAGATATGGATTGACTTCGTCACGATGCTCGGCGCTAAACCGATAAGCCACCACAGTTTTCAACGTGGCCTCAGCAAGCGTGGTGTATTCGAACACGAGATGCCGCAGCTTGCGATCGAACGAGAACAAACGATATATGTCATGGAAAGACGCGCCCCTCTTGTATCGGTCATCCCCGGCCTTGGCGCTCTCACCTTCATCAAGAAAAGGCCATTTATATCCATTGACGACGCTGTAATACCCCTCGCGCTCCAGAATCCATCGCGTACGTGTATCTACCAGTAGGCCGCGGCTCTCCAGACGATTAACCTGCTCGTCGAGTGTCAGGAATGGTTTATCCATTGGAATACGGCCCCCTCGGTATTTCGTATTTCTTCTAGACAATCTTCCTCGGCACCTCAGATGCCCTCTGATGCACTAAACCGCCTCCCACAAAAGCGAAAGGCGGTTTAGCGAACCGGGCGTTGCCCAGCTTCATCGCGCAGATTATTATGCCATATTCGCCCAAGAAAGTCAACTCAGGCATCGCCGAGCGGAGCCTATCATGTGAGACATGACTACGCACGGCACCCAATGAACGAAGGAACACCCATGAAGGCAGGAAACATCACCGGCTACTGGCCGGCCTGCGCGGACGAAACGGCGCGCACGCACGGATACCGCCCGGTCAGCGAGTGCGAGGCTGCCATCGCCGCAGGCACCGCCGGCTCCTGCCATAGCGGCGAAAGCGGGCTTGTGGACTACGGCATCGTGGAGTGGGGCGATGACGACATCGCGTCGATTAACGGAAAGCGCACGCTGTCGGGGTATGTCTTCATGCTCGAGGACGCGATTTTCGGCTGCCCCAGGCTGCACCTGTGGAAAAGCGACGTGTCGGTGCAGCAGGGCGCGGACACGACGGTCGACGACGTGTGGGGGTTGGAGATCGACCCCGAGGGGACAGAGATCATCCCCTATCGATCGATCAGCTCTATACGCGAGGATGCGCGCAGCCGCAATCTGATTCTCACCCTCGACGACGGTACCGAGCGCCCATTCCCCGTGACACCGTTTCCCTTCCTCTCGAAACGCGCCAAGCGCCGTCATCAGCGCGCGGAGGAACTCGCCAAGCTCATCAACCAGCACCGGTAACCGCCGATACCGGGCGCGTCGACCGCTGCCGCACGCTCGACGCGCCCGCGCAGTGCAGATACGCCATTGGCTGTTTCCGGGTCTGCACGACACTCGCTTTACGGCGATTTTCCCTTCTCGCGTTCCCCAACGTAACATGCCCCGTGTCTGCTTTTTGGAAAAAGTGTTGTAATCGACACTTTTTTCCGGAAATAAGTGTCGATGTTGACACTTTTTCGAGTTACGGTGGTAGCTGATAGTGCGGGTGCCTAGAAAAGGAGCAATCGTATGGAACAAAGCATCACGTCAGACACGACAGCCGACATGTTCATGCGCGCGCCGGAATTCCATCGCGCTCTTGATGACCATCTTGCACGATTGCGATAAGCAAGCTCACTTCCCCCGGGTAGACGCCCGGCTGCATCGCGAACAGATACCGCCAATCGATGTCAGCCAACCGATGTCAGCCAACAGGTCCGGTACCGATGGCATTCACCTGTCGTGCAACACCGCAATCGCATGATGGTCAGATACTGACCCCACTCCACCAACGACGAACACTATCCTGCGGTTGTGAGACTCATACGTCACACGGCAAGACGATAGCCCAGCCAAGTAGGTTGATCGCCACCGGTACATTGGCGCCTATGGGACCGGCCAGTCACACAACAGGCAGATAACCAGGCCGAACGGAGCAGGTCGCAACGGTATTCAACCGCCGTGCGGAAGGTCAGTCACGCCGCGAACAGATAGTGAACAGATAGCGGGCAGACACCGGCGGCATCGGCATCAACATCGATTGCACCGAGCGATTGTACTGAGCCGTAGTGCGACCAGCTGATCACGCCACACGCAGATACCGGCGTTACCGCACGCACGACGGTTCCACACGCACGACAGCTGCCACACATACGGCACACGCGAAGCCCCAACACACATCGCGACACGAACAGCACGACACAACTAGCACGACACTGCGGGCAATTCCCCAAATTCCGCGACATTCCGCGGTATGCTAGCGAACGTACGTACCATCACATAGGAATACGCGGGCCGTCAGACCGGTCCGGCGGTCGCAGAGCATGACGAAGGGAGAGCCAATGAACCGGCCGGTGCTGTACACCGACTTCGACGGGGTGCTCAACGCGTTCCCCGACAAGGAAATCCAAGACAACGGCGGGGTCGGGCATACGCAATGGCTCGACGACAACGATCCACGTGCACAGCTCTATAGCACAGAACGCGCATTCGTGCTCACCGGCGACGACATCGTGCGCACCCCATGCGGCTACTATCGCATCCGCTGGTCGCGCAACATCGCGCAGACCCTGCATCGACTCGCATCCGAAGGCGATATCGAACTCAACTGGCTGACGACCTGGCAACCGTACTGTTCACGGATCCTCGACCCGTTGCTCGGCTGGGACCCGCATATCGAACACACCGCCATCTGGTACGACCCCATCTCCTATGAACGCCGATACACCGGAAAACTGAGCACAGTCTTCTCGCGCGTGCGTTTCGAAGCCACCCAAGCCAACCCATCGCCGGTCATCTGGCTGGATGACGAGGAGTGCTATGAGACCGCGGCGGACAGAATCCGCGCACTCTCCCCCAAAGCGCCCGTCCTCATGGTGCGGCCGGACGCCCGAATCGGAATCAGCCGCCGGCAGTGGCGCATCATCCAGAAATTCATCAGGAAGCCTGAGACATTCCCCGAGCTGACACTCGACGAGGAACCGACCATCCGCGAGTATCCGGGACATCTCGGATTCTGATTGAGTTCTTTGGCCGGCGCATGGGTGCATGAAATGCTAAAGCGCGGTTCGCGACTATCTGCGATATCCGCGAATCTTGCAGTGCCTGCCGCAGCGCATCTCGCGCATCAGGGTTCGACGCACCCCAATCCCGGCAGATGCGCGCGCAGATTGCAGGCTGCGCGTGTGCGGACAGCATACGGGGCAGATGGGGAAAATCAAGTGACTCTGATCAAATCTGTAATCAAGGACCGATTCGCGGATTAGTCCGCGAATCCCAACCTTGGGCCCGGTCGGCCGAACCGGACGCATGCCCTGGAGTCATTACAAAACCGCGGACCCACAAGACTCCAGCAATCCCAGCGCTTTTCGCACAGACCCGCCACCCATTCCCCTCTATGCACCAAATCGGAAATCAGAGACCTACCCGCGAATTAGTCCACGAATCTGGCACCAGCACCGCCGAACGGGCCAGGGCAAGGATTGATGTCCAGCCGGATAATGGCTCAATCACGCGATTCCGCACTCCCGCCTGGCATCGATATCCACGACTTCCCTTGGACTGGATTCGATATCAAGAACCAATCTGCGAATCAGTCCACGAATCCCAGCCTTGGGCCCGGTCTACCGGATCAGGCGTGCACAGGGGCATCATCCAAAACCCCGGAACCGCAAGACTCCCGTTAGTCCGGTGCATGGAAGCGGCCCGACAGCATCACCGGGCGCGGACTACATCCTAAATCAGAGTCCTATCCGCGAATCAGTCTTGGAATCTGGCACCAGCACCGCCGAAGAGGCAAGGGCGCAGATTTCAGCCCGGCCGGAAAATGGCGGAACCACGCGGAATCACACGGCCCATGCTCACACCCAGCATCGTCATCCGTCTCCTTTCCCGGACTGAATCCGCAATCAGGGACCAATCTGCGAATCAGCCCGCCCACAGTGAGTAACCGGCCCGCAAGGCACGCAGAACTTATTGGAATCACAAGGATATCGAGACAGCGCCTCATCCGGCGAGCTCACGTCCAGTTCTCCGGCGGCACCCGAATCCGATATCACGGACCGAACTGCGTTCCAGCCCGAAGATATCGGCGGCACCCCGCACAAAGGACAGCCGCGCGCTTTGCGGTATATGTCGTCAAGTTGACTTGTACGGTGTCATCACTTTTTCCGGACAGTTTCGTCATCCATTCTGGACGGTTTGGGCTGTCCGGTTTCCTATTGGTATTGTTTGGTGTTTCATCAGCGAGTGGGTGCTCCCGTAGGATTCGCCGTGGAACCTGATATACACCCATGGCGGACAGTATCCTGCCCTTGTTTCCTGCGGCGTGCATTTGGGATACGAGCACGTCAAACGCCACACGCGCTTGGGCGCGATCTCACGCGCCTGTACGCAACCGGACACGCCTATTGCAACTACCTGAATCTCGCGCGACACACTCGTATTACTCACACGCCCGCATTCCGCACACAGCCGCATGGAACGCCAAGCAATCAAGCCAAGGCCTAGGTCGGCGGCGCGCGGCGCGGCATCGCATTTCAGCTGGATAGAACGCCTCAAGTAATCACGCCCGCCCCAATACACCACACATCAAAACCGCAGAATTTCAGGCGTGTCCAGGAATTTGACAACATGGTACAACCGTGTATCATGTCAGGTAATGGTACACAGTTGCACCAGGTAGTTACCGACATGATTCTAAGGAGCAGCGATGTAAGGGTTTCCTGAGTTGATACAACGATGTACCACGCATATGTCGCCAATCAACCGGCGTCAGGCCGTCATCCTCCCGACGCACAGCAAACCTCCCACACACCGCTCCGCAGGATCCGTGACCAGTGGCCCGACAAACCACCGGCCCGGCTGTCGGACGAGACATCGCACGCCCCGTCCGACAGCGAAACCAACAGCAACAACAACTGAAGAAACAGACAGAGCAGTCAGAGGAAATATCATGCACAACACACAGAAAGCCTTGGCAGCACTCACCGCGGCAGCAACCATCATCGGCCTCGCAGCCTGCGGAGGCGGCGACAGCACCGCAAGCAAAGGCAGCACCGGAGACACCAGCAAGGCGAGTCTCGTCTTCTGGGGCTGGGACACCGGCCACACCATGAGCAGCCTCATCAAAGACTTCGAAAAGAAGAACCCCGGCATCACCGTCAAATTCAACAACACCGGCACTGCCTCCGACACCCAGACCGCACTGAGCAACGCCATCGCCGCCGGCAAGGGCGCCCCCGACGTGGTCATGCTCGAAGACCCGACCGTCACCCAGTTCGCCGTCACCGGAGACTTGGCGGATCTCAGCCAGTTCGGCGCCACCAAGCTCGCCGACGACTTCACCGCAGGCCCTTGGAACAAACTCCAGCACAACAACAAGCCGTACGCCCTGCCCATCGATTCCGGCCCGGAAATGTTCTTCTACAATGACGCGGTCTTCAAGAAGGCAGGCGTCGACGGCACCAAAATCAAGACGTGGGACGACTATTACGAAGCCGCCAAGAAAGTCAAGGCCATCGGCTCGTACATGACCAACAACTCCGGCTCCTCCATGGAATACCAGCCGTTCACCGCACAAGCCTGGCAGGCGGGCGCCCATCCGTGGAAGGTCAACGGGGAGAACATCACCATCAGCATGACCAAAGACGCCGGCATGAAGAAGTACATCGCCTTCCAGCAAAAGCTCATCGACGAAGACCTCATCGACACGAAGACCGCCAACTGGTCCGACAGCTGGAACCGTGAACTCAATGACGGAACCATCGCATCGCTGACCATCGGCGGCTGGATGCCCGTCAACCTCATGAACGGCGCCCCCGACCAGGCGGGCAACTGGCGTGTCGCCGCGCTGCCGCAATGGACAGAGGGCGCGAAGGCCGCAGCCGAGGACGGCGGTTCCGCCCTCGCGGTCGTCAGCCAGTCCAAGCAGCAGGCCGCTGCCTACAAGTTCGCCGAGTATCTCACCCACGGCAAGGGCGCGCAGACCATGGCTGACACCGGCACCTTCCCCTCCCTCAAGAGCATCCTGAACTCGAAGGACTTCACCGATCCGGACACCGCGGCGAACAAGAAGGTCAACGCGTACTTCGGCGGTCAGAACGTCAACAAGATCCTCGCCGAATCCGCCCAGCGCAAGGTCACCAAGTTCTCCTATCTGCCGTACAACCCGTACGCGCAGTCCAGCTTCGGCGACCAGATCTCCAAGGCGTACAGCAAGGACATCACCCTCGAGCAGGCCTTCGCCAACTACGGCAAGGCACTCACCGACCACGGCAACCAGCAAGGCTACACCGTGACCAACAAGGGCTGACACCCGACCGACACCAGACCTGCCCCGGCGGCAGCCGCACAGCCGCACACGAGAGGCGGGAACAGCTCACAGCCGTCCCGCCTCTCGTCTTCCGCACGCGACACCGTCTTCCAAACCGTTCGCAACACACGGAACCACACGGCATCCCAAGCCAAACGCAACGACGCGTGCATGGGAAGCCGCATCAATACAAGAAGAAGGAAATCATGACCCAAGCAGCAGCAACCGCAGCCGCAACCGCCCCGGCACAGCAATCCGCGAATGATGCACCCGTCAACAAGCACAAGGCCGATTGGCGCGGGTGGAAATTCATGTGGCCGTTCGCAGCGGTATTCATCTTCGTATTCATCATCCCCATCCTGTACGCCATCTACATCAGCTTCTTCCAGAAGCGCATGATCGGCGGCACGAAATTCGTCGGATTCGCCAACTACATCCGCCTGTTCCACGACCAGCAGTTCTGGAGCGCGGTCAGCCGCGTGGCGCTGTTCACCGTCATCCAGGTGCCGATCATGCTGTTCCTCGCGGCAGCCATGGCCCTGGCCCTCGACTCGATGAAGCTGCACGGCACGAAATTCTTCCGCATCTCGACCTTCCTGCCATACGCGGTCCCCGCCGTCGTCTCCACCCTCATATGGGGCTTTATGTACGGCGCGAAATACGGCCTGGTCGGCTCGTTCAACAGCGCTTTCGGTACCCACCTCGACCTGCTTGCGCCAAACGTGCTGCTCGCATCCATCGGCAACATCGTGACCTGGGAGTTCACCGGCTACAACATGCTGATCTTCTACAGCTCGCTGTCCACCATCCCGCACTCCCTGTACGAGGCCGCATCCATCGACGGCGCAAGCGAATGGCAGACCATCAAATCCATCAAACTGCCGGAACTGAAAAGCAGCCTCGCCATCACCGTGATCTTCTCGATCATCGGCTCCTTCCAGCTGTTCAACGAGCCATCCATCATGCAGAACATGGTGCCCGGCAACGCCATCAACACGTACTACACACCCAACATGTACGCCTACAACCTCAGCTTCGCCGGTGGGCAAAGCAACTATGCGGCGGCGCTCGCAATCACGATGGCCGTCATCACCATGGTCATCGCCTACGTCGTCCAGCTCAAGAGCATGAAGGAACAGATGAAGTGAGCCGGCCTTGTGCCCCAGCAACGCAGCCGGGGCACACCCGCAAGCGCCGCCCGCGCATCCACACGAGTTACCAGCAAAGGACCCATCATGAGCAACACCGCTACAGCCAACAGCACCATCAAACAACAACCCCAATCCGCCATGACCGCACGGCAGACGGAACGCGCCGCGAAACAAGCGGAAAAGGCACGCCAGCGCAGAGTGGCAAAAGATGAAGCCGCGGAGCGCAAGCGCGCAGCGAAGGCCGGTTTCGCCAACGTGGCCAACCCACGCCGAAGCACCCTGCTGACCCTCGTCTGCGGCATCTTCGCCGTCTACTGTCTCTTCCCCTTCGTCTACCTCGCCATCAACGCGACCAAGACGCAATCCGACTTCACCTCGACATTCGGGCTCGGGTTCGGCCACACCTTCGCTCTGTGGGACAACATCAGGACCGTCTTCACTTACGACGGCGGAATCTTCGGGCGTTGGCTGCTCAACACGTTGCTGTACGTGATCGTAGGCGCCGGCGGCGCGACCCTGCTGGCCATCATGGGCGGCTACGCGCTCGCGAAATTCCGGTTCCCCGGCCGTAAAGTCGTATTCGCCGTGATCATCGGCGCGATCTCCGTGCCCGGCATCGCCCTGGCGGTCCCCCAATTCCTGCTGTTCGCCCAGCTCAACCTCACCAACACGCCCTGGGCGATGATCATCCCCTCGCTCATCAGCCCCTTCGGCCTGTATCTCATGTGGATCTTCAGCGAACAGGCCGTACCGACTGAACTCCTCGAAGCCGCCCGCGTCGACGGCGCCTCCGAGCTGCGCACCTTCTTCCAGGTTTCCTTGCCGCTGCTGTCGCCCGGCATCGTAACCACCTCGCTGTTCACCATCGTCGCCACCTGGAACAACTACTTCCTGCCGCTCATCATGCTCAAGGATTCCAACTGGTACCCGCTGACCATCGGCCTCAACCAGTGGAAGGACCAGGCATCCACCGCTGGTGGGCAGGCAATCCAGAACCTCGTGATCACCGGGTCGCTGATCACCATCATCCCGCTGGTCATCGCGTTCCTGTGCTTGCAGAAGTACTGGCAGTCCGGACTGGCGGCAGGCGCAGTCAAGGAATAGCCGAGACGACTAGCCGACACAGCAATCAGCTGGATTGTCCGAACCCCAAGGCGGGGTGCAGCACCGAACCGCCGCACCCCGCCACCACCCAGCACATCGCACAACACAGCATAGGAGCGTGATCATATGCGACGCACCTTCCAATGGCCAGCAGTACTCAGCCCAGCAGCGCCCAGTCAAGACCCTCACAGCAACGAGACTGAAAGCAACGGCAATCACCCCACACCGTCGGCGGCGAGCAGGCGCAACCGTATCATCTTCGGCGGCGACTACAACCCCGACCAGTGGCCGCAAACCGTGTGGGACGACGACATCAGGCTGATGCGTGAAGCACACGTCAACACCGTCGCTCTGGCAGTTTTCAGCTGGGACCGCATCCAACCGGAAGAACACCGTTGGGATTTCGATTGGCTCGACCTGATTATCGATAAGCTCGGGCACGCCGGCATCGCCGTCGACCTCGCATCCGCGACCGCCACAGCCCCATTATGGCTGTATGAAGCCCATCCGGAGGTTCTGCCCCGAGACAAATATGGGCATGTGGTCGGCCCCGGCGCCCGGCAGTCCTGGAGTCCCAATAGCCCGGTGTTCCGCGAATACGCGCTCACCATGTGCCGCAAACTCGCCGAACGCTACGGCCGCAACCCCTATGTCACCTCATGGCATATGGGCAACGAATATGGCTGGAACAACCGCGAGGACTACTCCGATGACGCTCAACGCGCCTTCCGCGACTGGTGCCGGCGCACATACGGCTCAATCGACGCGCTAAACGCCGCCTGGGGCACCACGTTCTGGGGACAGGAAATCCATGATTTCGACCAGGTGCTCATCCCGCGCTACATGGGCGCGGACGCGATGGTCAACCCCGGACAGCAACTCGACTTCGAACGGTTCGGCAATGATGCGCTCCTCGACTTCTACAAGGCCGAACGCGACGCCATCGCCGAAATATGCCCGGACAAGCCGTTCACCACGAATTTCATGATCTCCACCGACCAATGCGCCATGGACTACGCGCAATGGGCGCACGAAGTGGATTTCGTATCCAACGACCATTACTTCCACGAAGGAACCCTGCACCTGGACGAGTTGAGTTGTTCGGATGCGCTCGTCGACTCGTTGGCCCTCAACCGCCCATGGTACGTGATGGAACATTCCACCTCGGCGGTCCAATGGAAACCGCTCAATGCGCGCAAACGCAAGGGCGAGCTCACCCGCGACGCGCTCGCGCACATCGCCATGGGCGCCGACGCCATCAACTTCTTCCAATGGCGCGCCTCAGCCTTTGGCGCAGAAGCCTTCCACTCCGCCATGCTCCCCCACGCGGGCGAAGACACCGCGCTCTTCCGCGAGGTCTGTGCACTCGGAAAGACGTTGGACCGGCTCGCGGACACGGGACTGGCGGGTAGCAGACTGCAACGCAGCGACACCGCCATCCTGTTCGACGCACAATCACAGTGGGCGACGCGCTCGCAAACCCTGCCGAGCGGCAAACTCGACCATTGGCATGACGTTCGTGACTGGTATCAGGCGTTCCTGAACACCGGCATGCGCGCCGACGTGGTGCCACTGGCATACGACTGGAGCGGGTACCACACCATCGTGCTACCCACCGTCTTGATGCTCAGCGATGCTGACACTCGCAGAATCCTTGATTTCGCGCAAGCCGGCGGCACAGTGGTCATCGGATATGCCACCGGACTGGTGGACGAGCACTTCCACGTCGGGCTGGGCGGATATCCAGGAGCCGGTCAGGGACTGTTGCGCTCCATGCTGGGGATTCGCGGCGAAGAGTTCAACATCATCGGACCCCAAGCCGATGGGGATGCCGACGCGATCGCATTGACGGCGGCCGAGGCGGTTTCTGACCCCACCAACAGTCACACCACCGCGACGAGCCGATTGTGGCAGAACGTCATCAGCGTCACCGACCCGCATGCGCAAACGCTTGCCTTCTATCACGGCGACGCCGCCGACGATTGGGACCTGGACGGCGTACCGGCGATCACCCGCAACCGGGCCGGCAAAGGCATCGCGTATTTTCTGGGATGCGACCTTGACGTCAACGACCTCACGACGTTCATTCGTCTCAACCTCGATGCAACGAGCGCACCCCCCAATCCGGACGTGCTTCACACCGTGCGTATCGGCGACACCACTGCCTTCGACTTCTACTTCGCCCGCGGCAAGCAGGGCGCGAAAATCAGCCAGGTATCGGGCGAGCCGCTCGTCATATTCCGCGGCTCACCCGGCTCCAACACCGGCTCATACACATTGCAACGCAACGGCGTGCTCATCACCATGAGAAACCTTACGACACCATGCGCCGATGAATAGCGCCGAAATCGGGAACACGCCCTGATTTTGGGATAGAATCAGACGAAAACGGAGGCGATATGAGCGAATCAACACAGGGCAAGAAACGCGCGACCTTGCGCGGAGTGGCCGAAGAAGCCGGAGTCTCGCTGAAAACCGCCTCCAACGTCATCAACCATTCGGGACGCATGTCCGACGCCACGCGAGAGAAAGTCCAGAACGTCATCGACAAGCTCGGATACCGTGTGAATGTCGCCGCGCGCAATCTCAACCGCGGCCACACCGGGGTCATCACGCTCGCCGTTCCCAGCCTGACCCCGCCGTATCTGTCAGAACTCGCCAATAAGGTCATCGATGCGGCTCGAGTCCGCGGATATTCCGTATACGTAATCACCTACGCCGAAAACCCTGCAGCCGGCGTGCGCTCACTTCTCGCCAATTTCAACACCACCGTCTCCGACGGGATGATCCTGTCCGTTTCGGAAGCCGATGATTTGACCGAAGACGATCTTGACGTGGAATATCCCCTCGTCTGCCTCGGTGCCCGCTCCGCCCATGGCAAAGCCGACCACGTCACCACCGACGACGTGCAAGCCGCCAGACAGGCCGCCGGATTCCTGATTGACCACGGCTCAAGCAAACTCGCCGTAATCGGCGCCCGCAACGGGTCCAAGGATCCGGCGCTGGCATTGGAAGCGACCGAAGGCAACGCCCAGCTGCGTTTGCGCGGCGTACTTGAGGAATGTGCGGAGCGCGGGCTATCGCTTGACCCGCATCTGATCGGTGACACCGGCAAGGACTGGTCGATCGGTTCAGGAGCACGAATGGCGCAACACCTCATCGATACCGGCATCCCGTTTGATGGAATCGTCGCATTCAACGACCAGCTGGCGATGGGCGCTCTGTTCACGCTCGCTTCCAACGGCATCGCCGTCCCCGGCGGCGTGCAGGTCATCGGGTTCGACAATATCGACGAAGCCGCGTATTTCCAGCCTCCGCTGACCACTATGGATTCGATGATTGACTGGATTGCGCCCACATCCGTCGAGCGGATTCTCGAGCGGATCAGCAGCGACAAGCCGATCAAACCGAAGGATATCGTGCGCGCGACCCGGGTAATCCGCCGGGCGACCACCCGGGCGTAAGGCGATGAGCCACCCGCGCCGCATCACCGTGCAAACAGCACGGCGAAATACGCCAGCGTGACCACGACGCCGCCGATCAGACCGCCCAGATGGGCCCACATGTTGATTTCCTTATTCGTCAGACCTGGTGCGATGCACAACGCCACGTTGAGCAACACCGCTTTGAAGTCAAGGAACTGGTTGAGCCCGGGGACGAATAGCATCGCCACATAGACGCCCAACAGACCGCATATCGCACCGGAAGCCCCTGCGGACACCACATAGTATTCGCCGCGGGATTTCTGGACCCGCCATGTCAGCAGGTTGCCGCACAATCCGGAGACGAAATACACCACCAGCATGAAGAGGGACCCGCCTAGCAGGCCCGAGCCGAATATCCGTTCAACCAGCACACCCAAATTGAACAGGGAGAGCATATTACACGCCAAGTGGGTGATGCCGAAATGCACAAACATCGATGTGATCATGCGCCACCATTGGCCATGTTCGAGGTCCCAGACCGTCATCGCGCCGAACCGGCGGGCGACGTCGATATTCGTGCTGCCGCCGGAGACGGTTTCGATGATGAACACGATGACGTTGATTGCAATCAGGACGAATGTCGCCGGGGCGATGGTCGCCGCCGTCTGGGCAATGGTGTCCATCGTGGGCCTCCTTCACTACGCGTTTCACCGCAACGGTCCGTTACCGGAGCGGCGCGCCCCGTTCCGTACCCTCGGATTTCAGGGACCGCCGGCATTTTCCGACTGCGGATATCTCGGTGCGGATACCTCGACTGTACCGCCGGGCGGGGTCAAGGAACGGGCGGTTTGAGCCAGTGCGCCTAGGTCTTGTCCGGACTCAAACCACAGCAAAAGTCGCTGTGATTATGCCACCGCGAACTTCCCGACGCGGGAGTACAGTGTCTTGCACGTCACCGCTTGATGTGCAGGCCATCCACACCCGTGTCGGCAACGCGAACGGGAATCGTCCAAGGTCCAGGGAAGGAGGACGCCATGAACCGCCCGGTCATCTACACCGATTTCGATGGCGTCCTCAATGCCTTCCCCGACAGCAAGATCCAACGCCGCGGCGGAGTGGGGCACACCGGGTGGCTCAAGCCCGACGACCCACGCGCGTCCCTATACAGCAGTGACCACGCGTTTCCGCTGACCGGCAATCTTGTGGTCGAGGTGCCGCCCGGCAGATACCGTCTCCGCTGGTCACGCGAGCTGGCTGACGGGTTTCACAAGCTCGCCGTCGCCGGCATGGTCGAACTGGCCTGGCTGACCACCTGGCAGCCGTATTGCGTCAACACTCTCGACCCTGCGCTCGGCTGGAATTCGGACATCGTACATACCGTACGCTGGTACGATTCCGTCACCAATCAGGGACGATTCTCCGGCAAACTCGACACGATATTCTCCCGCCTGCGCTTCGAGACCTACCAGGAAGACCCGTCGCCAATCATTTGGCTTGATGACGAGGAATGCTACCCCGCGCGAGCCAAGTACATCGAAACGTGGAAGCCTGCGGCGCCCCTGCTGATGATCCGCCCGGACGAGCGCATCGGCATCTCACGCCGGCAGTGGCTGCTTATCCGAGATTTTGTCCATCATCCGGACGAGTATCCACCCGTCACTCTTGACGAGGAACCAACCATCCGCGCCCATGCCATGCATCACGGGCTATGAGCCCGACTTCCGCCGGCAGCGCCACACCAGATATCCGATTCCCCCGCCGATAACAGGTCCGCCGGCAGCGAGCGCAATCCAGCACCACACCCGCGTCGTCGGCCCCGCATGCGATGTGCGCCCCCGACCGGCCTCCGCAGTAGCGTTCGGCACACGCACCCCGGAGACCAACAGCCGGTGCGTATTGACGCCATAGGGCGTGCAGGTCATCAGGGTCACCCGATCCTCGGTGCTGGAAATCCGCAATATCGCGGTGTCCTCCGGCTTGATCACCGTCACCCGGTCAACGCGGTATGTCATCGTCGTGCCAAGCACCGTCAGGGAGAAGCGGTCGCCGACGGCCATCTCATCGAGCCGAGTGAACATGGATGCTCCAGCGAGCCCGCGATGGGCGGTAATCACCGCATGGGTCGATGAGCCGCCCACCGGCAGGCTCGTTCCCATCAAATGCCCGGCACCCGCGGACAACACATCCGACGATGTACCGTGTCTGATCGGCAAATGGACCCCTATCGATGGAATCGAAATGGTGCCCATCACCCCATCCTGGGTTTCAAGCGCCAATCGATACGCTTCGGCGGCTTGGCTGTCCTGGGCGACACCGAGTGTCGGCTGCCCGCTTGCCGTCAGCCAACGGTTATACGCCTTCGCTTGAGCGAGCGCCCGCCCGCGTTTTGCGCTCGGCCACGCCGCCACGGCGCGTTCATGATTGTCCGCGATTGTGGCGAGGCGTCCCGTTGACCATGCGCGCACAATCGGTCGCAACACAACACCGAAAATCATCGATCCGAACGGACAGAAAAATCCCTCTCTCCCGACGCCAGCGGCACGACATCGATATCGACATGCTCGACACGGCTCCAGCGTGGGCCTGCTTCCACCACACGCTCGAAACGTTCCAGGTCAATCCCTTCGCCCTGCACCTCAAGCTCGACCGAGCCGTCCATACGATTGCACACCCAGCCGGTCAGCCCGAACCGACGCGCCGCCATCACCGTGAAATAGCGGAATCCCACGCCTTGCACCATGCCGGTCACCAGCATATGCACACGTGAATGCGATGAGGGTCTGTCCGTCTGTGACGCCATACCGAGCCGACCTGGAATCAGATGAACGCGCGCGGGCCGAAAATCGCGGTCCCCACGCGCACGATGGTCGACCCTTCGGCGATGGCGAGCGCCATATCGTTCGTCATGCCCATCGACAGCTCGTGGCAGTGCGCTGTACCGGGCGTGCCGGCGTGCAAAATCCGATCGCGCATCTCGCGCAAGTGGGCAAAGCCACGGCGGATCACCGCTTCGTCATCGACATGCGCGCCGATAGTCATGAGGCCTTGCAAATCAAGGCCTTCGAGCGTTCCGATCTGCTGGGCAAGATCGACGGCCTGAGCCGGGTCACACCCCGACTTCGATTCTTCACCGGACTCATTGACTTCCAGCAGCACGCCGGCGGTGATGCCGCGCGCGACGGCGCGACGGGCTATTTTCTGCGCCAAATCAAGGGAATCAACGGATTCGATGGTTTCGACCACCGGCAGCACCTTGCCGATTTTGTTGCTTTGCAACTGGCCGATGAGATGGAAGGGGATGTGATGCTCGGGATCGTCATCGTGCATATTCCCTTCACCGGCGGCCGCACCCAGCGAAAAACCGCGCAGGGCACACTGCCGAGTCAGTCCCTCGGCTTTGGCGACGACCTCCTGCGGGCGGTTCTCACCGATCATACGGACGCCGGCATCGATGGCGGCTATGATCTCACCGACATCACGCGTTTTCGTGGCGGCGAGCAGCCTGACCGAACCCGGCTCTCGGCCGGCCTCCATCTCCGCCTGGGCAATGCGGTCCAGCACGCGATGCACGCCGTCCGCAATCTGTTGCGCCCGGCCCTCGTCAATGGTCTCGTTCGCCAGATCCTTGTGATCCATATACGCTGTCATGCATGCCTCACATCCGCCCGCGGACACGGCTCGCCCCCGCAGGTTGTCCTGTTTTCCTGGTCCTCATCGTAGTAGGTCTTGTGTATCGCAACGATGATCGTTCCGATGCTCGGCGATGATGTTCCACGTGAAACCATCGAGCAGGTCGGAGGGACGGCAAGGCACAGGCTGCGGCAGCAGCCCCAGCATCCATGCGCAATAGCCGATGATGCGTTCGGGGCTTACGCCTTCCTCGCGCAGCACGCCCAGATCGAGGGCACGATCGCGCTTGGCCAGACGCTTGCCGGAAAGGTCGTCGACCAGCGGCAGATGCGCGAACTGCGGTATTGGTGCGGTTGCGGGCGATGTGGCGGGAGATGTCTGCGCCGGCGAGACGCTTTCCAACGCGCGGCGAATCCACAACTGGATCGCCGTAGACCGCAGCAAATCGCGCCCGCGCACAATCTGGGTGACGCCCATATCGAAATCATCGATACTGACGACGAACTGATACGCGAACAACCCGTCAGAACGCCGGATGACGACATCGCCGACCTGCCGCCCCACATCGATGCGTTGCGGCCCGAACACCTCATCGTCGAAAACGATCGTGCCCACGGGATTGGCTCGCCCAGGCACCGCAATACGCCAGGAATGGCGGTCACCGTGGTCGATACGGGTGTTGCGCTCGGCGGAAGACAAGCGACGGCACGTTCCCGGGTAAATGATGAAACCATCGCCCTCGTTCGGGGCGGATGCGGCGCGAATGTCGGCGCGCGAGCAGAAACACGGGTAGATGAGCGGCGATTCCTCGTGCGGCCCTACGTTCAAGTCTGGGCACACGCCTGTCTGGGCAGTTAGCCGCAAGATATCGCGCGTCAGGATATCGTCCAGCGTCATACCACGCAGGGCATCAAGTATCTGTCGATATCTGTCAAGTCTTGATGACTGATAGACCGGGTCGCCGTCCCAATCCAGCCCAAGCCAGTGGAGGTCATCCATGATCCACCGGTCAGCATCCCGCACCACGCGCAGGGCGTCGATATCCTCGATTCGCAAGATCAGTTTCCCACCGCGTGACCGCACGCCCAGCCAAGCGGCGAGCGCCGCATACGCATTGCCGATATGCATGCGCCCGGTCGGCGATGGCGCCAGACGCCCGATAACCGCTGAATGTTCCACGCTTGCAGTCTATCCGCCCGTGTATCCGGCCGTGCAGCCCTTGTCGCCCGATCTGTCGCCGGGTCCGCACGGAACACATGGAACGCACGGCACGGCCGGTCCATTCAATCCATCCAGTGGAACCAGGCATCGAAAACATGATGCCCGATGTAGCAGTCTTTTTCGTCCTTGCTGGTCAGCAGGGTATCCACCCCCAAGCCATCAGGCAGACGCAAGCGGCCGATTTCGGGGGCGAGTATCTGATACCCATAGTTCGCCAGGATCTCGGGGATGCGCTGTCGCGTATCCCATGGCACGGCAGAGACCAAATCATCGGCTACCGGGAGTTTGCTAAAGCTACCCTTGCCGTCCAATGCCACCCCCGCCTCCACCACCTTCATCAGCGCGGCCAACGGGGCGATTCTGCATATCACCACAGATGCGTACCGGGTCACCTGGTATCCGTCACGAATCTCAGGCTCCGCACCTCTACACGCCAGGCGGATTGCGATAAAACTCGCCCAGCCGCCACTGTCATAATCACTATCCTCGATAGAGAACACCGTGGACTCGGGCGTGCGGCCCAGTTCAGCGGCAATCCGCCGATAGTCAGGCATGGCCCAATCCCCGAAAACTTCCGGCATATAGGAACCAAAGTTATTGCTTATAATCCCCGCAGGCGTTGTGCCCGTAAGCGTGTCGGGGTGTCGGACTTGGTTCCTGTGTCTTCATGGGGTGATGAGGACACGATCGAACAGGGCCCCGGAGTGTGGATTGTGCGGGGCGAGGATGAAGAAGAACGGCCATGACCGGCTCGGACGCCAACGCTGGATGTGCCCGGGTTGCAGGACGACGGGCGCGGTACGTGACCTGTCCAGGCGCAGACGCGCCGAGCTGGCGGAGTTCCTCGGCTGGCTGCTCGCGCCATCGCCGCAGCCGTCCGGGTCGCGCGCGTTCCGCAAGAGGACCTCCTGGTGCTGGGGCCTGCGCCC
>NZ_AUFI01000003.1:0-16712 GCF_000426425.1 Bifidobacterium thermacidophilum subsp. thermacidophilum DSM 15837
GTCCGGGTTGCCGGGGGTATGGTTCGGCCCCCGCCCGCATGGTGTGGACGGGGGCCGAAACCGGATTGGGCGCCGCTAGGGACTCAGACGCCGGGGCTCGGTAGGAGACACGTGGCTCCTACCGCCGCGGCTCAGTAGGCGACGCGGGATTGGACGAGTTTCTCGAACTCCTTGCGGTCCTGGCACCGCTGCTCGGCCACGTCGAGCTGCACGTCGCCGCGGTTGACCAGCCGCGCGAGGTCCTGGTCCAGGGTGTGCATGCCCAGGTCGCCGCCCGACTGCAACTGCGTGCGTACCTGGTGCGTCTTGCCCTCGCGGATCAGCGCGCTGATCGCCGGCGTCGCGTACATCACCTCGGTCGCCGGGACACGCCCGTGCCCGCTCGCCTTCGGCAGCAGCGTCTGCACGATCACCGCCCGCAACGTGGACGCGACCTGCACGCGGATCTGCTGCTGCTGGTTCTCCGGGTACACGTCGATCAGACGGTCCACCGTCGAGCCCGCGTCCTGCGTGTGCAGGGTCGCGAACACCAGGTGACCGGTCTCCACCGCCGTCAACGCGGTGCTGATCGTCTCCAGGTCACGCAACTCGCCGACCATGATGATGTCCGGGTCCTCACGCAACGCGTGCTTGAGCGCCTCCGCGAAACTCAACGTGTCCGTGCCGACCTCACGCTGGCTGACCACGCAGTTCTTGTGCCGGTGCACGAACTCGATCGGGTCCTCGATCGTGATGATATGGTCGTGCCGCTCCGCGTTCGCCTTGTCCACGATCGCGGCCAGCGTGGTCGACTTGCCCGAACCCGTCGGCCCGCACACCAGCACCAGGCCGCGCGGCAGGAGCGCCAGGTCCGCGATCCTCTGGTCCAGGCCCAACTGGTTGACCGTCTTGATCTCCAACGGGATCGTACGCAACGCCGCGCACACGCCGTTACGATCCTGGTACACGTTCACACGGAACCTGACCAGGTCACCGATCGCGAACGACACATCCAACTCGAGCTCCTGCTCGAACCGCTGCAACTCCTCATCCGTCGTCATCACCTGCACCGCAGCCAACGTCCGCTCCTTATCCCAGACTTGGCTTTCCGGCACGGGCGTGAGCCGCCCATCCACGCGGAGCATCGGTTTGTCGCCGACCACCAGATGCAAATCGGACGCGTTGAGTTCGACGAGTCGATACACCGCGTTGATGAATTCGGTGTCGGCATCAGGATGCTCGCGGAACATGGTTTGCGCGACCAGCTGCGCCTTTTCACGGCGCTTCTTGAGAACCGCGTTGTCCTTTCCGCTGTCATCGCTCGGCGGCACGACGAAGGTAGGGGCTTGCAGGTTGACCTGCTGGTAGGAGACTCCGCCTTGCGCCTGCAGAACGGCGGTTCGCGCAGCCTGAGCGCTTTGCGAGGATTGTTGTTGTGCCGTTTGCGCCGCTTGGGCTTGACGCATACGTTGCGCTTGCATCTGTTGAAGCATGGCTTGCTGATATGCGGCGTATTGCTGCTGCGCTTGCGCTTGCGCCGCCTGTTGTTGGGCGAGATATTGCGCCTGCATGGCTTGCATCTGCTCGGCTGTCTGGTTCTGGGATGGGTTCTGTGTTGCTGTTTGTTGCTCGTTCATGGTGTGCGATTCGTTGGTGGTGGGGGATACTGCTGTATTGGCCGACTGCGCGGTCTGCTGAGGTTGTGCAAATGATTGGGCTTGTGCCGTTTTCCGTGCTTGCGTTACCGGCTGATCCTGGGCGGTCTGCTGAGCGTACGCGCCCTGCTCAGCCGGTTGAGCTTGCTGTTGCGCCTGTTCAGTACCGGTCTGCGCGGCATCTGCGGCATCCACTTGGGCTGCGGTCTCTGCCCCGGACAAATTCCCCGCGCTCTGCACGTCTTGCGAAAGGGGAGCACTGATGGGCTGCAACGTTCCGGTGAGCGTTGCATACGTTTTCTTGCGCTCATCGTCGAAGTCGTCAAAGTCGTCGAAGTTCTCCAAATCACCGGGCTTCAGACCGAGTGACGCCTCAATTTGCACGTCGTCCCGGCTGTTGATTTGTGCGGAATGTTGGGCGAGTTCTGCCAAAGAGCTGTCGGAGGGAAGGGTTTCCTCGGGTTTGGCCTCATAGGACGGTTCAGGGAACAGCTTGGGCTTTTGTGCATCTTGCTTCTCGTAGTAGGCTGAAGCATTGTCGTCGAGCATGGCGAAGATTTTCTTCATGCTGTCGTCGAGGTTGGGATCGTCCGCCCGGATGGCCTTCTTGTCGGAGAAGTGCCGTCCGCGCTGGATTTTCTCCGAGTAGAACGGCGTGGTGTTGGGGATGGTAACGCCTTTGAGTCCGCTGAGGTAGGAGTTGCTGCGCGATGCGCCTTCCTCCATGATTTCCTCTGCGTTGTCATCGGTAACGTCCGACGAGGTGGATTCGGATGAACCGCCCGCTTCCGACGTGTTTCCGCTGGTTGCAGCGTCCCCGGTTGCGGCATCGCTATCGCTTGTCTCGCCGGCGTCTGCCTCGTTGATGTTCGGCGTGCTGTCGGATTCCGCGTCTGCCGCAGTGACGCCGGAATCTGCGGTCGTTGTCTGCTTTTCCATGGTTTGGGTGGTGTTGGTTCCTGCGGTGGTTCCTACAGTCGCTCCAACGGCAGAATCACTGGTTTCACCCGCAATCCCGCCGCCAGTCTGGTCTGCGGACCCGCCTGGCCCGGCGTTCTGCGTTTCATTTGTGTCTGTCATGCTGTGTCCTCGTGTCTCTTCTCTTCTGGTGTGCTGTATTCCGCGCGCACCGGACGGGTTCATGCGAAGTTCGAATCGCGCGTTGCCGGATCACACTGTGACTCGCAACACCTCTTCGACTGAGGTGACTCCGGCAAGCGCCTTCTGCCACCCGTCTTCGCGCAGGCTGGTCATGCCGGCCTCGGTCGCGGCTTTCTCGATTTCGAGGCTGGTTGCGCCCTTGGCGATGAGCCCTTCCATCTTCTCGTCCACGCCCATGACCTGCTGGATGGCCACACGGCCTTTGTACCCGGTGTTGGAGCATTCCTGGCAGCCGACCGGACGCCAGACGTCCGGCAGCTCGTCGCCTTCCTTGTAGGGGACGCCGAGCATTTTGAGTTCGGCCACAGTCGCCTTGTCTTTTCTTGCGCAGCGCTTGCACAGCCGTCGGGCGAGTCGCTGCGCCATTACGGCGGCGAGCGAGGAGCTGATGAGGAACGGTTCGACGCCCATTTCGGTCATTCGGGTGACGGCGCTCGGGGCGTCGTTGGTGTGCAGGGTGGAAAGCACCAAGTGGCCGGTCAGTGACGCTTCGATGGCGATGGTCGCGGTTTCCTGGTCTCGGATCTCGCCGATGAGCACGACATCAGGGTCGGCTCGCAGAATGGAGCGCAGGGCCGCAGCGAAGGTCAGGCCGGCCTTGACGTTGACCTGTACCTGGTTGATGCCTTTCATGCGGAACTCGACCGGGTCTTCAACGGTGATGATGTTGATTTCCGGTTTGGCCACGTCGCCGAGCGTTGCGTACAGGGTGGTGGACTTACCGGATCCGGTAGGGCCGGTGACGAGCACCATGCCGTACGGACGCTGGTATGCCTTCTGGAAGACCTTGAGGTTGCGTTCAGAGAAGTTGAGGTCTTCGACTTTGAGATTGCCGGCGGGGGTCGAAAGAATACGCATGACGACGGTCTCGCCCCAGACGGTCGGCAGGGTGGCGACGCGCAGGTCGACGCTTTTGCCGCCGTGACGGACGGTGATACGGCCGTCCTGCGGGCGACGGCGTTCGCCGATGTCGAGGTCGGCCATGACCTTGATACGGCTGATGACGCCTTGGATCATGGCTTTTGGCGCCCTCTGGAACACGTGCAGCACACCGTCGATACGGTACCTGACTTCGAGGCCGTCTTCCTGTGGCTCGATGTGGATATCGGAGACGTTGTCGTCGATGGCCTGGTTGATGAGCAGGTTGACGAAGCGCGCGACGGGGGAGGAGTCTTCCTCGTCGTCCGATTCGAGGTTGATTTCCTTCTTGGCGGTTGCCGCGATCTCGTGGGAGATCTCGTTGAGCTCGTCGTTGGCGCGAAGATAGCGGTTGAGCGCGGTTTCCATCTGCGAAGGCATGGCGACCATGGGCAGGACGGTCATGCCGGTGGTCGCGGACACGCCGTCGACGGCGGACAGGTCACGCGGGTTGGCCATGGCGAGGGCGAGACGGCCGTTGATGATGGAGATGGGCAGGAGCTTTTCGGCGCGGCACATCTCGGCGGGCACCTTGTCGATGACGCTGCGGTCGACCTGGTATTCGTTGAGGTCAACGAAGGGCAGGCTCATGCTCTGCGCGAGCTCCATTGCAAAGGCACGCTCCGCCTTCTCGTCCGCCATGAAATCGCCGGTCATGGACGGGGCGGTGGTGGGGTCGAAGCCGTCATTGGTGGCAGCGTGCTTGGGACCGCTGGGTTTGAACACCATCGAAGTGTCATAGGTTGTGGTCGGATCAAAATGTGGCGCCTGCGGCTCGTCCTGATGCTCATCTTCCTTCGGCCGCTTGCGGAAGAACAGCCCTCTCGAGTTGGTGTCCTCACCCATGTCGTCAATCCTCCGTCCTTGGTCCATGCTCTTGGTGCGTCTTGCCGGCATCAGCTACGCGCGCCCATAATAAAGACAACTATACCGTTAACTGAGAACGTTGGGGGGTCGTGTTGGGGGGGTAGCCGTGTCGCAATATTGGTGGATGCTACATGTTTCAAGGCTTATGCGGCATGATTATTGCAATGAGAACGTATGCATACCACCAAACATTAAACGTTTAAGCAATGATTGATAACCTGCACCCCCTATAATGGCCGATAGTTGTCACGTTAAGTGATAAAATGCTCATATCCGTCAGGTGTGTGACGTGCACTGTTCCATGGCTGGAGCGTACACGTCAGCGATTATGCATGCAGATGTGTAAGGCACCTGCGGTGTGCAAGCGACTGTGGTGTTGCGGAGGTAGTAGCCATGAGAAAGGCAATGCGTAAGGCTCGTGACGAGCAAGGGTTCAGTTTGGTTGAGCTGCTTGTCGTCGTGATCGTCATCGGCATTCTTGCCGGTGTGGCGGTCCCTATTTATCTGAATCAGCGTAAGTCGGCATGGCGTTCATCCGTGCAGAACGACGTGCACAATGCTCAGGTGACCATCGCCACTGCCATGACCAAGCTCAAAGACGGCGAAAAGCTTACGATGAAGAGCAATGATTCTTCGGCGACATGCAGCGACAAGGTGTGCGTATGCACGTTTACGCAGTCCGGCGGCACCATCAGCGGCACCCCCGTTACAGTGTCCAAAGACAACACCATCAAGGTGACCATCAGCTACAAACCCGCCAACGGCGGTGACTCCTACACCGTCGAAGGGGGGAACAGCGATTTGGGTGATTTCGAATACAAGTACGACAGCACCACAGGCGCTTTGGAATGGCGTCCGTATAAGCCGTGACGCCAATCCGCCCCGCAGGGTTGAGGCCTTGCGGGGCTCGCCTGTTATCTGGCGGTCATTGACTGGCAGCAGGGTAATACGGAAAACGAGAGAGAAAACAAGTTCCCGGCACGGGTTGACGCCCGGCATAAGAGAGGAGAGCAACCGTGGGCCATACATACGGTAGGAGGCGGGCGCTGCTCAAACGTATGCAGCGCGGCTTCACCATGGTCGAGGTCATTGTGGCGATTGGCATGTTGACGCTCGTTGGACTGGCGGCTGCCCAGTTCGCCATCACCGCCGTGCATTCTTCTTACGCACACCAGCAGCGTGCCATCGCGGTCGGACTTGCCGAATCGGGTATGGAGCAGGTGCAGGAAAGCGTGAAGGGCAAGGACGGCAACACGATTTTCTCCACACTCACGTCGGGCATGTCCAAGTCGGGGGCGCAGGAGGCACTCAAGGAGGCTACCGATCTCAATGTGATTGAGAACGCTTCCGACACCATCGATCTGGGGTGGAATGATTCTCCAAGCGCCACGGCGATCCAGGCCAAGGTCGAGACCAACGACCAGCAGGGCAAAGGCACCACGTATACCGTATACACGGTTGTCGGCAAATGTTATCGCCTGTCTACCGAGGCTTCCTGCCTGTCCGCGTCGAAGCAAGGTCTGGTGACTTCATCCGGCGCTGTCGGTGCGTACAAATATGTCGGCGAAGGCAACAAAGCCGTTGATGCAGCATCCATCACCGACGCCACGAAGTTCCCCACCGGCCCGTTCAACACTGGTACCGCTTCTAGTCCGACCTATTCGCCGATGGTCCGCGTGGTTGTGCTTGTCACTTGGCCGGACAGCCAGCATCAGGGCAAGACTTGCTGGTACAGCACTGCCACGATTTTCGATGGCAGCAATGACGACACCTTGAAGAGCAAGTGAGGCGGTGAGCAGTATGGATAGTGGTATGAGCAATGTTGGAAAACCGGCGGCAACAGTAAGCATGCGCAGCGGATCTTGTGATGCGAAGCATGAAGGATTAGCAGGAAAGCTTGCATCTCGTTGGCGCAAGCTGAGGAACACCGATAAGCAAAAGGGCGTTTCCCTGACGGAACTCATGGTGGCGCTCGGTATATTCCTCTTGTTCTCGTCGGTGTTCACCGCCAGTGTTATGCAGTACCTTCGGTCTACAAATTCGACTGCGGTGCGTGCCCAATCGGCGTCTACGGTAATGATGGCAACCCAGCGGCTTGAGCGTTTCGTCACGTATTCCAACTCGATCGGATATGCCACGACGGGTGGTAGCAGCGGTTCCACCGACAAGAACACGGTGTTGATTTATTCGGCGCCGTCGTCCGGCAATGATTCCGGTGCGGCCAGTGCGAGTGTCGGCCAGTGCATCATGCTGTATTACAAGCCGGCGACTTGGACGAGCGGTTCTTTGCAAGATACCGGAGTCTTGTATTACCAGACTGCAGATGTAGACAACACTGGTGCCCACGGCACGTATTCCGCGAAGCATGCGCTGCTGAACTCGATTACCAACGCTCCGACGGCCACAGGATTGAGCAAGGCTGACCTGTTGACGGTGAAATCGACTGATACCTTGCAGTTCTCGCCGGTTGTCGGCCAGTATACGGGCAGCAAACTGGTTACGTCGAACACTCAGGTGACATTCAGCTCAAGGAATTCCGCGGCGTCTAGTGCCACAGGTTCGGCGGCAATCACCTATGCGGCATGCCAGTGACGGATTCCCATCATTGAGGATTGGCCGACTGATACATGGAGTTGCTGACAGCGTTTGCAAAACATGATGAAACAATGGCACTTGTGCGTTGCGTGATTGATTTACGACGTCAATCGTTTGACATCCCATAACGGCGAAAATAGCCAAGAAGTTGGCGACGTTCATATACCGAAGTATGACATCGCCTTAGATGCAAACGCATGCAACATATGGTAAACTTGCGGTGAAGCCGGCAGATTCTTCACTGCTGACTGTGCGCGGTTGCACACAACCGCCACATCCTGGCACCACGGAGGCGCTTGGAAAATCCGGCATATCCGGAACTTCGAAAGAAGGAGAACATCATGAAGAGTGTTCAGGGTGATCTGATATGTCGGCGCCGTGACTTTTCCGGTGATGCATCCTTTGCATGAGAGGGTGAATTGCCGGTCTGCGGCCTCGTAAGAAGCCGCAGATAAACGCATTGCAGGCACTTTGCTCCTTTGTGGTGCTTGTGATGCGATTCATGCACGTACCGGAATAATCCGGCGGGTAGAGAAGAGAGAACACAGGGGAGGCGCTCGAAAGGGCGCGAATACGGAGAATCACAACTAACGGGGTGAACATGCCACAGGGTCAAGCAAATAAGGCCGCGGTCTGGCGGTACAAGGGCGTAACGACGGATGGCACGCGCAGGCAGCAGGGCACGGTCGAGGCGGCAACGCAAGACCAGGCGATTGCGCGCATCACAAAGCTCGGCATCATCCCCACCGAAGTGGTGAACACCTCTGAGGCGGGCGGGTTGAACAAGGAGCTCAACCTCGGTTTCGCAAAATACCCGTCCAAGAAAGACTTCGCGGTCATGTCCCGCCAGCTGGCGACCATGGTGACCGCAGGCGTCTCGCTGACGCGCGCACTGAACATCGTGGTGGACCAGACGCCGAACCAGAAGCTGCGTGATGCGCTCCGTCAGTGCCTGACGGATATCGAAGGTGGTAAGTCCTTCTCCGACGCCATGCAGGAGCAGAGTGACATCTTCCCGGCAATCATGATTTACATGGTGCGAGCGGGCGAGACTGGCGGCTTCCTGGATGGCGCGTTGAACACCATCGCCTCGAGCTTCGAGGCGGATGTGCGGTTGCAGCAGCAGATCAAGTCCGCGATGGCCTACCCGATTGTCGTGTTGTGCATCGCCTTGCTGCTTGTCGGCGTCATGCTGTTGACCATCGTGCCGACCTTCAAGAACATGTACGATTCCATGGGTGCGGAACTCCCCGCCATCACTAAGGTTCTGGTGGTCATGGGCCAGGCCGCGCCTATCGCCATTCCGATTCTGGTGATCGCGATTTTCGTGTTCGCGGTGTGGTGGCGCCGTAATCGCAAGGAAGTGTTCATTCGCCGGTGGTGGGAGCCGTTCAAGTTGAAGGCCCCGGTGTTCGGCAAGTTGAACACGAATGTGGCGTTGGCACGGTTCTGCCGCAACTTCTCATCGATGCTGCACGCCGGTGTGCCGATTACTGACGCGTTGGACATCGTGGGTTCGACGTCGGGCAATTACACGATTGAGAATGCGACGCGTACGGTGAGCACTGAGATCCAGAAGGGCCGCCGTCTGGCGGATTCGATGGCGATGGAACCGGTGTTCCCGAACATGCTGGTACAGATGGTCGCGATCGGTGAGGATTCGGGTGCGGTGGACCAGATGCTTGACAATGCCGGTCGCGCGTACGACGAGGAGGCGCAGTCGATCGCCAAGCAGCTGACTTCACTGCTCGAGCCGATTATGATCCTTATCCTCGGCGTCATCGTAGGCTTTATGGTCATCGCACTGTACATGCCGATGTTCGACATGTTCAACGCGATCGACAACATGTGATCACGGTCGCGAAAGCGCTTCTCAGGTAGGGATCCAGGAATAGGAACCGATTCCAAGTACAGGAACACGGAATACAAACAGCGAAGAGGTTGTCATGAAAGAGTCAGTGTTGTGGCGTCGTCTTGATCGCGCGGTGGGTACGCGGCTGCGTGCACACTGCAAGAACAAGGAGTCGGGCGTCACTATGGTGATGGCGCTCATGTTCATCCTCGTGGTGTTGCTCACCTCGACACTGCTGCTGGGCATTCTGCTGTCCCAGGCGTTGCCATACCGTAACAACGCGCGCAACGCCCAGGGCAAGGTGGCGGCTGAGGCCGGATTGCAGGCAGGCCTGAGCTTCCTGCGCGCGGCGGAAAGCTATTATGAAACGGGCAATTATGACAAGCTGATGCCTGCCACGACGGCTGACCCGAGCAAGACGTCGCTTGACGAGACGTATGCTGTTGAGACTGCTACCGCATCAAGTTCCGCCACCGGAACCGCGAAGGTTGTGACCCTGAATTATGTTCCGGTCAACGATACGACCTCCGGTACTACGGCTGTTTCGACATCCAGCTCGACGCATGACCAGAAGCTCTCGTATCGTATTCAGATTGGGTACTACGACGGCGATCCTAATACAACTGGGAAGCTTGTTTCTGATGCGACCAAACTGTCTACCGTGAAGTATGCCGTGGTTGTCTCCTACGGGTATGTGAACCGTTACCCTGACGGTCGAACCGCCGGAACTGAAGCTGATCCGGTGCGTACTGCGGCGGCGATTTATAAGTTTGGTCAGGCGAAAGAGCAGACAATTATACACGGCTCTGGGCATAACGGAGCTGCTTCTGTTAGTTTCATCGAATCAAAGCAATCATATAACGGGTTATGGGTACATGTCACCGGCATGACATTGACAGCGAACAAGGATATCGATACTGTGACCGCCGATGACAGTATGTATTTGGATATGTCAAAAACAATACCTGATCCCCGCAGCTCTCTGTGTATGGTAGCTTCAAATGGCACGAATGGCACTCCATTGAAAGAGTCAGATTTCATTGATGTCAACACAGGTAAATATTCCGATGATATCTTTAACTCAAAGATTAAAAATGCTGTAATACGTTTGTTTAGGCGTGCGACTAGTACAGATACAAATGGATCATATACGTTCAAGTATTCATCGTATTGCCAAGCGCATGGCGAGTACAAATATACGAATAATTGGATTTATTATGATGACGATAGTATTAGACTCGCTCATTGGAGTGATGACGGTACAGCATTAGTACCCACGAATTGGTGCGTTACTGGCCTCTCCGTATACAATGCGTCAGCGAATGCCGCTCCTGCGCGATTGACTGAGTGCGGAACATCGTATTCGCCAAAATCTACCGGTACTCAGACGGTACCGGGCTCGAATCATGGATACTCGCTTCAGGCTGAGCGTAATGATGCAAACAGCCAATTGATGAAATCGCAGAAATGGAGCTTCTATTATGCTTTTATTAATGCCGCGTACCTGAACAAAGATAACAGCGGACAATATACAAGAGTTGCAGAAGGACCACTGAGTTGGGGAAATACCCTGTATGAACAGATCATTGCGTCGAATGCGAAGTTTGCAAATCTTAGCGGTGATAATAATTTTCATCGATCTTGTGATACGAATCCTGGTGGCAATAATGCCAGCGATGCACAATTCGATGGATCGAAAGAATGTTATCTCCAAGTGAGTAGGTGGAGTACTAGCTTGAATGCCTCTGGTTTGGACACCACAAACGAGTACTTCTCTTCACTTGGGAGTGCTGGTGAAGCGGGATGGGAAACACATCAAATTGTCAGCGATACAGGTTATTGCATGAACGCGCTTGGTGCTAGTGCTTCTGGGGCTGACACTCTTACGTTCCTTTGCAGTGTCAATGCGGCACCATTGAGGCCATTCTGCAATGCGGGAGCTGTTAACATTTTCGGTAACAGTAACATTAATCCATCAGTCGCACCGCAATGTCCTTCGGTTTCCGGTGATAGCACTTGGAGCGGAATTGGCGGAGGGCATTGGCAGAACGATTACATTACTTACGTTAAAGGTGGAGACGTAAAAGTTAATGAAGCTACTGGAATTGTCGAATCGGTTGAACCGAGCACCACAAATCTTACGTTTGAAATTGCCGGGGATACTGGTAGTACCAGCCCAGGATGTCTAGTTGTTGATAGTACAAGTGCTGGCGCTTACTTGAAATCCAAGGAGGGCCAATGCAATACGTCAGATTCTAAGGCGACGTTCTATCGATATGAGAAAGTTGCTGATGA
The DNA here is from genome assembly GCF_000426425.1 of Bifidobacterium thermacidophilum subsp. thermacidophilum DSM 15837. Taxonomy (NCBI): domain Bacteria; kingdom Bacillati; phylum Actinomycetota; class Actinomycetes; order Bifidobacteriales; family Bifidobacteriaceae; genus Bifidobacterium; species Bifidobacterium thermacidophilum. The sequence continues at coordinate 11,323 of NZ_AUFI01000003.1, forward strand.
AAATCAAGATCCAAACAAGGCAAGATTTAACTTCACTTTTGTGTTGGCATCATCGGTATCGGATAAAACTAAACCATGGTTGAGCCCTGATGCCTTATGCCTTACGGAAACTACTGGATTGCCAAATTGGCAAAGGGATGAACGCGTTCAACTGCAGAAATGCCAAGGGAGAATGACAGATGCAGTTGGAGCGTCATACTATCCGCAGCAATGGAACGCCACCGACAAATCGCATTCTGCTTCTGCTGGTGCCGGGGTCAGCATCCAATATGACGTTAAGACCGATGCCTCCATCAGCTACGCATCCAGCAAGTATGTGGACGCTGCGAACTGGAAGTGGTGATTAGCGGTGTTGACTTCCTCCATCCTTGCCGCCGGTGATGTTCTGGTCGGCTATGGTGTGCCGCATCTGGACACGAGCGCGTACGGCGACGGTGTCACCACCGTGGTGCTGGCCGTCGTCGCGTTCGTGATCGGGTGCTTTATCGGTTCGTTCCTTAACGTGGTTATCTGGCGCGTGCCTAACGGCATCAGTCTGGTCAACCCGAAGCGGAGCTTCTGCCCCAACTGCAAGTCCCCGATTCGTTGGCACGACAACATCCCCGTCATCTCGTACCTGGTGCTGCACGGCAAATGCCGAGACTGCCACGAGCCAATCTCCGGGCGGTACCCACTGGTCGAACTGCTCGGCGGATTCATGACCATGCTCGCCGTACTCGGCCCGGCCCTCCACCTGTACCCGGTGTGGCTGCTCCCTGTCACCATCTACTTCGCATGGCTGAGCATCGTCATCGCGTTCATTGATATCGACGTGCAACTCATCCTCGATATCATGACGTACCCGTCCATGCTGCTCATACTCGCCCTGCTCGCCCTCGCCTCATGGGGGACCGGCTCATGGACGCCGCTGTTGCGTGCCGTCATCTGCGCGGTCGCCCTTGCAGCCTTCTACGTGTTGCTCGGTTTTATCTGGCCAAACGGCATGGGGCTGGGCGACGCGAAACTCGCCGTCATTGTCGGGCTCATCCTCGGGTGGCTCGGCTTGAGGCAGCTCATCGTCGGGGCGTTCGCAGCGTTCATCGTCGGGGGAGCCTTCGCGCTCATTCAAGTGGCGCGTAAACGCATCAACATGAAAGGCGGAGTCCCGTTCGGCCCGTACATGCTCATCGGAGCGTGGATCGGCATCTACGTCGGCGCGCCAATCGCCAACTGGTACCTAACGATTTGCGGGCTTAACTAGTCCACAGGAAAGAGAAAGGAAAAGGAGGAAGCCATGAAGCCAATCACGACACTGTCGCTGTCGAACGACGCGATTCGCGCGGCCGTCATCGCCAATCCCTACACGGAACGGCCGCAGATACTGCAATACCGCACGATCGGCCTGCCGACCGGCGCGGTCGTCGACGGTGAAGTCGTCGACCCGCAGACCGTGACCGGCCTGCTCAGGGGGCTTATCAAGAACGCGAAATTCCCCAAGGATCTCGCGCTCGTCTACACAAGCCGTCGCGTGGTCTACAGGGAAATGACCTTCCCGGAGATGCCGCTCGCCGAACTGCACGACACCCTGCCGTTCCAGGTCAAGAACTACATCGCGCTGCCGGTAGACGATTCCATCATCGATTTCGTACCCCTCACCCGTGAAGAGCAGGCCCAAGGCGCCGTGCTCCACGGCATGGTCGTGGCGACCTTGCGCACCGGCGTCGAGAAAACCACCACGGCAATCCAGAACGCCGGGTTCGCTGTGCGTTCCGTGGACGTCAGCGCGTTCTCGCTGGCACGCGTCTTCCGCGACCAATCCCGCGACAAGGCCATCGCTGTCGTCAACGTCGGCTCCAACAGCACCGATGTCATCGTCCTCTCGCAAGGGCACCCGGTCGCACTGCGAGCCGTGCCGTCCGGTGCAGACGATATCACCCAGGCTGTTGCCAAGGCACTCGACATCCCGTTCGAAGGCGCACTCGAAATCAAGAACCGCATCGGTCTGCAGAACGTCGTCGGCGACGAACGGCTCGAAAAAGCCGAGGAAATCATCCGCGACACCACAGCGCAGCTGATTGTCGGTATTCGTAACACCCTGAACGTGTACAACACCGACCACCCGGCAATGGTGGCCGACGATATCGTCCTGGTCGGAGCGGGCTCTATGCTCGCCGGCTTCCCGCCAGTGCTCGCCAGCTCCACCAACAAGACCGTCACCATCGGCGACCCCTTCACCCACTTCATCGTCGGAGAGGACGCCAAGCGGCAGAACATCAACGTCCACGGACCCGAATATGCGGCGGTCCTCGGGCTTGCGCTAGGAAAGAGGCCACGATGAGCGCATTCAGCAAAGGTAGCCACAGCGGCAAAGGCGAAAAGTCCGCGCCGAGCCGCCAAGACAAGAACAATGACCAGAAGGATGGCAAGAAGGATGGCAAGAAGGCCAAGGGGAGCATCCTCAACGCCGACCTGTCCAGCCTCGGCAAGTCCAAGAAGACCGGCAGGCTCACCCCGCCCGACCAGTGGAGTCTGAGCGTCGACCTCCTGCCGAAGTCGGTTGCGGCCATCAACAAGGACCGCCAGATCGCTAAGATCATGGGCTTCGTGACCGTCGGCGTGCTGGTGCTGTGCTTCATCGCGGGACTCGTTGCCAACCAGTTCGTTGTCGCGGCACGTGGCGAAACAGACGACGCGCGGCTCCAGCAGACCACCCTGACCGCTCGCAAGGCGGAATTCAAGGAAATCCAGGACGTGCTCGTCACCTCCTACGACATCAACGTGGCGCGCGTTGCTGCGCTGTACGGCGAAGTCAACTGGCTCGCAGTCACCGACCAGCTCAACTCGTCTCTGCCTGAAGGCGCCAAGTATACGAGCCTCCAACTGACCGAATACCAGCCGGGTGGCGGAACCTCGGGATCTTCAAGCACGTCTTCTGATGCGAGCGTGTGGGGCGGTAACGGCGTAATCCAGGTCAGCTTCACCGTTTCCTCGCCGAACTTCATTTCCGCACAACAGTTCATCAACAACTTCGCGGGCGTCAACGGTTTCGTCACCGGAGACCTGAGCTCCGTGACCGGCGGACAGGACAGCGGCTACACCTACACCGGAACCATCGCGCTGAAGCTCGACGGCAACACCACCGAACGCAGCGACAACTCCGGCGGTACCTCCAAGACTCTGCGCGGCATGGTCACCACGCTGCGTAACCAGCTGAGTGCAGCGGCCGACGGCAGCGGATCGTCAAGCAGCAGCTCTAGCTCGTCCAGCAGCTCGAGCAACTAACGCAACACCAAGGAGATAACGATGAATTTCAACAAGCACAAGGCGATATGGATCGGCCTGATCGTCCTCATCGTGATCATGCTCGGTGTCACCTGGTCGTCTGTAATCATGCCGGCAACGCAGAAGGTCAGCGCCGCGAATGCGGAAACCGCGCAAATCCAGAAGCAGAACGACAAACTGCAAAAGGACATTGACCTGCTGAACACGGCAAGCGCCAACACCACGCTGTACAAGAACCGTCTCGCTGAGCTCCAGCGCGGCATTCCGACCAGCTACGACCAGTCGGCGTTCATCGCCTCGCTCGACGGTGCGGCGACCAACTCCGGAACCACTATCCAGAGCGTGAGCTTCGGAACCGCTGCCGCTGCCACTTTGCCGAGTGACGCGTCCTCGCAAATCAGTGCGAAGAAGGTTGTTGCCGTGCCGGTGACCATCAGTGCACAAGGCGGGTATGACGCGCTGCGCAACTTTGTCGACCAGGTGCAGCGCATCGACCGCATCGCAGTGCCGACCAGCGTGAGTTACTCGGTCGCCGATGATGACTCGCAAAGCACCGTGACCATCAACAGCAACATCCTCGCGATTCTCAACTCCGGGTCCACCCAGACCAACGCGTCCTCCGACGCGATCGAGAACGCGACGTCTGGCGTGTCCAAGTAAGCGCTGCCGGAGTAGTGCTGCGGAAGTGGTGCTGCAGGGCGTCTGAGCCGAGAGCGGCTGCCAGATGGTGTAGCTGTTGGCTCTGGGCTGGTTTGGCCGACTTGACTGGTTTGGCCGACTTGACCGACTTGGCTGGTTACACCGCCCGGTTTGACTAGTTTTGCAGGTCGGGCCGTCCGGTTTGATTGCTCTGTGAACGAGGCGGGCGGGAACCTATTGAGTGGGTTCCCGCCCGCCTCGCTGTATTTCTGGTGGTGACTGAAATCCTGTCCCCAATGGCTTGCGGCAACGCGCTGACTGCACGCGATGCCGCACTTGTGAGCGGATCCTCACACGGTGGCGGTCCTATCCGTCCTGATGGTCGTTTCCTGCTGTTCCGGTTGCCAGTGTGCGAGCCAATCCTCACACAGTGCCGGTTCTGACGACTCGATTAGGCGTTTCCATGTTGGCGCGGGACGAGTGTGTGAGCCAGTTCTCACACGGTGGCGGTCCTATCGGGGCTAGTGGCTGTTTCTGGTTGTCCCGGCGGCTGGTTTGTGAGCCAGTCCTCACACGGCGGCGGTCCCGTCGATGATTCTGGTCGTCGGTGTGCCGGTGAGGGGTGAGTGTGTGAGCGGATTCTCACACGCTGGCGGTCCTATCCGTCCTGATGGTTGTTTCTTGCTGTTCCGGTTGCCAGTGTGCGGGTCAATCCTCACACAGTGCCGGTTCTGACGACTCGATTAGGCGTTTCCATGTTGGCGCGGGGCGAGTGTGTGAGCCAATCCTCACATGGTGGCGGTGTCGTAAGCTGTGATGGTCGTTTGCTAGTCGGTTAGAGGTCGGTGTGTGAGTCAATCCTCACACAGTCACCCATAGGTGATGCCGCCACCGCAATCCCAACCACCCGAACCGCCACCGTGCGAGCCAATCCTCACACAATGACCACCGAGCACTTCCAAATCAGCCAATCCCATCAACCCAACCGGCACTGTGTGAGCCAATCCTCACACAACCACGGCAGAGTCGCGCCGAACCGGCAAAACCCACCCTCCAGACCGTCACTGTGTGAGCGAATTCTCACACGATGACGGTTCCGTCGATGATTCCGGTCGTCGGTGTGCCGGTGAGGGGTGAGTGCGTGAGTGGATCCTCACACACTGGCGGCCTTGTCAGACCTCATGGTCGTCAGCGTGCTGGTGAGGGTAGGCGTGTGGGGCCTGAGCCATTGTTCCGGTCTCCTCACAAATCTCGTATGCCGTGACAAACGCTGTTAATCAAATCTCGCCGGAACGCGGCCGCGCCCGGCAGTATTCCGTGGTTTGCGCATGCCCGGACATATATAAACCGGCATTACGGTCTCCGGGTGGATTGGAACGTCTGGTGTCTGTCGTGTGCCGTATGTCAAGACATGCGCAACCCGACATTACGGCCTCCGGATTGTGTGGTTTGTTTCCTCTCAGGTGAGCTGCGTATGTCGGGGCATGCGC
>NZ_AUFI01000004.1:0-2259 GCF_000426425.1 Bifidobacterium thermacidophilum subsp. thermacidophilum DSM 15837
TTTTTTGTGGAGGGTTCGATTCTGGCTCAGGATGAACGCTGGCGGCGTGCTTAACACATGCAAGTCGAACGGGATCCTGCGGGCTTTGCCTGCGGGTGAGAGTGGCGAACGGGTGAGTAATGCGTGACCAACCTGCCCCATGCTCCGGAATAGCTCCTGGAAACGGGTGGTAATGCCGGATGTTCCCGCGCCCCGCATGGGGTGCGGGGAAAGCTTTTGCGGCGTGGGATGGGGTCGCGTCCTATCAGCTTGTTGGCGGGGTGAGGGCCCACCAAGGCTTCGACGGGTAGCCGGCCTGAGAGGGCGACCGGCCACATTGGGACTGAGATACGGCCCAGACTCCTACGGGAGGCAGCAGTGGGGAATATTGCACAATGGGCGCAAGCCTGATGCAGCGACGCCGCGTGCGGGATGGAGGCCTTCGGGTTGTAAACCGCTTTTGTTTGGGAGCAAGCCCTTCGGGGTGAGTGTACCTTTCGAATAAGCACCGGCTAACTACGTGCCAGCAGCCGCGGTAATACGTAGGGTGCGAGCGTTATCCGGATTTATTGGGCGTAAAGGGCTCGTAGGCGGTTCGTCGCGTCCGGTGTGAAAGTCCATCGCCTAACGGTGGATCTGCGCCGGGTACGGGCGGGCTGGAGTGCGGTAGGGGAGACTGGAATTCCCGGTGTAACGGTGGAATGTGTAGATATCGGGAAGAACACCAATGGCGAAGGCAGGTCTCTGGGCCGTTACTGACGCTGAGGAGCGAAAGCGTGGGGAGCGAACAGGATTAGATACCCTGGTAGTCCACGCCGTAAACGGTGGATGCTGGATGTGGGGCCCTTCCACGGGTCCCGTGTCGGAGCCAACGCGTTAAGCATCCCGCCTGGGGAGTACGGCCGCAAGGCTAAAACTCAAAGAAATTGACGGGGGCCCGCACAAGCGGCGGAGCATGCGGATTAATTCGATGCAACGCGAAGAACCTTACCTGGGCTTGACATGTTCCCGACGACGGCAGAGATGTCGTTTCCCTTCGGGGCGGGTTCACAGGTGGTGCATGGTCGTCGTCAGCTCGTGTCGTGAGATGTTGGGTCAAGTCCCGCAACGAGCGCAACCCTCGCCCCGTGTTGCCAGCGCGTCATGGCGGGAACTCACGGGGGACCGCCGGGGTTAACCCGGAGGAAGGTGGGGATGACGTCAGATCATCATGCCCCTTACGTCCAGGGCTTCACGCATGCTACAATGGCCGGTACAGCGGGATGCGACATGGTGACATGGAGCGGATCCCTGAAAACCGGTCTCAGTTCGGATCGGAGCCTGCAACCCGGCTCCGTGAAGGCGGAGTCGCTAGTAATCGCGGATCAGCAACGCCGCGGTGAATGCGTTCCCGGGCCTTGTACACACCGCCCGTCAAGTCATGAAAGTGGGCAGCACCCGAAGCCGGTGGCCTGACCAGTATTGCTGGGGGGAGCCGTCTAAGGTGAGGCTCGCGATTGGGACTAAGTCGTAACAAGGTAGCCGTACCGGAAGGTGCGGCTGGATCACCTCCTTTCTACGGAGAATTGTTTTGTTGCCTGGCATGGTGCCTGGGGGTTTGTTCCCGGGGTGCCGGGCGTGCTGGCGTGGAAGGGTCGTTGCGCCTCCCTTGTGGGGGCGGGTATGGGCATGCTGTTGGGTTCCCTGGCCGCCACGGCCCTTCTTGTGTGGGGGGTTGGCGTTCGGGTGCCCGCCATGGGTTCCTTCCCGGGTGTTCCGGGTCGGGGTGTGTGGTGTGGCGTGGTGGTTTGAGAACTGGAGAGTGGACGCGAGCGGACCGCGTGGCCGCCCCTTTGGGGGGTGGCTGGTCGTGGTCTGCTTGTACTGATGTATTTCGACCGGGTCCCCTTTGATGGGGGTCTGGTTGTTTGTTTGATCGTTTTGTGATCGCAGAGTGTTGATGATCTGTCGTCCGGTGTTCGTTTGGTCTTGCGGGTTCCCCGTGTGTGGGGTTGCCTGCAAGGGCGTATGGTGGATGCCTTGGCAGACGGGACCGATGAAAGACGTGGCGGGCAGCGATATGCCTCGGGGAGCCGCCGAGCTGGCTTTGATCCGAGGGTTTCTGAATGGGGTGACCCGGCAGCCGTCATGGGCTGTCACCGCACCTATGGTGCGGGGGGTACGCAGGGAAGTGAAACATCTCAGTACCTGCAGGAAAGGATATTCCGTGAGTAGTGGCGAGCGAAAGCGGACCAGGCCAAACCTTGCGCGTGTGATACCCGTCGGGGGTTGCGCGTGGGG
>NZ_AUFI01000005.1:0-1222 GCF_000426425.1 Bifidobacterium thermacidophilum subsp. thermacidophilum DSM 15837
ACGGGAAGCGGAGGTTAGCGCACGCGCTTCGGCTTTGACGGTCCCCAGCCGGTACGGGAATATCAACCCGTTCATCCATTCGACTACGCCTGTCGGCCTCGCCTTAGGACCCGACTGACCCGGGGACGACGAACGTGGCCCCGGAACCCTTGGTCATCCAGCGGACGGGATCCTCACCCGTCTCTCGCTACTCATGTCTGCATTCTCACTCCCCCACGGTCCACGACACGCTCACGCGGCCGCTTCGCCCCATGGGGGACGCTCTCCTACCCGGCATCAACTGCCGGCGCGTCTTCGGTGGTGTGCTTGAGCCCCGCTACATTGTCGGCGCGGGACCACTAGACCAGTGAGCTGTTACGCACTCTTTCAAGGATGGCTGCTTCTGAGCCAACCTCCTGGCTGTCTATGCGGCCCCACATCCTTTCCCACTTAGCACACGCTTCGGGACCTTAAACGACGCTCTGGGCTGTCTCCCTCTCGACGACGGAGCTTATCCCCCGCCGACTCACTGCCGCGCCACACCTCACGGGTATTCGGAGTTCGGCTGCTGTCGGTACCCGAACCGGGCCCTCAAGCATCCGGTAGCTCTACCCCCCGGAGGCGACACGCGACGCTGCACCTAAATGCATTTCGGAGAGAACCAGCTATCACGGAATTTGATTGGCCTTTCACCCCTAGCCCCAGGTCATCCCCCCGGTTTTCAACCCAGGTGGGTGCGGTCCTCCACGCGGTCTTACCCACGCTTCAACCTGCCCAGGGCTAGATCATCCCGCTTCGGGTCCAGGACACGCGACAAACGCCTTATTAGGACTCGCCTTCGCTACGCATACGCCACACGGCTTATGCACGCCACATGCCACTGACTCGCAGACTCATTTTTCGATAGGCACGCCGTCACCCCACACGGAGGCTCCGACGGATCGTAGGCGCACGGTTTCAGGAACTCTTTCACTCCCCTCCCGGGGTGCTTTTCACCTTTCCCTCACGGTACTGGTACACTATCGGTCAGACGGGAATACTTAGGCTCACCCCACGGTCGGGGCAGATTCACACGGGATTCCACGAGGCCCGTGCTACTTGGGCAAACTGTGATACCGAGACGACACGCATACGGCTACGGGGCCATCACCCTCTCCGGCCAGGCATTCAATCCTGCTCGCCTCACACGTCGTTTTATCACTCGGCCCGGCCCCGTCGGAGACCGGACACACAGGCCCTCAAC